>JBFWME010000008.1:12789-36728 GCA_050251755.1 Lawsonibacter sp. | reverse complement strand
GAGCGTCGCGAACAGGCGCAGCGTGACAAATAAGAAGCGCGGAGGCGTGCGGAGTAGGGGAACAGCACCTAAAACGGATTTTTTACGACGTTACCCGGCGTCTACCCACCCGTCCTCCACCATATTGGCAAATTGGACATCGACAACCGTACCGATGGCGGCTGTCTCTCCCCCGGCTACGCTTTGACTCGAGGCAGTGGTAGTATTTCCGTAATAGGTCGAAACTCCAAAGGCGCGCATGAAGAACCCCGCCTCCTCCAGCTTCTTCCGGGCGGTCTCATAGCCAAGCCCCACCACATCGGGCACCGTACCGCTCTCTTCCGGGACGGAACTGCCCAGATACAGAATCACCGTAGAGCCACCCGGGACGGAGGCCCCGGCAGCCGGAACCTGATGGGTTATGGCATCCCCATCCCCCACAGTACGATAGTTCAGATTTTTTTCTTTCAGGTCCGAAGCCGCATCGGTGACGTTGAGGCCGGTTACCCGAGGGGTGACAACATCCACAGCAGCGGATTCCGCCTCGGTATACTTCTTTTCTACGCCCATGTAGTCCAGGATATCGGCAATCAAAGGCCCGGCCTGTTTGGCCGCCATGTTGCCGCCGCTGATGTAGACGCCGGTGGTGCAGAAGTTACTGCCGGGAGATGCCTCCTGGGGTTTGTCGTAGGCCAGCAGGACGATGACCTGCGGGTCATCCGCCGGGGCAAAGCCCATGAAGGAGACGATGGTCCGTCCTTCCTCCTTGGTCTCGGAAGAACCCGTTTTACCGCCAATGCGATAGCCGGCCACATAGGCGTTCTTTCCGGTGCCCTCAGCCACTACGCTTTCCAGAATTTTCGTCGCCCGGTCGCTGGTCTCCTGGCTGACTACCTGGCGCACCACGGTAGGCTCGGTGTTCTTTACCACGGTGCCATCCTTGGTGTTGATGGACTGAACCACATAGGGCTGAACCAGTTTTCCCCCGTTGATGACCGCCGAAAAGCCGGTAATCATTTGAAGGGGCGTAACCTCAAAGCGCTGTCCAAAGGAAGCCACGGCCAAATCGACGTTGCTCATCTCTGACCGGTCCCAGACGGCGTCGCCCAGGCCGGCCTCGCCGGGCAGGTCGATGCCCGTCTTCTCTTTCATGCCGAAGGCCTCGAAGTAGTCGTAAAACTTTTGAATCCCAAGCCGCTGCCCAATCTGAATAAACGCCGGGTTGCAGGAGTTCTGCACCGCCTGGACCAGCGTCTGGGTGCCGTGTCCTGTCTTTTTAGAACAGCTGATGGGATGACTCCAGCCAGCCACCCGGTAGGAGCCGGTACAGGTAAAGGTGTCGCTTTCGGTTACAACCCCTTCCTCTAAGGCGGCAGCCAACACAATGGCTTTGAAGGTGGAGCCCGGCTCATAACGGGAATCCAGCGCCTTGCTGCGCCACTGGGTGTTCACCGCGGTGGAGTAGGCCTCGGCCTGGGCCTGATCCATCAGCTCCGCATCGGTAAGCCCCTGGGGGTTGTCGATTTTCATCTGCTCATAAATCGAAGAGATGCTTTCCGCCATGTCTTGGTTCAGTTGATCGTTGGTGATGACCGAATAGTTGTTGGGATCAAAGTCCGGAGAGCTGGCAATTGCCAGAATGGCGCCGGTTTTTGGATTCATTACAATGCAGAACGCGCCGTTTCGTACGTCGTAGGCCTCGATTCCCTTCTCCAGGGTTTTTTCCGCATAGGACTGAATGGTAGCGTCGATGGTCAGGGTCAAATCATAGCCGTCAATGGCATCGACAAACTCGGAGTAGTTGCTGTACATTTGGGTTCCCGCTCCGGTCCGGGTCGTCACCACCCGGCCGGCCGTTCCCTCCAGCACATCATCATAAGCCGCCTCGATTCCATAAGCGCCTCCCTCGGCGTTGACAAACCCAAGGGCCTGGGCAGCCAGGCTGGAATAGGGATAGTAGCGCTGAGTGCCTGAAACCAGATAGAGGTAATGGGCGGTCTTATGCTCCACGATATAGGCTCGGATGGCCTCGGCCTCATCCTCTTCCACTTTGTTCTTGAGTTCCCGATAGGAATACTGTGTGGCCCGAACCTGGCGATCCAGCCGTTCCTCGTCCATTCCGGGAATCAGCGCCATCAGATCCTGAATCAGTTGATCCTGCGCCGCTTTCACCGCCGCGTTCCAGGCCGCTTCGTCCAGCGTCCCATCCTCGCCAATATAGTCCTTTTGGGGCACCTTATCCTGCACCAGGTCTTTTGGCGATAAAATCAGATTATACACCGTGGCCGACATGGCAAGCACATTTCCGTTTCGGTCGTAAATATCCCCCCGAGAGGCTGAGACGGACAGATCCAGTGTCTGCTGACCCGTGGCCTGCTTTTGGTACTCCTCATGGTGGAGGATAGAAACATCCCATAGTTTCCAGAACAGCGGCACAAACAGCACGGCGCCGCACAGCACCATTAAAAACACAGTACGGCGGAAAATAACCCGTTTTGACCGCCCCTCCCGGGCGAGCCCTCTGGTGCGGCCGCCCGTCTGGTCATACTTTTCTCCCAATGGTACCCCTTCCCTCCGCGGTAGAAGGGCGCAAGAAACTCCTTTCTTGCGCCCTTTGTATTTCTTCGTCGCTTCTGTCGTTGCTCATTTATATGGTCCGATCAGCGGAAATATTCAATCATTTCACCAAAGACCGCTTCAGCGCCTTTCACGGCCCCCAGGATTCCTCCTTCTGCCTTCTCCTCCCCATAGACCACCACCATATCGGGCTCAGAGAGATCGAGATACACGACCTGGTCGTTGGTAGGCCGGACCATTGTGTCCCCCACCGCCGCCTGAATGGAAGCCAGATCGAATACCTTTTCATACTGGGCAGACAGTGTGGCATTTTCCGTCTGGAGGGAGGTCATCTGGCCGCGCAGAGAGACCATATCACCATTTAGCATGGTGTATTGGACATAACTCAGCAACAACAAGGCGGCAAACACCGCCACGGCCAAAAATCCAACCACAGCAAAGGGGGCGACCTGCCCTGCCTCCCGGACCTGGACCTGGGCACGGGTCAGTTCCTGGCGGCGAACCCGCTCCCGCTGCTTGGGCTGAGGACGGCGTTGAAATTCCTCCTCCCGGCGCGGAACGCGGACGGCGGTTCCATCATAGGCAGGGGCATAGGCCACACTGCCATATGTGTTGTATGTGGTTGTACTGCGTCGGCGGGCGGCCATAGCGCTCACTCCGTTTCTCTTATGGTTTGCATTCATTTGAATTCCTGTTTAAAGTTCGGCATTTCTGCCACAGCTTCACCCAGGCGCACCTGGAATCCGGCGCTTCTATTTGTCACGCTCCGGCGGCTGCGCAACGGGGTACAGCTTCTCCGACTGCGGGCAGACCCAGTACGGACTTCGTCCTGCCTTGTGCTCTGCCCTGCGCTCCGGCGCTGTTCCCCTGCTCCGCACGCCTCCGCGCTTCTTATAATTTTTCGGCAACCCGCAGTTTTGCGCTGCGGGAACGCGGATTCTCTTCAATCTCCTGCTCCGTGGGCAGGATCGGCTTTCGATTCACCAATTTGATGTCCGGAGTCTTTCCACAGACGCACACCGGAAAATCCGGCGGACAGGTACACCCTTTTGCAAACTCCGCCAGACCGGTTTTGACGATCCGATCCTCCAATGAGTGGAAAGTAATAACCGCCAGCCGTCCTCCTTGATTGAGCCGCGGTACCGCCCCGCGGAGCATCCGATCTACGGAAGCAAGCTCGTCGTTGACGGCGATACGGATGGCCTGAAACGACCGCTTGGCCGGATGCTGCTTTTCCCGCAGCGCTTTGGCCGGCATGGCACTTTTGATCACCTCGACCAGCTCCAGTGTGGTCTCAATGGGCTTGTCCTCTCTTCTGCGGACAATCGCGGCGGCAATCTGGGGTGCGCAGCGTTCCTCGCCGTATTGAAACAGGATTCGGCGCAGTTCCTCCTGACTCCAGGTGTTGACCACCTGGGCGGCGGTCATCCCCTCGTCCCGGTCCATTCGCATGTCCAAAGGGGCGTCGGCCATATAGGAGAAGCCCCGGGCGCCATCGTCCAACTGCGGGGAAGAGACGCCCAAATCAAACAGCATCCCGTCGACCCCGGTTAACTCCAGATTTTTTAAAATAAAATCGACTTGGTCAAAATTACTGTGAACCAGCGTGACCCGATCCATCCAATCGGCTAGCCGCTCCCGAGCGGCTTCCAGCGCGGCCCGGTCCCGGTCTACACAGATGAGTCGGCCCGTGGTCAGCCGTCTGGCAATCTCCCGGCTGTGACCGGCCCGGCCCAAGGTGCCGTCCAGATACACCCCGTCGGGATGGATATTCAACGCCTGAATGCACTCGTCCAACAGCACCGGACGGTGCGTAAAATGCTCGCTCATGTCAACCTCCATAGGCCGGCTCCGAAACAGAAGCGGCGCCTCTGCTTTGAACAGGCGTTTACCGTCATTCGCAGCCCGGACCAGGCGGACAAACGAGGACTTGAGGAATGTTCAGGATTGCTCGGTTAAAATCCAAGCTCGGCCATACAGGCGGCCATCTTTTCGGGCGTCATCTCGTCCTCCTGTGTATTCCAGGCATTGGCAGCCCAGATTTCCGCCCGGTCATTGACTCCGATGATCACGACATCCTTGTCCAGGCAAGCGTATTTTCGAAGCTTCTGTGGGATCACGATGCGGCCCTGGCTGTCTAGTTCGCACTTGACGGCATTGGCAAACAGCAGGCGCATGGATTTGGATTGACTCATGGGCAGAGACGCAAATTTTTCCGTAAAGCGGTCCCAGGTGGACTGTGGATAAATGGCCAGACAGGCGTCTACGCCCATGGCCAGATAAAAGGTCTCTCCCAGCTCCAGGCGGAGTTTGGCGGGAATGAACAGCCGGCTTTTTGAGTCAATGCTGTGCTCGTATGTGCCGGTCATGTTTTTCCACCTCTCCCCCACTTCAATTTCTTTTTACGGGGTTTCGCTCCACTTCGCCCCACCTTGCTTTTTAGTATAAAAGCTGTTGACATAAAAAGCAAGAGTTTTTTCTTAGAATTTTAGAGAAAAAACCGCCGATTCCTTGAGAAATCAGCGGTTTTTTGCAATAAAACAAGTGTTCTAATTTGGTTTACGAAACTGCATTTTTCTTGGCTTTACAAAATGTCGTGTCGGTCTTCTGTAGTTACACAATATCTTGTGTTTTACAAAAGTCCGGCAAATTGTTATCCCTCCAGCCGGTCCCGAACCGCCTGGTTGACTTCCTTGGGATCAGCCTTCCCCTTCAGCTCCTTCATCACCTGGCCCACCAGGAATCCCATGACCTTCCGGTTGCCGGCGCGGTAGTCGGCCACCGCGGTCTCATTGGCCGCAAATATCTTCTCCACCACTTCCTTTACCAGCCCGGCATCGTTGACCTGTTCCAGCCCATTCTCCCGAACATACTCCTCCGCGTCGGTATTGTCGGAAAAGATGGCCCGAAATACCTTGGCCGCAGTATTCCGGTTGATCGTTCCTCCTGAAATCAGCCCGATCAGCTTGACAAGATTGGCGGGGGTGAGCTTCATGTCTTTGGGCTCCGTCTCCTCGTCCTTCAGGCGGCGCATCATGTCTCCCAGCATCCAGTTGGACACCTCTTTGGCGGGAGCACCCAGCTCCACCGCCTCTTCAAAGAAATCCACCAGTGCCTTTTGCGAGGTGAGGATCCCCACATCGTACTCGGGCAGGCCGCACTGGGTCTGATACCGGGTCCGCCGGGCCTGGGCCATCTCGGGCTGCTGCTGTTTCAGCTGCTCCAGATAGTCTTCGGACAGCTCGATGGGGGGGATATCCGGTTCTGGGAAATAGCGGTAGTCCTGGGCATTCTCCTTGGAGCGCATGGAGAAGGTGGCATCCTTGTTGTCGTCCCAGCGGCGGGTCTCCTGAACCACCCGTTTGCCCTCCTCGATCAGCTCGATCTGGCGTTTGGCCTCGTATGCAATGGCCCGGGAAATCGCCTTAAAGGAGTTCAGGTTCTTCATTTCCGTGCGGGTCCCCAGCTCGTCGGACCCAGCAGGCCGGACGGACAGGTTGACGTCGCATCGCAGAGAGCCCTCCTGCATTTTGCAGTCGGAGACGCCCAGATACTCCAGGGTGGACTTCAGCTTCTCCAAATAGGCGATGACCTCGTCGGCGGAGCGAAAGTCCGGTTCGGTGACGATCTCGATCAGCGGCACGCCGCAGCGGTTGTAGTCGCACTTGGTCTGGTCGATCCAGGGGTCGTGGACCAGTTTGCCCGCGTCCTCCTCCATGTGCAGCTCGTGGATGCGGATATTCTTCTCCACCGCCTCGGTTTGGATGGGCACGCGGCCGTTCCGGGCGATGGGCAGGTAGAGCTGCGACACCTGATAGGCCTTGGGCAGGTCGGGGTAAAAGTAGTTCTTCCGGTCAAATTTGTGATACCGGGTGATCTGACAGTTTAGGGCCAGGCTGGCCTTAGCTGCAAACTCCACCACCTTTCGGTTCACGACGGGCAGAGTACCGGGCATTCCGGTACACACCGGGCAGCAGTGGGTATTGGGGGCGCCGCCGAACTCGGTGGTGCAGGAGCAGAAAATCTTGGTCTTGGTCGCCAGCTCCACATGGGTCTCCAGACCGATGACAGTTTCCCAGGTCATATCAGTCCGCCTCCTTTCCGGTGGGGATTCGGTTGTGATACTCGGTGTCCAGTTGGAATGCATGGGCGGCATTGAGCACCTTGCTCTCACCCAGGGCATGGCCGATGAGCTGGGCCCCGATGGGCATTCCCTTGGAATCAAAGCCGCATGGCATGGACAATCCGGGCAGCCCCGCCAGGTTGACGGACACGGTGTAGATATCAGACAGGTACATCTGCAGGGGATCGCTGAGGCTCTCTCCCATTTTCGGCGCGGTGGTAGGCGCCACGGGGGTCAGCATCAGGTCGCATTTGACAAAGGCATCGTCAAAGGCCTTTTTGATCAGCCCTTTCACCTGAAGGGCCTTTTTGTAGTAGGCATCGTAATAGCCCGAGGACAGCACAAAGGTACCCAACAGGATACGGCGCTTGACCTCGGAGCCGAACCCTTCGGTGCGGGTGCGGTTGTACAGGTCGGTGAGGTCCTCAAACCCCTCGGCCCGCCAGCCGTACTTCACCCCGTCGAACCGGGACAGGTTGGAGCTGGCCTCGGCGGCGGCGATGATATAGTAGGTGGGCACCACATACTCCATCACCGGGAAGGAAAACTCCACGATCTCGGCACCCCGGGCCTTGAGCACCTCGGCAGTCGCCAAAACAGCCCGCTTCACCTCGGGGTCCAGGCCGTCCCCGAAGCAGTCGGCTGGAAGGCCAATCTTCATGCCCCGCACGTCGCCGGTCAGGCCGGCCAGCAGCCCGCCGGCCGGCACGTCCAGAGAAGTCCCATCCCGGGGGTCTTTTCCCATCACGGCATCCAGCACCGCGGCGCAGTCGGCGGCGTCCCGGGCCAGAGGGCCCATCTGGTCCAGCGATGAGGCATAGGCGATGAGTCCGTATCGGGAGACGGTGCCGTAGGTCGGCTTGATGCCGGTGACGCCGCAGTATGCGGCGGGCTGGCGGATGGAGCCGCCGGTGTCGGAGCCGATGGCATACCAGCAGGAGCGGGCGGCCACCGCAGCCGCCGCGCCGCCGGAGGAGCCGCCGGGCACCCGCTCAGCATCCCAGGGGTTGCGGGTGGGACCGTAGAAGGAGGTCTCGGTGGTGGAGCCCATGGCAAACTCATCCATGTTCAGCTTGCCCAGAACAACAGCGCCCAGCGCATCCAGCTTTTCCACCAGAGTCGCATCATAGGGAGGTTCAAAGCCAGTCAGGATTTTGGAGGCGCAGGTGGTGGACATCCCCTTGGTACAGATGTTGTCCTTCAGCCCCATGGGCACACCGGCCAGAGGCGAGACCGTCTGCTTGGCGGCAATCTTTTTTGCCGCTTCTTCCGCCTGCTTCAGGGCGGCCTCGGCGCAGCGGGCCACAAAGGCGTTGTCGGATTTAGTGGCATCCATCCGCTCCAGGGCGGCCCGGGCGGCCTCCACGGGGCTCACCTCTCCCTTTTGAATGGCCGCGCCAAGTTTAAGGGCGCTTAGAGTTAAAATCTCATTCATTTCGGCCCCTCCTTATTCCACCGTCTTGGGGACCAGGAAGGCTTCCTCGTCCGCGTTCGGGGCGTTTTTCAACAGTTCCGCGCGGTCGAAGGAGGGAACCACCTCGTCCTCGCGCATGACATTCTTCACCGGGAACACATGGCTCATGGGCTCTACAGCGCTGGTGTCCAGAGCGTTCAGGGTGTCCATATAGGCGATGATCTGCTCCAGCTCGCCGGTCATTTGTTCTTTCTCCTCCTGAGGCAGCTTAAGCCGGGACAGGACGGAAATATAGTCCACCATTTCTGTGGTAATTTTCATAAGTTTGCTCCTTTCCGCCTTTTAAGGCTCAAGCCGGTTCAGATCCCGGGGGAACAGGCAGGCGTAACGCACGTTATCCAAATTGCACAGCCGGGCAGTCAGCCGCTCCAGCCCGATGCCCAGGCCGCCGTGAGGCGGCATGCCGTGCTTATGAATCATCAGATAGCTCTCAAACTCCTCGGGGTTCATCCCCTTGGACAGCATCTTCTCCACCTGCTGGTGGTAGTCGTGGATGCGCTGTCCGCCGGTGGTCACCTCCATCCCGCGGAACAGCAGATCGAAGGACAGGGTATACTTGGGATCGGCGGGGTCGTCCATGGCATAGAAGGGGCGCTTTTTGGTGGGGTAGTAGGTG
This sequence comes from Lawsonibacter sp., assembly GCA_050251755.1. Taxonomy (GTDB): domain Bacteria; phylum Bacillota; class Clostridia; order Oscillospirales; family Oscillospiraceae; genus Lawsonibacter. The sequence continues at coordinate 27,959 of JBFWME010000008.1, read as the reverse complement.
ACGAAGACAAAGTCGGCACCGTACTCCTCTTTGAAGTAGCGGCCGATGTTGTGCTCCTCCTCCGGCTCCAGGTCGTAGGGGTCCCGAATGGGGCGGCCGTACTTTTCGGCGGCCAGGCGCTTGGCCTCGTCAAACCGGACGGCCGGGATCTGGTCCACCTTAGGCAGCTCCACGTCCATCCGCTTCAGCTCGTCGGCGTATTCGGCCTTCAGCAGCTCCATGGTATACTTCAGGAAGCCGGCCTCCATGCTCATAATGTCCTCAAAGCCGTCGATATAGCCCATCTCGAAATCCAGCGAGGTGTACTCGTTGAGATGCCGGGGGGTGGAGTGCTTCTCCGCCCGGAAGACGGGGGCAACTTCAAAGACCCGCTCAAACACCCCCACCATGGTCTGCTTGTAAAACTGAGGAGACTGACCCAGAAACGCCTTGCGGCCAAAGTAGTCCAGACGGAAGATGTTAGAACCGCCCTCGGCTCCGGCGTGGACGATTTTTGGGGTATGCACCTCGGTAAAGCCCTCCCGGGTCAGGTACTCCCGGAAGGCACGGGAGATGCCCTCCTGAAGCTTGAACACCGAGCGCCGGCGCAGATTGCGCAGCACCACCGGGCGCAGGCCCAGCTCGGTATCCAGGTTCAAGTTCAGCTTCCACTTGGACACGGGAACCGGCATGGCCTCGGCCGGACGGGACAACACCTGGACAGTCTCCACCGCCAGCTCGTGTCCGCCGGGCGCCCGCTCCTCCGCGCGAAGGCTGCCGGTCACGGAGACGGTACACTCCTCACACAGTCCCTCGGGCAGCGTCTCGGGAACGCACACACACTGAAGGGCGCCGTCCCGCAGGCGAAGGGTCATAAAGTTAATGCCCCCCAACTCCCGCAGGGCGTGGACCGCCCCCTTGACGGAAGCGGTGCGGCCATCCAGCTTGCCGAGCGCAATGTCTCGAAAACGGATCGTTTCTTTTGGGGTTCCGGTGACAAATTCCATAGAATTCTCTTTCCTTTCTGTCTGGCGATACGCCCCCGGAACTGCAAAAATCCCGGGCCGTATCAAACAATACGACCCGGGACGAAATCATCTCATGATTCCGCGGTACCACCCGCGTTGCCCCTCCAACAAGGAGCCTCTTTCGAGCCCCGGTAACGTGGGGAGGACGGACGGCCCTCAAAAAAGGTATTCCCTCTTCGAACCGTCAGCTCAGAAGTGTTGCGCAACCCCGTCTTTCCGGACCAAGCTTTCAGCACAGTGGCCTGGTCTCTCTGTCGGATGCCTTAGGGTGCGGTCTTCGTCGGCGCTTTTTTCTTATGCAGGAATTATACACTGCTCCAGTTTGCCTTGTCAATGGGCGTTTTATACAGAATCCGGAAAACTCCGCTCTTGCGGCCCTAGTGCTTTTATGATAAGCTGTCCATACAATGTTTAAGTTTACAAAGGAGGCATTGTTGTGGAATTGATCCTCTATTTGCTGTTTTTGGCCATTAGCCTGCTTATTTTATACCATATCATTCGCGTCGCCGTCCGAGAAGGGGTATCAGAAGCTCTAAACCGGCAAGAACAAAACCGCGCGAACCAAAAGTGAGGCGTTGAACCATGCTGGATTGGAACGAGTTAGAACATCAGTGCCACACCTGCCAGAAATGTGCTCTGGCGGACACCCGGCACAACGTGGTCTTTGGCGTCGGCCCTCGTGACGCGGAAGTTATGTGCATCGGGGAGGGCCCCGGAGAAAACGAGGATTTGCAGGGGGAGCCCTTTGTCGGCCGGGCCGGCAAGCTGCTGGACGACATGCTGGAGCTGATCGACCTGAGCCGTAAGACAAACGTGTACATCGCCAACATCGTGAAGTGCCGCCCACCTAAAAACCGTGACCCACTGAACACGGAGCAGGACACCTGTATGGAGTATCTGCGCAACCAGGTGGCTCTCATCCGCCCAAAAATCATTGTGTGCCTGGGCCGCATCGCCGCCGCACGCCTCATCCGGGAAGACTTCAAGATCTCCCGGGAGCACGGGCTTTGGTTTGAGAAATCCGGCTTTCAGATGACCGCGCTGTTCCACCCCGCCGCCATTCTGCGGGATCCCCGGCGCAGGCCCGAAACCTTTGAGGATTTAAAAAAGCTCCAGGCCAAGATCAGCCAGGTCTGCACCCACACCTATTTGTAACATAAGCATCCACCCGACTAACGGGTGGATGCTTATGTTGTATGCGCCCCACGGGCGCAATATTTACCTTTGGGTCTCGAGGTGGAACTTCTCCAGATACGCCTCCTGAAGCAGCTTCAGCCGCTGGGGATCCTTACCGCCCACGGGGATCCCATCAACGGACGCAACCTTCATGCATAACGCGCTGCTGCTGGTCACAATGATCTCGTCGGCGTTCATCAGCTCCACCATGGAATACGGCCGCTCGTCCACCGGGATTCCGTGTTCTCCGGCCAGGGCCAGCAGGTGCTTTCGGGTGATCCCGGGCAAAATCAGCTCATCCGTGGGCGCCGTGCGCAGCACTCCGTCCTTCAGAATGGAAATGTTGCTGTGGGCGCACTCGGTCACCCGGGATCCGCGGTGGAACACCGCCTCGTCACAGCCCCGCTCCACCGCCCGTTGGCTGGCCAGCACGCTGGGAATCAGGTTTAACGTCTTGATGTTGCACAGGTAAAAGCGCCGGTCCTCCTGAGAGATCAGCTTATAGGGCCGATCCAGGGACTTCATGGCATAGGGCCGCACATAGATCATCAGACCCGGCTTTGCCTCCGCCGGTGGAAAGGGGTGGTTGCGCACACTGATCCCCCGGGAAATCTGCCAATACAGAAACTGGATCTGGGTCTCCTCCGCCGCGTCAATGACCTTCTGCAATTCCGCTTTCACCTGGCCGCGCTCCATGTGGAATGGAATCTCCATCAGCCGCAGGCTGTTGTACATCCGATCCAGGTGATCGTCCAGAGCGAAGGGGACCCGATTTGCCACACAGGTTGCCTCATAAATGCCGTCGCCGAAGTACAGCGCCCGGTCCCCCATGGGTACGGTCATCTCCTCCAAGGGGCCGATTGCCCCATTGTAGTAACCTACTTCCTTCATGTCTTGATTTGCGCTCCCTTTCATATGATTCAATCTCAATACCGCCGCCAACTCTCTAGCTGCGCGGTAGGTAGAAATGCCAGACAGACAAGGCACAGACACAACCGACCATCGCTCCCGCCAGAACATCAGACGGGTAGTGGACTCCCACATACACCCGGGACAAGCCCATCAGAACCGCCATTGTTATGGCAAGGGCTTTGACTACAACCCAGCTTTCCGGCAGGGCACGCCAAAAGATCATAGCCGCGGCAAACGCCGCGCAGGTATGGCCCGAGGGGAAGGAGTACGGATCCGGCTCATCAATCAAGGGGACAAGTCCCGCCACATCCAGCCATGGCCTGGGTCTGGCGACCAGAGGCTTCAAAATCAAATTGGTGCAGATCAGCCCTACCAGCATGGCGATGATCGCCAGCATCCCCGCCTTTCTGGTGGGCTTGTAGCACAATAGCAAGCCTGACAACACGATCCAAAGCACGCCTCCGTCTCCAAGAGAGGTATATGCCTGCATCAGCGGATCGAGGGCATTGCTCCGCAGATTCTGAACGGTCAACAGGATACCGACATCCATACTCTGGAGCGCGCTTATCATAGTTTCCCGCCTTTCTATTCTTGACCAGGTCTTTGCAGACGCTTATAATGGTGATATGTAAGTTGTTCTTGTGTTGCGTTTTATTATACCGACATTTGTTTCGCCGCGCAAGGTACTTTTCTACGATTTCACCAGATCAACTTTCATTCTTTACAATATGTTCGGAACCTAGTTGACCACCTCGATCACTTTTTATTTGAGGAGGCTTCCCGCCGTGAAGCAGATCCTTTGCCTGTCCAATGATCCCTGGAGTTCCTGCCCGGGACGAACCCAGCAGTTGATTTCCCGCCTGAAGGACACCCAGATTTTATACTTTTTCCCCGCCGCACAGAGTACGGACCGGGTTTTTCTGCAAAAGGGACGCCAGGTGCGTCCCAACGTGACGGTATATTCCCTTCCCCGGCGATTGTTCCCGTTGGACGAACGCCACGGCTATCTCTTTCGCATGGGCCAGCGCAGGCTTGGCCGATTTGTAGCAGAACAAGCCGCCCGGCATCGTTTTCGGGATCCCTTGCTGTGGACCACCAATCCGGAACACGTCCATCTGCTGGACGTTCTGCACTACGACGGTCTGGTCTACGACTGCGAGAGGGTATGGGACGACCTGCCACCTATGTGGGAGGGCTGCCTGGCCAACGCCGCCGACGTGGTCTTCGCCGCCTCTTCCCCGCTTTGCGACCGGCTGTCTCCCTGCAGTTCCAACATTGCGCTGCTGCCAAACGGGGCCAACTATCCTCTGTTTTCGGGTGAGACCGCCAATCCCCGTCCCGATCCTCTGCCCCAGGCGTCCGGGCCCGTGCTGGGCTGGGCGGGCACCATCCACGAGGATCTGGACTTGTCTTCTCTGCTTTACGCTGCCCTGGAACAGCCCAACTGGACCTTCCTGCTGCTGGGCCGTCAAATGGGCAACCGTCTGCTGTCCCGTCTGCATCGGCTGCCCAACGTAGAATTTGCCGGCCCATGTCCCTTGTCTGAGGTGCCCGACTGGCTGTACCGCTGTGACGTGCTGCTGGATTTTCTTCAGGAGGACCGTTCCTGCGACGACGTGATTTCCTCCCGCATCTATGAATATCTGTCTACCGGCAAGCCGGTGGTCTCCATGCTGTGGCCCGATCAGGTCGAGCCGTTTCCCGATGTGATCTACGGGGCCCATTCCGAGCAGGAATTTTTGACCTCGTGCCGCCATGCCCTGGAGGAGGTCCAGGATTTTGTATCCCAGCGCCGCCGCGCCCATGCCGCGGCCGCGGCCTGGCCAAACAGGGCCGCCGAGGTGACCCGGATTTTGGATACCGCGGGCCTGCTGTAGGCCCTCTTTCCCGTTTCCCTCGCCCGGGCTGACAACTTTGTCGACCTTTTCTCTCCTTATCCTTGTACAAGTCTACGAAAATGTTGTGCCCCCTTGCAAAATTCACTGGTTTTGGATAAAATTAAGTTCTAAGATGTCGGTATCAAACAAGGAGGTTTCTGCCATGGCCAGCTCCCGTCTGATTTGTTTTCAGCTGTCGTGTGAGCACGGCCAGGGCTTTCACCTGTCCAAAAATCATGATTCATATGCTGATCAGGCTATCTGTACCCGCAGATAGCCTGAACTTTTTCGAAAAGGAGAGAACTCCATGAAGAAAGTTGCCATTATTATGGGCTCGGATTCCGACTGGCCGGTGGTGAAAGGGGCCTGCGCCCAGCTGGACGAGTTTGGGATTCCCTATGAGGCTCATATCCTCAGCGCCCACCGCACTCCGGCCGCCGCAGCTGAGTTTGCCCAAGACGCACGAAAAAACGGCTTTGGTGTGCTGATCTGTGCCGCCGGCATGGCCGCCCACCTGGCGGGGGCGTTTGCCGGAAATTCTACCTTGCCGGTCATCGGCATCCCCATGAAAGGGGGTGCCGTGGACGGTCTGGACGCCCTTCTGGCCACCGTTCAAATGCCCAGCGGTATCCCCGTGGCCACGGTCGCCATTAACGGGGCCAAGAATGCCGCCGTGCTGGCCGCCCAGATTTTGGCGGTGTCAGACGACGCGCTGGCCGCCAAATTGGACGCCGCTCGCGCGGCCATGGCCGCCCAGATCGCCCAGAAAGAGGCCAAGCTTCAGCAGGAGCTGAAGGGCTGACCTTTTCCCGCGTTCCATTTTGTTCCCCGATTTTCCGCATTGTTTTTATAAAAACAGATCATGATAGTTTTGAAAGGGAGTATTTAGGATGAAAAAGCTGGAGCAGCTGTACGAAGGCAAGGCCAAGAAGGTATTCGCGACCGAGGACCCCAATGTGGTCATCGTCTCCTATAAGGACGACGCCACTGCGTTTGACGGTTTGAAAAAGGGCACCATCACCGGCAAGGGAGCCATCAACAACCAGATGACCAACTTCCTGATGCAGCAGCTGGAAAAGGCCGGCGTCCCCACTCACTTTGTGGAGGAGCTGAGCGAGCGGGAGACCGCCGTGAAAAAGGTATCCATTGTCCCGCTGGAAGTGATCATCCGCAACGTGTCCGCCGGCTCCTTCGCCAAGCGGTACGGCGTGGAAGAAGGCATCGTGTTCGACGCCCCCACCATCGAGTTTTCCTATAAGAACGACGATCTCCATGACCCGCTCATCAACGACTACCATGCCGTGGCTCTGAAGCTGGCCTCCTGGGATGAGATCGACGCCATCAAAAAGTATGCCTTCCAGGTCAACGACTTTTTGAAGCAGACCCTGCTGGAGTGCGGCGTCACCCTGGTGGACTTCAAGCTGGAGTTTGGCAAGACTGCTGACGGAACCATTGTCCTGGCCGACGAGATCTCCCCCGACACCTGCCGCTTCTGGGACTCCAAGACCGGGGAGAAGCTGGACAAAGACCGTTTCCGCCGCGACCTCGGCAACGTGGAGGGCGCTTATCAGGAGATGAGCCGCCGGCTAATGGGCAAGTAAGCGCTTTTTCTACCCACCGTTTAGTCTCCGGCGCGCCTTGTTCCAACGGAAAAGGGACCGTTCCCTTTTGCCCGTACACGATGCGCCATTCTACCAGTCACTGGAGGATTTAATTGATGAAAAACTCCCATTCCGAATCTTACGCCGCCGCCGGCGTGGACGTGACCGCCGGGTACGAGGCGGTCAAGCGTATCAAGCCCATGGTGGAATCCACCTATATTCCCGGCGTAATGGGCACGTTGGGCGGCTTTGGCGGCATGTTTGCCCCCGACCTGACCGGCATGAAGAAGCCCGTTCTGGTGTCCGGCACCGACGGCGTGGGCACCAAGCTGAAGCTCGCCTTTTTGATGGACAAGCACGACACCGTGGGCATCGACTGCGTGGCCATGTGCGTCAACGACATCGTCTGCGGCGGAGCCGCCCCCATGTTTTTCCTGGACTATATCGCCTGCGGAAAGAACGACCCCGCCCGGATTGCCGAAATCGTCGCCGGCATCACCGAGGGCTGCCGCCAGGCTGAGTGTGCCCTGGTAGGCGGCGAGACCGCCGAAATGCCCGGCTTTTACCCTGTGGACGAATATGACCTGGCCGGCTTTTCCGTTGGAATCGCGGACGAGGAGAAGCTCATTGACGGCAAAGCGCTGGCCGAGGGAGATGTCCTGATCGGTCTGGCCTCCTCCGGCGTCCATTCCAACGGCTTTTCCCTGGTGCGCAAGGTGTTTGACGTGGAGCGCGCCGACCTGAAATCTCCCAGAGCCGAGCTGGATGGTAAAAGTCTGGGCGAGGCCTTGCTGGCCCCCACCAAGATCTATGTCAAGGCCGTCAAGGCCCTGCTGAAGGCAGGGGTGGACATCCGGGCCGTCAGCCACATCACCGGCGGCGGTTTCTATGAGAACGTGCCCCGTATGATGACCGAGGGGCTCACCGCCCGGATCCGGCTGGACTCCTTCCCCCGACTGCCCATCTTCGGTCTGATTCAGGCCACCGGCAACATCCCGGAGCGGGACATGTACAACACCTTTAACATGGGCATCGGCATGATTCTGGCCGTTCCTTCCGCCCAGGCCGAGCAGGCACTGGACCTTCTGGCCTCTGCCGGCGAAACCGCCTATCTGGTAGGCAGCGTGGTCCGGGGCGACGCGGGCGTGGAACTGATCTGACCCTTTCTTGGGGCCTCATCCCGTGTGCCCTTACACCAAACCTTGGAGGAAGCACCTATGCCCAAGAACATTGCCGTCCTGGTCTCCGGCGGCGGGACCAATCTTCAGGCCCTCATCGACGCCCAGTCCAGAGGGGAACTTGTCAACGGGCGGATTTCCGCCGTCATCTCCTCCAACGGCGAAGCCTATGCCCTGGAGCGAGCCGCCCGGGCCGGTATTCCCGGCTATGTGCTGACCCGGAAGGACTACCCGTCCAGCCGGGCCATGACGCTGGCTCTGGCGGACAAACTGGCGGAGTTGAACATTGATCTGGTGGTGATGGCAGGATTTATGACCATCCTCACCGGCGAGCTGTTTCAGCGCTACCCCAACGCGGTGATCAACATCCATCCCTCCCTGATTCCCTCCTTCTGCGGCAAGGGATGCTACGGCCTCCACGTCCACGAGAAGGCCCTGGAGTATGGGGTGAAGCTATCGGGAGCCACCGTCCACTTTGTCAGTGAGGAGTGCGACGGCGGGCCCATCATTGCCCAGAAGGCGGTGGAGGTCCTCCCTGACGATACTCCCGAGGTGCTTCAGCGGCGCATTATGGAACAATGCGAGTGGGTTCTGCTGCCACAGGCCGTCTCTCTGTTTTGTCAAGGCCGGCTGAAGGTAGAGGGCCGGACCGTTCGAATTCTGGACCGGGCGGAATAACTCTGCCATCCCCGCTTTGTTCCTTGCTACAGACGCCGCGGATTGAAAATTGAACCATGCGATATGACTGACGGAAGTGGGTGAACCACAGGGAGTATCGCCTCTGAGCTGCCGACCGTCTGGGCGCACCCCGTGAGGAACGTGGTGCGCCCGTTTCGTTGTTTTCACCGGAAAGCACCAACCCAACAAAAAAGGAGAATTCCCATGCAGACACTTGACCTGAATCAACTTTTGACCAACCACCCCTATCCGGGCCGCGGCATCGTACTGGGTCGGTCCGCCGACCACACCAAGGCGGTCATCGCCTATTTCATTATGGGCCGCAGCGAGAACAGCCGCAACCGGATCTTTGAAGAGACCGGGGACGGTATCCGCACCCGGGCCTATGACGAGAGCAAGATGACCGACCCCTCTCTGATCATTTACCACCCTGTGCGTATTCTGGACAGCGGCGTCACCGTGGTCACCAACGGGGACCAGACCGATACCATCCGCGACTTTCTTCTGGCGGGAAAAAGCTATTTTGAGGCCCTACGCACCCGCTGCTTTGAGCCGGATCCCCCCAACTACACCCCCCGTATTTCCGGTGTGGTGGCCCCGGACGGGTCCTACTGCCTGTCCATTTTGAAGTCCGCCGACGGGGACCCCGCCTGCAACCACCGCTTCTTCTACGAGTATGACGCCCCGGTGGCCGGTGTGGGCCACTTCATCCACACATACCAGGAGAATTTGGATCCCCTGCCCTCCTTCGACGGAGAGCCCCGCCGGGTCGCCATCTCCGCTCCAGACGCCCAGACCCTGGCCCAGGAGCTCTGGACCAACCTGAATCGGGACAACAAGGTGGCGCTCTACGTCAGTTACCTCGATCTGGCCACCGGAGCGCGGGACACCGTTTTGGTAAACAAGCACGGATAACATTGCAGAACGACTTGTGAAAGGATGTGCGTTTTATGACGGAATTGGAACTGAAATACGGCTGTAACCCCAACCAGAAGCCCGCCCGCATCTTCATGGAGCAGGGCGAACTGCCCCTCCGGGTGCTCAACGGCCGACCTGGCTATATCAACTTTATGGACGCCCTTAACTCCTGGCAGCTGGTCAAGGCTCTGAAACAGGCCACCGGCCGGGCCGCCGCAGCTTCCTTCAAGCACGTCTCCCCCGCCGGGGCCGCCCTTGGTCTGCCCCTGAGCGAGACGGAGCGCAACATTTACTTTGCCCCGGAGGGGGAGCTGTCCCCCATCGCCTGCGCCTATATCCGGGCCAGGGGGGCGGACCGGCTGAGCTCCTTTGGCGACTGGGCGGCTCTGTCCGAAGTGTGTGACACCGACACCGCCCGCTTTTTGGCCGGCGAGGTATCCGACGGCGTCATCGCCCCCGGCTACACCGACGAGGCGTTGGAAATTTTAAAAACCAAGCGCAAGGGTGGCTATAACGTGGTTCAAATCGACCCGAATTATTCACCCGCCCCGGTAGAGCGCCGGAGCATCTACGGCATCACCTTTGAGCAGGGCTACAACAATCTGGACATCACCGAGGAGCTGTTGGGCAACCTGGTCACCGACAACCGGGATCTGCCCCAGCAGGCCAAACACGACATGCTCCTGGCCCTGATCACGCTGAAATACACCCAGTCCAACTCCGTGTGCTATGTCAAGGGCGGCCAGACCATTGGCGTGGGCGCCGGGCAGCAAAGCCGCATCCACTGCACCCGTCTGGCGGGCAGCAAGGCGGACCTCTGGTGGCTGCGCCAGCACCCCAAGACCCTGGGCCTCCGGTTTGTGGACAACATCCGCCGTCCCGACCGGGACAACGCCATTGACATCTACCTCTCCAACGAGTCTGATGATGTGCTGAGCGACGGGGTATGGCAGAATATTTTTCAAGTCAAGCCAGAGGCCCTCACCGAAGCAGAGAAAAAAGCCTGGATTGCTCAGATGTCCGGGGTCACCGTGGGCTCCGACGCGTTCTTCCCCTTTGGGGACAATGTGGAGCGGGCCCGCAAATCCGGGGTCCAGTATATCGCCCAGCCCGGCGGCTCCATCCGGGACGACCAGGTCATCGCCACTGCCAACAAGTACGGTATGGTCATGGCCTTTACGGGAATTCGTCTGTTCCATCACTAAGCTTACCAGATGGGATGTCGTTCTCCTTGGTGTCCTGCGGCGAAATGAATTCGCCTGTAGATCTCTTTCCTTGCGCTCCGCCTTTGGTGGAAACGCTGTGAGACCAAGCGGCAATCCGCCGTAATCATTCATGAGGTGTAAATACTATGAACGTTTTAGTTGTGGGCGGCGGCGGTCGTGAACACGCGATCTGCTGGAAACTGGCCCAAAGTCCGAAGATAAACCGACTGTACTGTGCCCCGGGCAACGCTGGTATTGCCCAGGTGGCCACCTGCGTACCCATCAAGGCCACCGATGTGGAGGGCATGGTCGGGTGGGCAAAGGAAAATTCCATTGACTTTGTCATGGTGGCTCCCGACGATCCCCTGGCCCTTGGAATGGTGGACGCCATGGAGGCCACGGGTATTCCCGCCTTCGGCCCCCGCGCCAACGCCGCCATCATTGAGGCCAGCAAGGCCTTCTCCAAATCCCTGATGAAACAGTATCACATCCCCACCGCCAAATACGAGACCTTCACCGACCTGGACAAGGCCCTCGCCTACATCCGGAAGCAGGGCGCTCCCATTGTGGTGAAGGCCGACGGTCTGGCCCTGGGCAAGGGTGTGGTGGTGGCCGCCACCGTAGAAGAAGCGGAGCAGGCCGCCCGGGAAATGATGGAGGACAAAAAATTCGGCGACAGCGGCTCTACCGTGGTCATTGAGGAGTGCATGGTGGGCCCGGAAGTGACGGTGCTGGCCTTCTGTGACGGAGAACACCTGGTCCCCATGCTGTCCAGTCAAGACCACAAGCGGGCCTATGACGGCAACCAGGGCCCCAACACAGGCGGTATGGGCGCCTTCTGCCCCTCCCCCAAGTACACCCCGGAGCTCGCTCAGCAGTGCATGAAGGAAATTTTCCTGCCCACCGTGGCCGCACTAAAGGCGGAAGGCCGCCCATTTCAGGGGGTCATCTACTTCGGGCTGATGCTCACCCAAGACGGCCCCAAGGTGGTAGAGTACAACGCTCGCTTCGGAGACCCGGAAACCCAGCCCATCCTGTCCATGCTGGACACCGACCTGCTGGACATTTTCCAGGCCTGTGTCAACGGTGCCCTGGATCAGGTGGACATCAAATGGAAGGACGGCGCCGCCTGCTGCATTGTTCTGGCCTCGGGGGGCTATCCGGTAAAGTACCAGAGCGGCTATCCCATCTCCGGTCTGGAGGAGGCGGGCAAGTCCGCCGTGGTCTTCCACGCCGGAACGAAGAAAGGCGCGGATGGAGCAGTGGTCACCGCCGGCGGGCGGGTGCTGGGCGTCACTGCTACGGGCTCCAATCTGGAGGAAGCCATTGCCGGCGCTTATGCCGCCTCCGCACAGATTTCTTTCCGGGATATGCACTTCCGCAAAGACATCGGAAAGGTATGAGCATGCTGCATTTGGATGGCGTTGTCTTTGATGTGGACGGAGTCCTCTTTGACACGGAACGTCTCAGCCGAAGTGTCTGGGAGGAGGTCAGCCAAGAGTTTGGCTGTCCCCAGGCAGTGGAGCATTATCTGGAATTTATCGGCCGTTCCCGGCGGGACGACATGGCCCACATGCTGGAACTTCTGGGGTCCAAGTTTCCCGTCGAGGCATTTTTCCAGACCTGTTCCCAGCGGACTCAGGCACGGATCGAGGCGGATGGCGTTCCCCTGAAGCCAGGAGTTTTTGAAATTCTAACTTTTTTAACCGAGCGCCGCCTCCCCATCGCTTTGGCCACCTCCACGTATTCCGAGCGTACCAGTCGGCGGCTGGAGCTTACCGGCCTTGGCCCTTTTTTTCAAACGGTGGTTACCGGGGACCAGGTAACTCATGGAAAGCCGCACCCGGAAATCTATCAAACCGCCTGCGGGCGGCTGGGAATTGACACGGCCAGCGCCCTGGCCGTGGAGGACTCGTTCAACGGCATCCACTCCGCCCATGGAGCGGGGATGCGGGTGGCCATGATTCCAGACCTGATCCCCCCGACCCCTGAATTGGACCAGCTGCTGTTCCAGCGGTTTGAATCCCTGCTGGAGTTGCGGGATTTTCTCGCGGACAGCTTATAATTCATAGAAAACCCCCGGTACGGACAAGTCGTCTATACTGGGGGTTTTCGTGTTGGTTGCACATGGCCGTGCGCTCGAACCGTCCGCCATCTGCGGATCGTATTCACACTTGCAAGGTAAGAGGTATGTTCTCCGACGCACATCTCACCGGAGAACACATTTCATTTTCTTTGCTCCGTGTGCGGCGCGAACTCTGCAAGCATTTTGGTAAGCTGAAACCCCGGGACGGACACAGTGTCCGTCCCGGGGTCTTTTCTTGTTGGAACCTGCAGGAAAGGATTACTCCTCGTACATCTTCTGCAGGCGGGTCAGCTTTTCGTAACGCTTCTTGGCGGTCTCCTCGTTCAGTGCAAACAGCTCCTTGGCGCGCTCGGGGAAGGAGCGGGTCAGCGAGGAGTAGCGGGCCTCGTTCATCAGGAACTCCTGGTAACCGCCGGCGGGAGCCTTGGAGTCCAGAGTGAAGGGGTTCTTACCCTCGTCCTTGGCGGAGGGGTTGAACCGGAACAGATTCCAGTAACCGCACTCAACGGCCTTCTTCATCTCGACCTGGCAGTTGGCCATGCCACCCTTGATGGAGTGCATCTCGCAGGGGGCGTAGCCGATGATCAGGGAGGGGCCGTGATAGGCCTCAGCCTCGGAAATGGCCTTCAGGGTCTGGCTGGGGTTCGCTCCCATAGAGATCTGCGCCACATAGACATACCCGTAGGTCATGGCGATCTCCGCCAGACTCTTCTTAGCAATCGTCTTACCGGCGGCGGCGAACTGTGCCACCTGACCGATGTTGGAAGCCTTGGAGGCCTGTCCGCCGGTGTTGGAGTACACCTCAGTGTCAAACACAAAGATGTTGACGTCCTCGCCGGAGGCCAGCACATGGTCCACGCCGCCGAAGCCGATGTCGTAGGCCCAGCCGTCGCCGCCGAAGATCCACACGGACTTCTTGGTCAGGTAATCCTTCTCCTTCAAAATCTGGGGTGCCACAGGGCAGCCGGCAGCAGCAGCGGCTTCCAGGGCGGGAATCAAAGCCTTGGTCGCCTCGGCATTGGCCGTTCCGTCCTCAGCGGTCTCCAGATACTTCTGGATCAGCGCCTTGGTTTCGGCAGTAGTCTTGTCGTTACCGGCCATCTCTTCCAGCTTGGCAATCAGGCGGTTGCGGATGGCCTTCTGGCCCAGGTACATGCCCAGACCATGCTCGGCGTTGTCCTCAAACAGAGAGTTAGCCCAAGCAGGACCCTTCCCCTCCGCGTTGGTGGCATAGGGAGAGGTCGCGGCAGGACCACCCCAAATGGAGGAACAGCCGGTGGCGTTGGAGATATACATCCGGTCGCCGAACAGCTGGGTGATCAGACGGGCATAGGAAGTCTCCGCACAGCCGGCGCAGGAGCCGGAGAACTCCAGCAGAGGTTTTTTAAACTGGCTGCCCTTGACGGTCAGATCGGCCACATCTTCCTTGACGGAGACGTTGGCGACCATATAATTGAACACGTCCTGCTGGGCCAGTTCCTCCTCCTGGTTGACCATAGTCAGCGCATTGGTGGGACAGATTTTGGCACAGACGGAACATCCCATACAATCCAGCGGGCTGATGGCGATAGCAAACTTGTAGGTTCCCTTGCCCTTGCCCGCCTTTACGTCCACGATCTTGGCTGCGGCGGGAGCCTTGGTGGCCTCCTCCCCGGTCAGCGCAAAGGGACGGATGGTGGCGTGGGGGCAGACGTAAGAGCACTGGTTACACTGAATACATTTGGAGGTGTCCCAGGTGGGCACCGAGACGGCCACGCCGCGCTTCTCGTAGGCGGCAGCGCCCTGCTCAAAGGTTCCGTCCACATGGGGTACGAAGGCGGACACAGGCAGGCTGTCGCCGTCCATACGGTCCACAGGATCCAGGATATTCTCCACCAGCTTGATCAGCTTGGCGGGCCCGACCAGCTTGCTGTCCTTGGGCTCGTCCTTGGCATTCTTCCAGTCGGCGGGCACATCGTACTTCTTGAAGGCGGAGGCGCCCAGGTCGATGGCCTTGTGGTTCATGTCCACGATGTCCTGGCCCTTCTTCAGGTAGGACTTGGTGGCGGCATCCTTCATATACTGAATGGCCTCAGCCTGAGGCATAACCTTAGCCAGGGTAAAGAAGGCAGACTGAAGAATGGTGTTGGTGCGCTTGCCCATGCCGATCTGGCGGGCCAGATCGATGGCGTTGATGACATACAGCTGGATGTCATTCTCTGCGATATACCGCTTGGCACCGGCGGACAGGTGGTGGGCAACCTCCTCGTCAGACCACTGGCAGTTGATCATAAATACGCCGCCGGGCTTGACGTCGCGAACCATGGGGAAGTCCTTGGTCACATAGGAGGGGTTGTGGCAGGCCACAAAATCGGCCTTGTTGATATAGTAGGGGCTCCGGATGGGCTTGTCGCCGAAGCGCAGGTGGCTGATGGTTACGCCGCCGGTCTTCTTGGAGTCATACTGGAAATAGGCCTGCACATACTTGTCGGTGTGGTCGCCGATGATCTTGATGGAGTTCTTGTTGGCGCCCACGGTGCCGTCGCCGCCCAG
>JBFWME010000008.1:5803-12689 GCA_050251755.1 Lawsonibacter sp. | reverse complement strand
GCAAAGCCGGTCTGACGGCAAGCCATGACATCGGAGTGGTCGCCGAAGATGTTCAGAGACTGGGTGGCTACAGTACGTGCAGAGACATGGAACACAGCAGGCAGCAGCTCACCGGCAATCTTGTACATATTGGGAATCATCAGCAGCAGACCCTGAGAAGCGGTATAGGTGGTGGTCAGCGCACCTGCGTTCAGGGAGCCGTGAACGGTACCGGCGGCGCCGGCTTCAGACTGCATCTCAACGACCTTAACGGTCGTACCGAAGATATTCTTTTGTCCCTGGGCCGCCCATTGATCCACGTAGTCGGCCATTGGGCTGGACGGAGTAATGGGGTAAATGCCCGCTACCTCGGTAAAAGCATAGCTGACATAGGCCGCTGCATTGTTGCCGTCCATGGTTTTGAATTTTCTTGCCATAGAGTTCCCTACTTTCTTCCTTATTTTTCGGGCAGGCAGGGGAAAATGCCTGTCCTTGTTCCATACATGTCTGCCGTTTCCCTGTCACTGTGCTCATTTCAGAGGCTATAATCATCATAGGTAATTGGTTATAGCTGCACATGACAGTACCGCTCCCCGGCAGTGGGGAGCGGATCTGTCTGATTTGACGCCTACTAGTCTACCACCTTTTCCCCCGTTTGTAAATCAAAAAGGCAGAAAATTTTCATTTGTTTCCGCGCAGATATATGTAAAAAATAATATCTCTTGGCACTATGCCCTTTCTCCCCCGGGCTTTTTCCGTATTCAGCGCAAGAAAAGGCCCGCCCCGCCAAACAGGCGGGGCGGGTGAGACACAATCAATGATATCGATTCGTATTTTGAGAGACTAACGTCAGGTTACGCGCCGAACCCGGTTGCCACTGCGATTACCATCAGCACAGACTGGGTCAAAATCAAGGCCAGGAAAACGGGGACCATGAACTTCCACCATTTTTCAAGCTTTACCCCAGCCATGCCGGCCATGACGGCTACCAGGCCGGTGGGCCACACGATGTTGGACAGGCCGTCACCGAACTGGAATGCCAAGACCGCCACGTCACGGTGCAGCCCAAGCAGATCGGCCAGAGGAGCCATAATGGGCATGCTGGTAGCGGCCTGGCCGGAGCCGGATGGGATCAGGAAGTTCAGCAGGGTCTGCATGATCAGCATTGCAATTGCGCTCATCCAGGCAGGGAAAAGGGACAACGGCAGCGAGAGGTAATACACCACGGTATCGATAATGGTGCCGGCCTTGAGCACCATCAGGATGCCGCGGGCCAGTCCGATCATCATACAGGCCATGGCCACATCGGTGAAGCCCTTCTCATACAGCTTGCTGATCTTGGTGGGGCCCCAGCCCATGATAATGGCGCTGAGAATCCCCATGATCATAAAGAGTGCGGACAGCTCCGCAAAGTACCATCCATACGTCTTGCTGCCGTAAACAACGGCAGCGATGCCGGCCACCAGGACCAACAGAACCAACTTTTCCCGGGTACCAAACGGAGCATTTTGAACATCAGACTCGCTCATGCTCACATGGGAATAATCTTCGCCATACATCAGGCTTTTGGTCGGATCCGACTGAATCTTCAACGCATACCGTACCGTCAGTAAGGATCCAACCACAATCATACAGACATGGCAGAACACCCGGAAGCCCATGCCGGACATTGCCGGAACCTCCGCAATGCTTTGTGCGATGCCCACGGTAAAGGGGTTCATGGCAGCGCCGGAGTAGCCCATACCGGCCCCCAGGGCTACGATGGCCAACCCTACAATGGGGTCAAAGCCCATGGCCACAGCAATTCCGGCAAACACAGGGATAAAGGGGAAGGTTTCCTCAAACAGGCCCAGAGTAGAGGAGGCAGAGCCGATGATGATGATGAAAATCGGAATGATGGCCACACGGCTTTTGCCTTTAAACACCCTCAGAAGGAATGCCACAAACCCGTTGAATGCGCCGCTGGAAATCATGATGTTGATGGACGCATAGGAGATGAACACGAAGAAGGTCACGGGGGCTGCGTCGACCATGCCATTATAGATCTGCTGGAACATTTGGAAGAAGCCCACAGGAGTAGGATCTACCGTGTGAAAGGAGCCGGCCACAGCGACAGTCCTGCCCGCTTCATTGACAATGCGGTCAAACTCGCCCGCCGGAAGGATCCAAGTCAGGATGGTGCAGACTACAATAATTCCGAACAGCAGAGCATAGATGTGGGGCAGCGTAAACTTTTTCTTCTTGTTTAACAATGTACTTCCATTTTCCACGCTATTTTTCCTCCTTATTTTGGGACTGGCTCAGGGGTTTAACTTTTTTGCTTTTGTCTCCAAATACGAATCGTAGACCTTCTGCCGAAACTCGGCATTAGTCAGGGTGCGTAATACAAGGGCCGCGATCAGTTCGGCTCCGGTGGCGATGGCCTTGTGGGCGGCCGGCTTCACGGTTATATCCCGGAATTCCTCCGTGTGCAGAGCATAGAACGTGTCACAGATGGACAGTACGGGCTGGATGGCCGGACAGTGATAGCTGACATTGCCGACGTCGGAAGAGCCGTTGGGGTTCTGGACCTCGATATGAGATTGGTTCAGATCATCCATCAGCGCAATCACCTCTTTCTCCAGCGCCGGGACCCGAACCATATCGGCAAAGTCGTCAAAGCCCTTGGTGAAACTGACCTCGCAATCCAACGCCATAGCCGCGCCTTTGGCACACTTGAGAACAACCTCATCCATTGCCTCCAGCTTGGCCATGGAATCGGTGCGGAATTCCAGGCGGATCTCCGCCCGATTGGGCAGAATGCTGGGCTGACGCCCCCCGTCGGTGATGATACCGTTCACATGGATGTCAGGGGTAAAGCACTCTCTGCGGGCGTCAATCAGGTCCAGAAATTTCCGAGCTGCGGCCAGTGCGTTGTGCCCCTTCCACGGACCGGCTACCGCATGGGCGGACTGACCCTTGAATTCCACCAGATAGCACCGCAGACTGAGCACATCCATATCGGCGATGCTGTCCCCGCCGCTCCAGCTGTGGATCATCACCGCCAGGGACATATCGTCAAAGGCCCCCTGCTCCGCCATTCCCACCTTGGCGCCGTTTTCCTCCTCGGCCGGGGTACCAAATACATAGACCTTTCCTTGAAACTTGTCTTTGAGCTCGGCCATGGCCAGAGCGGCCAGCACGGCCATAGAGCCATGTACGTTGTGCCCGCAGGCGTGGCCCAGGCCGGGCAAGGCATCATACTCTACCAGAATCGCCGCCGACGGCCCCTCGCCGTTATCCAGCACCGCCCGGAATCCGGTAGGGTATCCCAGGTATGGGTACTCCACCTGGTAGCCAGCCTCTTTGAGAATATCCACCACCTTTTGGCTGGATCGAAATTCCTGATCCGGCAATTCCGGATGGGCAAACAAGTCGTCGCTGAGCTCAATGGCCAGCTTATGGTGCTTGTTCACCGCCTGCGTCAAATATGCATCCATCTTTTTCCTCCTGTAAGCCATTCATATAATTTTCCGCATTCCTGCGGCATGTCTCTTATTCTTTCTTCAGCCAATCCCCTCCGGCGATTCTCCCTTCTCCAAGGCGAAAACGTGTCCACGATTCAATGCCAGCAGGCTATTCACACATCTTTCTTTGACGTTCCGGCTTGCGTGCACAGGAATCGCAGGACAATTCTCGGCGCATCTCGTTGCAATTCCTGCAAAAACAAGGTACAATACCCACAAAGAGGCGGCTGCAGCAGCTGCGAACCGGTCATCTGACCAACCGGACGCGGTGTGTTTCAAATCAGTCCTCCCGGTTTGTTCCGTTCGCTTTCCCTGCATAAAGATCATTATCAGGTTTATCATAGCACGGAGCAACCATCAATTCAACCAAAATATTTACATATTTATTTAAATCATTTATTTATTATTACTACATTTTAGCGTTGAGCTACCGTAGTATTTCAATACCGCAGCAGTGTAATAAAGCATTTTGTCCCGGGTGACGTAACCCGGTTTCTTCTCTCGATTGAATTTTTATACTGATCTTCATGCAATCATCTCAGGGTCTGAGTCATACCAGGCCCGGACAAGGAGAGGCAACATGGTATATTCGATCCGTTCCCTGGGGCTCCACGGGGTTTCCGGTTATCTGGTGTCCGCCGAGTGCGACCTGTCCGGCGGGCTGCCCGCCTTCACCGTGGTGGGACTGCCCGACGCCGCTGTCAACGAAGCCCGCGATCGGGTTCGGGCCGCCATTAAAAACTGTGGTTTCACCTTTCCCGTCAGTCGAATCACCGTCAATCTGGCCCCCGCCCATCTGAAAAAGGTGGGCACTTTATACGATCTGCCCATTCTGGTCGGCATTTTGGCCGCGGGAGGGCAGCTGAAGGTGCAGCAGTCCGACTGCGCTTTTTTGGGTGAGCTGTCCCTGTCCGGAACACTGCGTCCCTGTGCCGGTATGCTGCCCATGGCGCTGTGCGCCAAGCGGGAGGGCATTCGGGCCCTGTACGTTCCGGAAGA
This sequence comes from Lawsonibacter sp., assembly GCA_050251755.1. Classification (GTDB taxonomy): domain Bacteria; phylum Bacillota; class Clostridia; order Oscillospirales; family Oscillospiraceae; genus Lawsonibacter. The sequence continues at coordinate 8,205 of JBFWME010000008.1, read as the reverse complement.
CAATGCCGCCGAAGCAACGCTGGCGCAGGGTCCGGAAGTCTACCCGGTACGGGATGTGGGACAGCTGGTCCGCCACCTGTCCGGAGAGGAACTTATCACTCCTGCTCCGTCCTGGCAGCCAGGCGTCCATCCCGTTCACTGTCCCGATTTCTCTGAGGTCAAGGGCCAGGAGCCGGTGAAGCGTGCCCTGGAAATCGCCGCCGCCGGAGGCCACAACGTGCTTATGTCCGGCCCTCCCGGGTCGGGCAAATCCATGCTGGCCCGCCGTCTGCCCGGTATCCTTCCGGACATGACCCGGCAGGAGGCCCTGGAGGCCACGGAAATTCATTCCGTCATGGGCCTCACTTCCTCGGATCAGCCGCTGATCGACACCCGCCCCTTTCGCGCACCCCACCATACCGTCTCCCCCATGGGAATGGCGGGCGGCGGCTCCACCCCCCGCCCGGGAGAAATTTCTCTGGCCCACAACGGGGTATTGTTTTTGGACGAGCTGCCCGAGTTTCCCAAGGAGGTGCTGGAAGTGCTCCGCCAGCCGCTGGAGGATGGCCAAGTTCAAATCTCCAGGGCATCGGGCACGGTCACCTATCCCAGCCGGTTTATGCTGGTGTGTGCGATGAACCCCTGCAAGTGCGGCTGGTACGGCCATCCATCCGGCCGGTGCCGGTGTACCGAGGGCGAGGTGAAGAAGTACCTGTCCCGGCTCTCCGGCCCGCTGCTGGACCGGATCGACATTTTTATCGAGGTGGCCGCTCTGGAGTTTGACGAACTGGCCCAGCAGAGCAGGGCCGAATCTTCCGCCCGGATCAAGGAACGAATCGACCGGGCTCGTTCCGTCCAAGCCGACCGGCTGAGCGGTTCCCATACCGTTTGCAACGCCGGTCTGGGCCGGGAGGAATTGGACCGTTTCTGCGCCCTGGACGAGCCATGCCAGCGGCTGATGAAGGGAGCCTTTGACCGGATGGGCCTCACCGCCCGGAGCTATGACCGAATCTTAAGGCTTGCCCGGACCATCGCCGACCTGGACGGCAGCGCCGACATTCAGGCCAGCCACCTGGCCGAGGCCCTGCAATATCGCCCGCCGGAGTATTTAAGGCGATGAGAAAACGGGCATTCCCCTTGTCCTGCACGAAGAAATCTGCTATGATGGTGCAATCATCCACGCTTTACCGGAAAGGAATTGAACTATGAACGAAATGATTTTGCTCAAACTGGGGGAACTGGTTCTGAAGGGCCTAAATCGCCGCAGCTTTGAAGATAAGCTTCAGGCCAACATCCACCGCCGCCTGAACAACCTGGGCCAGTTCCGGGTCTACACCCGCCAATCCACCACCTATGTGGAGCCCATGAACGAGGACTGTGACATGGACGGAGCCTGGGAGGCGATGAAGAAGGTCTTTGGGGTGGTTGGCTTGTCCCGCGCCCGCGCCTGCGAAAAGGAGAAGGACGCCATTCTGCGCGCCTGCCAGGAGTATCTGGATTCCCGGCTGCGCACCGCTAAAACCTTTAAGGTGGAAACCAAGCGGGCGGACAAAACCTTTCCCATGACCTCCATCCAGCTCAGCCAGTATGTGGGGGGTGAGCTGGATGAACTGTATCCCAATTTAAAGGTGGACGTCCACCACCCAGAACTCACCGTGTACGTGGAGATCCGGGACTATTCCGCCTTTGTCCACGCCGACCCCGAACCCGGCGCCGGCGGCCTGCCCGTTGGAATCAACGGCCGGGCGGTCTCCCTGCTGTCCGGGGGAATCGACTCTCCGGTGGCCAGCTATATGATCGCCAAGCGCGGTGTTTCTCTGGAAATGGTCCACTTCTTCTCTTATCCCTATACCTCCCCCGAGGCCAAGGAGAAGGTGATCGAACTGGCCCGACTGCTCGCCCCCTGGTGCGGACACCTCACCATCCATGTGGTGCCTTTCACCGCCATTCAGGAGGAGCTGCGCCGCTCCTGTCCCGAGGAACTGTTTACCATCGTCATGCGCCGGTTTATGATGCGCATTTCCCAGGCGGTGGCCCAGCGGTGCGGAGCCGGGGCGCTGGTCACCGGCGAGTGCCTGGGCCAGGTGGCCAGCCAAACCATGGCGGCCATGCAGGTCACCGGGGCGGTGGTCAGCCTGCCCGTTCTGCGCCCGGTGATTGGGATGGACAAGGAGGAGATCGTCCAGTTAGCCCGAAAAATCGGCACTTATGACACCTCTATCCTGCCTTACGAGGACTGCTGCACCGTCTTCACCCCCCGGCATCCCCGGCTGCGGCCCCTGCCCAGCGAGGTAGAGCTGGCCGAGGAGAAACTGGACATTGACGCCATGGTCAAGGCCGCGGTTGACGGTATCGAGCGCATTCGGGTTTGAATTTTCAATTAAACGGAGGTCCCCTTCCTATGCAGCTTCGCATTGCGACCC
>JBFWME010000008.1:0-5703 GCA_050251755.1 Lawsonibacter sp. | reverse complement strand
TCTACCCCTATCTGGTACTGGAGGATTGTGGCCACCCCGTGGGCTACGCCTACGCCCACCAGCTGCGGGAGCGCCTTGCCTATCAGTGGAGCGCCGAGCTGTCCATCTATCTGGACGCGGACGCGGCAGGCCGCGGCACGGGCAAGCGGCTGTATACGGCTCTTATGGATCTGCTGCGCCTCCAAGGGGTCAAAACCGTGTACGGCGTCGTCACCCATCCCAATCCGGCCAGCGAAGGACTGCACCGCTCCCTGGGCTTCGCCCTGCGGGGGATCCACCGAAATACGGGCTACAAAAACGGCGTGTGGCTGGACGTGGCCTGGTATGAAAAAAGCATCGCGCCCTATGATCCAAATCCCCGGGCCGTTCTGCCCATCCGCCAAATCCCTTCTGCGGCCGTCGAGTCGATTCTGAACACGTTCGGGACCTGATCCTTCCATATGAAAGTAAGCCCTCTGCCGCTAATGCGGCAGAGGGCTTTATTGTTTAATCCTTGGGTGTCTCACCGGGCGCCAATGGGATTACAAAGGTGATCCGAGTGCCCACATCGGGGCGGGACACCACCTCAAACCATCCGCCGTGGCGCTCCACAATCCACCTGGCAATGGACAGCCCCAGACCGGTCCCTCCCGTCTTCCGGTCCCGGGACTGGTCGGTGCGGTAAAAGCGCTCGAAGATGTGGGGAATCGCATCGGGTGGGATGCCCATTCCCTCGTCCTGAATGGTAACCCGGGCATGGCCCTGTCCCTGTGACACCCGCAGGTAAATTCGCCCCGTCTCCGGGCTATATTTGATACTGTTATCCATCAGGATGCGCATCACCTGCTTCATCAGACCGGGGTCGGCGCACACCGTCACCGGTTCCTCACCCCACCGGGGCAGGAAGGCGCGCTGGGGATGGATCATTTCCTCCTCACGCAGTACCTCGCCGGCCAGCCCGGTCAGATCCAGCGTTTTCTTTTTCACCGGCTGGGAGTCATTGTCTCCCCGGGCCAGGAACAGCAGCTGCTCCACCAGCTGCTCCATGGCGGCCGCCTCTGCCCGGATGGCATCAATGGACTCCTGCAGGGCCTCAGGGTCCGCCTTGCCCCACCGGTCCAACAGCGCGGCATAGCCCTGGATGACAGCGATGGGGGTACGCAGCTCGTGACTGGCGTCGGACACAAAGCGCATCTGGGCGCTGTAGGCCTGATTCACCCGGTCTAACATTTCGTTGATGGCCTGGGCCAGAGAGCGCAGCTCCTTTTGGGTCCCGGGCAGATCGATGCGGCTGTCCAGATGCTTGGCATTGATCTTATCCAGCTCATCCGCCAAATTCTCCAGTTCCTGCCTGGACATGTGGGTCATCGAGTTAAGCCGAGCCGCAGTAGAGGCCAGGTCCTGGATGGGCCGCAGCACCTTGCGGATGGACCGGTTGTTCCGAAACAGGCTGGAGATCAGAGACAGCCCCTGCCAAATCAGGAGGGCGATCCCCGCCCAGTATAAGGTACGAATAATCCCCGACAGATCCACCCGGATGGCGTAAGGTCGGCCATTGTTGGGCATCTCAACCGTATAGGAATCGGGCAGCTCCCAGCTGCGCAGGCCTTCCGCCGTCTCATCCCGGATGGGCAGCCAGGAGACAGCCGGCAGCTCATATCCCTGCGGCTCCCGGTCCAGGAGCGAAATGGTGTAGTCGCTGGCCTCCATCCAGACAAGGGCATCCTGGGTGGGCACCCCCCGTTCGTCGACCCGCGCGGCTACGTCGGCGCAGCGGTTCTCCGCGTAAAACACCAGTCCAACCAGTACCAGAAGGGCCAGCAGCAGATCCATCACAAGAAAGATGCTCAGCTGGCGGAAGAAAAACCCGCTGTTTAACCGGAACACCAGAGAGGAATCCCGAACCGCCGTGATTGGGTCGGCAGGGGGTGGCGATTGAAATCGGTTCTTTTTCTCCATCGGCTTTCTCCTCTCCGGCAGCGAGGCAAATTCTCAGCACTCCCGCTCCTTGATCCAGCTTCGAATGGGCTCCAAATTCTGATCGGACACAAAGCTGCCGCCCTTGAGCAGCAGATCCAGCTGGGCCTGCTCCTCAGGTGTGCGGCGGCTCTCCTTCTCCATCAGGGATTCCCGCATGGATTTGGTGGCCGCATTCACCATAAGGCGCTTCAACCGGCCCACCTTTTGGGGGGCATAGCCGCCCTGCAGATAGAAGATGGGGCCATCCGGCACATAGTTGGCCCGGCTCAAGTCCAGCAGCACCTTCTCCCCCGGCGGGGACATGCCGACGCCGCAGGCCCCCTGAACTGCAAAGTGCTTCACCGCCTGGTCAATTCCGCTGATATGCCCCGCCATTAAGGGGCCCATGTAAAATACTTCGGTCTCCCGCGCCAGCCGGGACTTCGCTTGGGAGAGTTCCAAGAGCTCCATCTGTTCCGCCCCGGAAAGCAATTTGGCATACTCCCTGGTAAAGCCGGTGTTGGACTTATAAACGATGACCATGGATCTCAGCTCCTTTTCAATTTTTCTACAGGGGCCTCCCTTTGTACCCCAAAAACCGCATCGAGTGAAGCGGCATCTATTCCTCCCGGATGACGTAACCCACGCCCCGGACCGTTTGGATCAGCTTCAGGTCGAACGCCTCGTCGATCTTGCTGCGCAGAAATCGGATATACACATCCACCGAGTTGGTTTCACCCACAAAGTCAAACCCCCATACACTGTCCAAAAGGGCTTCTCTGGATAAAACCCGGCCCTTGTTCTCCAGCAGATGGTGCAGCAGATCAAACTCCTTCTTGGTCAGCTCCACCTCATGGCCCCGAACGGTAACCTGGTGGCGCTCCACGTCCATGGACAGCTCTCCCGCAGAAAGAGGCTGGCTGTCCCGTCCCCCCTTGCCACGCAGGGCGGCCCGGATGCGGGCCAGCAGCTCCTCGATGGCAAAGGGTTTGGTGATATAGTCGTCCGCCCCGGAGTCCAGTCCGGATACCTTATCCATCACGCTGTCCCGGGCGGTCAGCATGATCACGGGGACCTGACTCTCTTTGCGCAGGCGGCGCAGCACCTCCATGCCTGACAGCTGGGGCAGCATAATGTCCAGCAGCACCAGGTCAAACTCCCCAGACCCGGCCCGCTCCAGGCCGCTGCGACCGTCAAACGCCTTTTCCACACAATATCCCTCGTACTTCAACTCCATCTCTACCATACGAGCCAGCTTTTCCTCGTCCTCCACCAGAAGGATATGCTCTCCCATGTCCCTTCACCTCATCGATCGTCGTTTTTTCCCTTGTGCTTGTCGTGCTGGCTGCGCAGCTCATCCATCACCTGCCGGCCCAGATCGGCGGCGGTGTCCGCCACGTTGTCCATCACGCTGTTGATGCTGTCCCGTTCCAGATCGGGTCCGGAAAAGCGGTATCGGAACCCAAAAAACAGCCCCAGCACCAGCAGAGGGACCGTGATCCAGAACGCAACCACCAGCAGCAGGATCAAAACCAGCACCGGCAGTGCGGTAATGGGCCGGTTCTTCCGCCAAATCTCCAGTTCATTATCCAGCAGCAGATAACGGATGCGGCGAACGATACCTCCGCTTGGCCTGGTCTCCTTTTGGCTTTGTTCCTGCTCCTGTTGGACAATCAAAACCTCCTCGGTGGGGGGTGGAGTCTCGCTCCGGGTGGAGTAACCGCCTCCCTCAAACCGGGGAATAGACCCCTGCTCCTCCAAATAGATCAGGGCGTCCAGCAGGTTGCCCCCGCTGTATTCCAGGGCCTCCTTGGCTGTGGCATAGCTGACGTTGGCCTTTGCCCGCAGACGTTCCACCTGTTCCAATGTAATTTCCATAAAAAAACGGCTCCTTTCGTCCGGCTGTTTCTTACCCTATGGAGATCCTACCACAACCGGGTTGAAAGAGATTTTACCCAACATTAAAATAGGATGAAAATTGCATCATCCCGTCCTAAATAGCAATTATAATCGATTCCAGTCAAAAAATCCATTCCAAACCCAACTGTTCCGCCTGAAATTTTGGCAGCTCCGCCCTCCCCATAAAAAAACAGCCCCCGCCGGCCGGATTGCTCCGGGCGGCGGGGGCTGCAGCCTGTGGAACCCTTCGGATTGAGGGTTTTTCGACAGTCTCAGCTCACTTCTGAATTGCCTCGTAAATTGCGTTGGCCACCGTGGCCAGTTCCTGCCGTGTGGTGGCGGCTTGGGGGCGGTCAATGGTGCCCACGGCGTTCTCCGCCATCAGGCCGCGGGCAACGGCCTCCTGAATGTGGGGCTTCGCCCAGTCGCTGGCCGGCAGCTTTGCCCGCTCGGCCTCCACCGTTTTCAGTTCTTCCCGGACAATGGTCCGGATCGTTGCTTCGTCCATGTTATCCTCCAGTTCCCGGGCCACGTCGGCCCGAAAGTCGTCCATGCGTTTTCCCAGCTTTGGAAACCAGTGCAGCACGTCCCCATGGTTGGAGGCGATGCCCATCTGATATCCCTCGGCGTGGCAGACCACCACCCCGTCGCCCAGCGGATCCAGGCCGTAGGTTTTACATAGGTGGGCGGTCAACTCCACGGCCTCGCGGTACACCGCCGCAAAATAGGCCGTGTCCGTCAGGCCGTCTTCGCAAATCTCAAAGGAGATGTGGGTGTTGTTGCCGCAGCGTCCGCAGTGCCAGCCCCGCATGGTCCAGGGCAGGGTTTGATAGGTGGCCACGCTGCCGTCGGCCAGCTTGCCGAGGAAGGCATGGGGGCAGGCCCCCACGCCGGACTGATTCCAGTGGCGCAGGGCAGGCTCCCCCAGCAGACCGTCGTTGGGGGCCACATAGCGGCTCAGCCTGGGGTTGTCGGCCCCGGTGGAGTGGATCATCACGCCCTGGGGCACAATGGTCTTTCCCGCCTTATAGCAGTCGTTGGCGGTCAGCAGACAGGTGTGGAGGTTCATGTCTCCGCCTTCTTGGCCTCTTCGGCCATTCCTGTGGCTACAGCGGCGGCAAACGCTTCCCGGTCGGGGAAGGCGGCGGCCAGCTCCTGGCCATAGGCGCCCATGAACTGACGGATGGCTTTGTCCTCCGCGTGGGAGACAACGCCGGGATGCTCGGCTTTATACATGGCCAGGCCGATGATCAGGTCGGGGGCGTTATACTTATGGGTGGTATCATAAATTTCATACAGAGTGATTGCGTTCATTGTCTTTTCTCCTCTCTCTTTGTTAAAATGGGGTGCGTTTCTTGCGGCGCAGTCCAAACCGCGCGTTTACGATGTCAGCTGCTTCGCCACCTGGTTGACACCGGTGGCCGCCAGGCCGGACACGACGCCCACCGCGATGGCGGTCAGCGGATCGGTGGCAGGAAAGTCCTGCAGTCCGGTGTACAGGGCCACCAAGCCCAAAATACCGCCCATCAGGCCGCACAGCACGGGCAGCCACTTGTTGTCAAGTGCTGTCGCCTTGACCGCCTGGGCCACCAGATAACAGATTACTGTGATGGCTCCAACGCTGACAATGCCAAAGTCCATTGTTATCCCTCTCTTTCTAAATCGGTTAAACGGTGATTGATCACTTTAATTTGTTCATCAATCACTGGGATTCGTTCTGCAAAATTGTTATGCTTTCTTACCTCTCGGGTCAGATCTTCGATCTTCTGGTTCAAAACCGCCGTTTTGGCGTTGTTGGAGACCAGAACTCCGATGAGTGTCAACCCCCCGGTAATCAAAGCTACGAGGATGCTCTCCGTCATGTGG
>JBFWME010000007.1:21325-57638 GCA_050251755.1 Lawsonibacter sp. | reverse complement strand
CCGCAGAACACGGTGAGGGCTGCATAGCCCCAGGCGGCCATTAAGATCATACCCCGTTCACTGGAGACGCCCAGCACAGCGGCACATGGGCCCAGTACCAGGGCCGACAGGAACTGCCCCGCGTTGGAGATTGCACCATTTACCCCGTAGGCGTAGGTACACGCCTCCTGCGTCACCGCTGCTCCGATCATTAATTGTGTCTGCGGCAGAAACCAGGACAAGCCAACCCCGATTAAAACGCTACCGGAATATAACACGGGCAGGCTTTGGGACATACCGAGAATAAAGAATCCTTGGGTTGTCACCGCTACGCTGATGGGCAGCATCCTACAGCCAGCTCTCCGGCTTAGCCCGCCGAAACACAACCCGCCTAGGAAACCGCAGGTATTGACGATGGAATAGGATATTCCGGAGTGGGATGCGTTGCCCAGCCCGGTGCTGGCTACAAATAGGGAGATATAGTTGGTATAGGCGAAATAGAACACCAGATACACCAACGAGGTCAGTGCGACCACAAAAACTACGGCTGGCAGACGGCGGTGTTTGACCTCCGTCTGCACGGACTTCGTTTCTTTTGCGCCAGAAGGCAGAAGTAAGGCTGTGGTTAGCAGTACCGGAAGGCCGATTAGATAGGCAAGGAAGCAGTACTGCCAGCCGATTACAGACAGCTGCCCTCCCACATAGGTATAAAAGGCACCCCCCAACATACCTACCGCTGAGTTCAACCCCATAACCGCCGCCCGCTCGCTGCCCTGAAAATATTCCATAACCAGGCTGGCTGTCAACGGTACCACCAGGCCAATGCCAGCACCGTAAACGCACCGCATCAGTAGGATCACAGGAAACGCATGGACAAAGTAAGGGGGCAATCCCCCCGCCATGAATAAAACGCAGGCTAGCATCAGCAGCTGTTTTTTTGAGGCATAGCGGCAGAACACGCCGCTGAACAGGGTTACGGGAGTTTGTGCCAGAATGGGAGCGGTGATTAACATTTGGACCATAGATACCGGTACCTTGGGAAAAGCGGCCGTTAAGTCCGCTACCCCGGATGCCACCGCCAGAGCACCCATAGTCAGGGTGGACAGAGCGCACAGCGCAACCTTTAGCTTCCAGGTTTTCATGCCTTCTCCTCCAACACTTCTTGTTGTATAGGTTAACAAGTTTTGTTCGAAAATGAAAGGAAAAATATGACATAAATTTATAAAATTTGGCCGATTTAAAACCTTCTGGCGGGCATATGCCGGTTGGCTGCGTCAACTGCATCAAAATCGTAAAAGAACCTCAATCTGCTCTTCAACCTGGTTACTGTGCCAACTGTGGGCAGAATCAGGTGTAGTTGCGTACTATATTAGGGCAAACGCATACGGATAGACGTGCTGAAAATGTTCGGCGCGCCTTTTTTAATTCAGAGTGGACAAGAGCCGAGAGAGTGGAGTAAAATAAAACGTTAACATTTTAATGCCGGCGGTAAAACCGGCGCTGTGTGAGGGAGATGGAACGAACGATGGACAATCAGGAAATTTTGAGTCGGGTAGACCATACCCTACTGACCACCACTGCCACCTGGGAGCAGGTAAAAACCATCTGCGACGAAGGAATGGAATTTTGCACCGCTTCGGTGTGCATTCCGCCCCGGTATGTAAAACAGGCTGGAGATTATGTAAAAAATAAGCTGAAAATCTGCACCGTCATTGGCTTCCCAAACGGCTATCAAACCCTGGAGGTGAAGGTGTTTGAGACGGAAGACGCCATCCGAAGCGGAGCTGACGAGATTGACATGGTGATTGGTCTGGGAATGGCCAAAGCCGGGGATTGGGATGGAGTTCTGGAAGAAATCAAGGCGGTCAAGGCCTCCTGTAAGGGGCGTATTCTGAAGGTTATTGTGGAAGCGTGCCAGTTGACCCAAGAGGAGAAGGTGGCCGCTTGCCAGGTGGTTTCCATGTCTGGGGCGGACTTTATCAAGACCTCCACCGGTTTTTCCACCGGAGGAGCTACCGTGGAGGATGTAAAGCTGTTCCGGGCGCATGTTAGTCCGGATGTGCGGATCAAAGCGGCCGGCGGTATCCGCACGTTTGAACAGGCACGGGCTATGATCGAGGCCGGGGCCGACCGCATAGGAGCCAGCGCCTTGGTTGCGCTGGCCCGGGAAGGAACGCGCTGAGACGTTTGGGACTGCCGATAAAGGAATGCCCAAGGCGCTTCCGCCGTCGGCGGGGCGTTCGCGCACCTGCAAGCCGGGATGTGGTTTCTCCGGCGCATATGTCGCCGGAGAAACTCGTTGATTTTTTCCGCGCCGTGCGGCGCGAATGCTGCAAGGCTGTTTTTACAAGCAGAAACGCCCCCACTCCAGAATTGGAGCGGGGGCGTTTGTAATAAAAGGAAGCATCGTTATGCCTGGATAAACTTCAGCCCAAGACCGGAGGCCGTGCCGTCATAGCCTTCCCGGACCGAATCTTTCCAGGTGGAGTAAGCCTGAGAGCGCATGGCAGAATCGGCGGTCATCTGCCAGACCGGATCTCCGGTGGCGCCGACATAATACATGATGTGCCAGCCTTTAATCGTGCTGGCGGTGTTCTGGACGATTCCGGTGTCGCCGGGCTTCCGGGCGTCGTCGGTAGCCCAGTTAGTAAAGTCTGCCACATAGCCGGAGCCGGAGTAGATATTGGTGATCAGGCCGCCGTCGGTAGCGGAGCCGGTGTCGGCGCTGTTCTCCTGGGCCAGTTGGGCAAAGGAATCCTCGGTCGCCGCGCCGGACTTCCACTGATTCAGAAGATCCTCTGCCTTGGTCTTGGCGGAGGCATACTGCTCGTCCGTGGGGGCATCGGCGCCCTCATCCGTGTCGGCAGCCACAAGAATATGGCGGACGGTGTCGGTGGGGCTGTTGTCCCGCTCACGTCCCTCAAAAAGAACCACATAGTAGTAATAGCTGGTAGAACCGCCGTCGTATTCACTTACGGTTACATCCCCTGCCTGACGAGCGCTGTCCATGACCCACTCAGCATAGGGAGCAGAGGAGATCGCGCTGCCAACCGCAGTCTTCGAGAGCGCGGCGTCGCCGGAAAGCTGGGTGGCATATTCTTCGGCCAGAGCGGCAGGATCTGCTCCGGCTTCCAGTTTGGATTGGATTTCATCAGCCACAGCCTTCTTTTCGGCTTTGGCCTCGTCCAGAGCGGCGGCCTTCTCATCATCGGTCATCTCAATGGTGTTGCCATTGGCGTCTGTGGTCGCCACCTCCGCCTTGAGCACCATCTGGGAGAGGGTGTAGCTGTCCAGCGTATCGGCGTTGTCCTGATAATAGCCCTCGTAGTCGGAGCTGTCAAACTCAAAGCCGTCGGTGATGGAATTGATATAGTCGCTGATCAAAATACCCTTGGTATACAATGCAACGAAGCGGTTGTAGGTGATATAGGGGCCGTAACTGGCACGAAGATAGGCGTCCCGGCTGGTGTAGCTGGAGTTCTGCCAGGTGTTTTCCAACTTGACCAGAGCATTGTCCAAATATTCCTTGGCGTCGTCAGACATGGTGTAGCCCTCGGACTGGAGCTTGTCATAAATGGCGGCGTAAGTGGACATAGTCTCCACGGCTTGATCCATCAGGTAGTCATACCAGGTTTCGCCGGTTTCGGAATTGTATACCTGATCCTTGGTCGAGGTGCTATAGTCAAAAGGCAGCGTACCCATATATTGGGAATAATAATTCAAAATATTCTGGCGGGTGGAGTTGAAGTAATACTGCACATCGGCGGTGGTGTACTTAACGCCGTTAATGGTGGCGGCGGTGGCGTTGCGCTGGATCAGGCCTGTGTTCCAAACCATCAGGAACAAAGCAAGCGCCACGCAAATGAGGCCTACCGTAATATACCGAATTGTGCTGCGCCGGGCCTCCTTTTCCTCCTGCTGCCGTTTCTGCTCTCGACTTGTCGGGCCCTGGGTGGTCACGTCCTGACGTGTCTTTCTTTCTCTGGATGCACTCACAGTTTGTTCAGTCCTCTCATCGTGATCGACTGAGGCCTCTGTCCGGAGGCGGGCCCCGTCTGAACTTCAGTGCCCGTCCCAAAGGGACACGGCCGGTATCGGCGGTTCCAAATCAAAACATGAATCTCAGGAAATAGCCGTACTTGGATATTATACTAAAAACTCGCTTTGCTGGCAAGAGGTAAGGATGGAGAAAGGTTGGGTTTTACAGTTTATTCATGAATGAAAAGTGGGAAGAACGAGAGCGATGATCCAGCTGTGCAAATAAAAAAGACCGCGGCAATTCAGCCGCGGTCCAGGTCTAAGGTTTTCTGTTCCCCGCTCTGGCCGTGTGGACCCGTTTAAAACCTGCACGAATGGCAGGTGGGTCGCTTCCACGACGCTTGATTGCTTCCAACGTCCAGCTGCCCTCGAGGGGAGCCGGGAGGCCTGCAAGCCACGCCGTGAGGTGGCATCCCGTTTCAGAGATGTGGGTTTAAAAGGACCCATCACGCACCGAGCAGGAAAACCCGTATATGTTTTATTGTTCGGTTATAATAAGAGAGGTTACTCTTCTTCCTCTTCAAAAATACGTTCCATAAATAAATTGTATACGGCGTCCAGCTCTTCATCAGAGTCGAGAGTGGACAGAAGTTCTTCCCCATTTTCCACAAGCACTTTCATGATGACCAGGCCATATTCCTCGTCATCGGCATCCACATCCACCGGTTCGCCGGTTTCCTCATTTTCGGAGACAGCGGGGAACATGGCGTAATACGTGATACCGTTGTGCTCCAGGGTGTCGACAAGCTCCAACTCAAACTCGTTGCCGTCCTCGTCGGTGACAGAGATAAAATCAGGCCCGAACTCTTCACTCATTTGGGGATCCCTCCAACTCTTTTCTGAGTTTATTTTACCCCGTAGTAGGAAAAAATGCAAGAGGCGCGGCCTGTAAATTTTAACCTCCTGAATTGCCGGTTCAGCTTTGTTGTGGACAAACGGAAAGAATCTGATATAATAACGGCAGGACAGTCCGCAAGTTAGGCTTGGCCGTTTTGTGTCTTCCCTCTGGACAGCACGAAAAAGGTAAGGCGGAACTGTTCCAATCCGCCAAGACGGGTTGGAGGAACGAGCCGATACGGCGAAAAATCATCGAGACCGTCGGAGCGCGGGAAAGGCCCGCTCCCCGATTGGAGGTAACAACGTGTCAGATCAGAATCATGGAAACAACTCTCTCTACGAAAACAGCGAGTACCCATCCAGGCGGCAGGCGCCTCAACAGACCGATCGTTCACCGCGTCCCCGGAAGAAGCACAGACGCGGCAGAGTGGCCGGCACGGTTTTTCGCGTGCTGGGAACCCTGCTGCTGGTGGGCCTTTGCACCGGAGCCATTTTGTGCTGCTTTGCGGCAGTGTACATTAAAACCGTCATTTTCCCCATTGCCAATTTAAGTCTGGATGATTTCCAGCTTGGGGAAAACAGTATTATGTATTACCAGGACAAGAGTACCGGCGAGTACAAGGAGATGACCACTCTGCTCAACACCACCAGCTCGATCTGGGTGGATTATGATGAGATTCCTCAAAACCTGGTCAACGCTGCGGTTGCCATCGAGGATAAGCGATTTTGGACCCACCCCGGCGTGGATTGGCGGCGGACGGGGAAGGCTGTGCTGGATATGTTCACCGGAGGGGATATTTCAGGCGGTTCTACCATTACCCAGCAGCTGATCAAGAACCTGACCGACTATAATGAAACCACGGTGAAGCGGAAGGTAATTGAAATTGTTCGGGCCCTGCAGTTTACGCAAAACAATTCCAAGGAAGATACCATCACCTGGTACCTGAATGTAATCCCTCTGGGCAGCGGGTGTGAGGGAGTCGGGTCAGCCGCTTATGAGTACTTTGGCAAACCGGTGTCCGAACTCTCTCTGGCTGAGTGCGCCAGTTTGATCTCCGTTACCAACAATCCCTCCAAATACGGGCCCTATTCCCTGGCCAAGGTGAAGAACAGCGAGGGAGAGGTATGGACGGCCAAGCAGTGGAACAAGTGGCGCCAGGAGAATGTACTCCGCGAGATGCTGGACCAGGGAATGATTTCACAGGAGGAGTACGATACCGCGGTGGCGGAGGAACTCACCTTTGCCCGGGCTGAAAATGAGACGTCTCCGCAGAACATCTACTCCTGGTATGAAGAGACCGTCATCTCCGATGTAAAAAAAGATTTGGTCGAAGAATATGATATCTCGGAAAGCCGGGCCAATCAGCTCCTTGCCAGCGGCGGGCTGCGGATCTACACTTGTGTTGACCCTGAGATTCAGAAGATTGCGGAGGATATCTATACCAACCGGGCGAACCTGGATTACACGTCAAACAGCGGAGCCCCGATGCAGTCCTCCATTACGATCATCGACAACTCCACCGGCGATGTGGTGGCCATTGTAGGACAATTTGGGGAAAAGACGGGCAACCTGCTCAACAATTATGCAATTGATGCTCAGCGTCAGCCGGGTTCTTCGCTCAAACCGCTGTCTGTTTATGCTCCGGGGTTGGAGATGGGCCTGATTACTCCGATTACAGTCGTGGACGATTATCCCTATAACGCCAGCAATGGGACCGGATGGCCTGTGAACTCGGGCTCGGCAAAGTATAAAGGACTGACGACCATCCGCAGCGGTCTGACCAACTCAGTGAACACCGTGGCGGTTCGGGTGCTGGCCGACATGGTGACCCCGCAAGCCAGCTTCAATTTTGTCCAGGATAAGTTTAAGATCGATCTGGAGGAAGCGGTTCAAATAAATGGCAAAATCATGAGCGATATTGACGTGGCGCCCCTGGCCATGGGTGGCTTGACCAAAGGCGTGTGTACCCGGGACATGGCGGAGGCGTACGCGACCTTCCCAAACAACGGTGTGTACACCTATTCCCGCACCTATACGAAAGTGGAAGACAGCAGCGGGAAAGTGATTTTGGAGAACGAGAGCGTCAAGGAACCTGTCATCAAAGACACCACTGCCTATTATATGAACTCTATGCTTACCGATGTCGTGACCAAGGGTACTGCGGCTGGCCACGGGCTAAGCGGTATGACGTCGGCAGGTAAGACCGGTACCACCAGCCAGAACTATGACCGTTGGTTTGTGGGCTATACCCCCTACTATACCGCCGCTGTATGGACGGGTTATCCCATCAATGAAAAGATGCGTACCCAGGGCAACCCGGCGCTGAATCTGTGGCAGAAAGTGATGAATGAAGTCCACGAGGGACTTGAAAATAAGAAGTTCCCCGTCCCCAATGGGTTGGTGAACGTCAAGTTCTGCCTGGACAGCGGCTTACAGGCGACCGAATACTCTGAGATGGATCCTCGGGGCAGCCGAGTGGGCACCGACAGCGTGTTCCAAAGTGATGTGCCCAGCGGGTTTGACACCACGCACACGGCGGAAAGTGTGGTTACCGTCTGCCTGGACTGCCCCATCCTCGACGAAGACGGCAACCCAACCGGTCTGTACCACATTGCCGGACCATATTGCCCGGAAGAGAGTTTAATGCAGGTATGTCTGCCCGACTACGAGCGAGAGCAGATTGGAACCGCTACCGCCGCAGACAACATGTATCGCAAGAGTGTGGTAGAATCTTATGGGCCGTGCACCGTTCATACTGCGCCGCCTGTGGAGGAACAGCCGGAGGATCCTGTGGCGGAAGATCCCGGTGGATTAACCGATCCGACCGATCCCAATGCGGGCGGTTCTTCGGGCGGAGATACGTCTGTAGATCCCGGATCCGACCAAGGCTCCGGAGATGAGGAGTCTCCACCGGCCCAGGACATTCAAAGGTAATGCCGACAATTGGTTGAAACAGCGCCGCGGAAGATTGCTTCCGCGGCGCTGTTTTTTGCTCTTGTGAGAAAATAGCGGCAAACCAAAATTGTAAAAAATGACGGATAATGGGGACCATTCGACAAGAATTTCCATCATTCGCCCAGGGAAATATCCGTTGCAACCGGTGGAGAGGTGTGTTACAATAGACCACAGCGCAAAAACAAATGACCGTATAACGCGGACACACGGGATGAATAGAATGGAGGAGAAGCCATGAACGCTCCGGCAAAATATTTTATTGTGGAAGCGGAAGCCATGCCGGAGATTTTTCGAAAGGTGGCCGAGGCCAAGCGTTTGCTAGAGACAGGGGAAGAGAGCACCGTCAATCACGCGGCCCGGGCGGTCGGGATCAGCCGCAGCGCCTTTTATAAGTATAAGGATTCCGTGCGCCCCTTCAACGATATGCTTCATGGACGAATCGTCACCTTCCAGATTCTGCTGAAGGACCAGCCTGGCATCCTGTCCGGGGCGCTGAATGTGTTTGCGGGAACAGGGGTGAACATTTTGACCATCAACCAGAACATTCCCGTCAACGGCTGCGCGGTGGTCACCATGACGGCGGAGACCTCGGCTCTGCACCGCTCTTTGGAGGAGGTACTGGGAGAGGTCGTGTCCAGTCCCGGCGTTCTGAAATGCGAGATTTTGGCCGGATAATCAGCCAATGCAAATGCGGGAGAGAGTATGAGGATGTCGCCCTTTGCGGACATCAAGATTTTGAGGTGAAAAGGAATGGTAAACGTAGCAATTTTGGGATTTGGCACGGTAGGATCCGGTGTGGCCGAAGTCCTGACCAAAAACGGCGGGCTTATCGACCAGCGGGTGGAGGACTTGGTTCGTCTGAAGTATATTGTGGATGTGCGGGATTTTCCAGACAGTCCTTATAAGGATTGCTTTGTCAAGGATTTCTCCGTGGTTGAAAACGACCCCGAGGTGGACATTGTGGTGGAAACCATTGGCGGGGCCAAGATTGCCCTGGAGTTTACGACCCGGGCGCTGAAGGCGGGAAAGAGCGTGGTCACATCCAATAAGGAATTGGTGGCGACCCACGGGTATGATCTGCTGCAGTTGGCCCGTGAGCACGGCGTCAGCTATCTCTTTGAGGCCAGCGTGGGCGGCGGCATTCCCATTCTGCGCCCATTGACTTCCTGCCTGGCGGCCAATGAGCTGACCCAGGTCACCGGCATTCTAAACGGGACCACCAACTATATTCTGACCCGGATGATCCGTGCGGGGCTGACCTTTGAGCAGGCGCTCAAGGAAGCACAAGACAACGGATATGCGGAAAAGGATCCCACTGCCGATGTAGATGGGCATGACGCCTGCCGGAAAATTTGTATCCTGGCTGCTCTCGCCTTTGGCGAGCATGTCTATCCGGAGCAGGTGCCCACGGAAGGCATTCGAAACGTCAGCTTGGAGGATGTGGCCTATGCCGATTCGCGGGGCTATAAGATCAAGCTGTTGGGGCGCTGTATTCGGCAGCCCGAGGGCAAGGTATGTGCCTTTGTAGCTCCGCACCTGGTGCCCGCCAGCAATCCCCTGTCCGGCGTGGAGGACGTGTTTAACGCCATTGCAGTCACCGGTAATGCCATTGGCGATGTGATGTTCTACGGACGGGGTGCAGGCAAACTGCCTACTGCTTCTGCTGTGGTGGCCGATGTCATTGACATCGCCAAGGATCTAAAGAAAGACCGCCATAACAGTTGGGGCCCCGGAGCGGCAGATTTGGTGGTGTCTTCCGATATCCTTACCTCCAAGTGGTATGTCAGAGCCCTGGCCTCGGTGGATCAGGCCCGTCTGGCCTGCGGGGAGATCCAGCCTCTGGCCCGTAGCGGCGCGCCTACCGAAGAGGTGGCGTTTTTGACCAGACCGATGACCGAACCTCAGGTTCGGGATCAGTTGAAAGGGATGGAAATCTGCGCTCTGTTCCGGGTTTTGGAGTAACTGATTCGCTCCTTCCGGAAACGGGGCATAAGATGAAGGCGAGGGAATTCGCTCCTTCACCCGAATATGATTTGACCTTTAGGGGGAAACACATAAATGTCACTCATTGTACAAAAATTCGGCGGCAGTTCTGTTGCCGATGCGAATCGCATTCGAAATGTTGCCCGCATCATCACGGAAACCTACCAAAAGGGCAACAGTGTTGTGGTCGTGCTGTCTGCCCAAGGGGATACCACCGACGACCTGATTGAAAAGGCCAAGGAGATGAACCCCCATGCCTCAAAGCGGGAGATGGATATGCTGCTGTCCACCGGAGAGCAGATTTCCATTGCCCTGTGTGCCATGTGCATTGAGGGGATGGGTTACCAGGCAGTCTCACTGACCGGATGGCAGGCCGGAATGCTGACCGACTCGGCCTACAGCAGTGCCCGGATCAAGCGCATTCAGACCGAGCGCATTCAGAAGGAACTGGACAAAAAGAAGATCGTACTGGTGGCCGGCTTCCAGGGCATCAACAAGTATGACGATATTACCACTCTGGGCCGCGGCGGCTCCGATACCTCAGCTGTTGCTCTGGCTGCCGCGCTCCGCGCCGATCTGTGTCAGATCTATACCGACGTGGACGGCGTGTACACGGCCGATCCTCGCTCCGTTAAGGGAGCCCGCAAGCTGGAGGAGATTACGTTCGATGAAATGCTGGAGCTGGCCAGCCTGGGCGCCCAGGTGCTCCACAACCGTTCGGTAGAGATGGCCAAGCGGTATAACGTGAATATGGAGGTCATTTCCAGTTTCAGCGGAAATCCCGGTACGAAAGTTAAGGAGGTTGTCAAAACCATGGAAAAAACACATGTCAGCGGCGTAGCCAAGGATAAGAATGTGGCTCGCCTGGCCCTGGTGGGTCTGGCGGATCAGCCCGGTATCGCCTTTAAAATTTTTTCTCTGCTGGCCAAGGAAGGAATCAACGTCGACATCATTCTTCAGTCGATTGGCCGGGATGAGAGTAAGGATATCAGCTTTACAGTTGCCCGGAACGATGCGGAAGAGGCAAAGCGGGTGATGGAGGAAAACAGGAAGGCCATCGGATTCCAACGCGTGGAACTGGACGATCACATCGCCAAGGTATCCATCGTGGGCGCCGGTATGGCCAACAACGCAGGCGTGGCCTGCAAGATGTTTGAAGCCTTGTTCGCTGCCGGGATCAACATCAATATGATCTCCACCAGCGAGATTAAGGTGTCTGTTCTGGTGGCCGAACGGGAGGCCGACCGGGCGGTTCAGGCGGTCCACGATCGCTTCTTCGGCGAGCTTGGGAGCAACGCTTAACGGAGAACCATATCTGTATAAAACAAGGAGCCTGGATTTCGCAGAGTTCAGGCCCCTTGTTTTGACTTTTTTAGTGTTGCAAAAATACACGTAATCTGATAAAATAAAAAAACATCTGGATTACAGATGAGTTTGGCAGGCCTGCCAAGGCACCTTGCGTCTTGGCAGTAAGGAGATTGAAAACCCATGGAGAAAAACCAGAGAGAACTACGCCGACATCAGGAAGACATCGCGCTCAACCGCGCTTTGATGTGGGTGGGAGGCGCCATCGTTCTGGAATGTCTGTTATTATTTGTCAATCGTTACTATATAAACTACTTTATTTCTGAAGTAGATATGGCCGTTGCGGTACACGGCACCCTTCGTGCCCTTCGGATTGGTGGTGCAGTAGTGGGCCTGTTGGCTCTGATATGGGCCGCACTCCGGGTTCACATGGGTGGAAAGGCTGCAATTCCGGTTGTTCTGGGGCTGGTTTGCTTCGCGCTGGCGTTTTGTGCTTATGTGACGCTGGCGTTTCAGAAGGACGGAATACAGATGCTGTTTTTGCTGGTGCCCGCTTGGGGTGGCCTGGCTCTGGTGTATTACCTCTATCAGCGTGAGTTCTTCCTGGCCGCAATTGCCAGCGGTATGGCAGGTTTAGGACTGTGGTTTGTCCGCTCCGGCGGGAACAAAGAGGCAGTGGCGCTTTTGGCAGGCATCGCGTTGGTGGCCGTGATTGCCCTTTGGCTGAGAAAGAACGGCGGCGTGGTCCATCGGGCAAACGGAGAAGCGATCCACGCCTTGGCTGCAAACACGGTTTACAGCGTGGTATTTCTTAGTTGTTTGGTTGGCATGGCCACCGTGATCGCCGCCATGTTCCTGGGTACTGATATCGCCTACTATCTGATCTATGTTATGGTGGCTTGGCTGTTTGCTCTGCTGGTGTACTACACGGTAAAAATAATGTAAGAAAAAACAAAGGCCCTCTGACAATTTGTCAGAGGGCCTTTTCATATGAGATCAATTTTTCCGCGTTTTACGGTTTGAAAAAGAATCCATGACACCAAGCAGGCCGCTGTTTCCGAGATAAAAAAAGAGAAAAACACCCACTGAGGGGACAGGAGAACCAACAACAGGGCCATGGGAAGCAGAAGAATGACATTTCGCAGAAGCGCGAGGAGAAGCGAATAGCGGCTGTATCCCAAAGACTGAAAGGCAGCGGAGCGGGTGATGCTGATGGCGGCGATGGGAAAGGCCAGGGCGGTCATGCGCAGGGCAGGAATGCCCATTGCCAGGGCAGCCGGTCCTGCGCGAAAGCACAGGGTCAGCAGTGGAGCGGCGCACAGCCACAGTAGAATGGCACCTGTCAGCCCGGCGGACAGAGCACACAGCAGGCCAAACCGGATCGAGTTGGAGACGCGCGCTTTGTCGCCGGCGCCGTAGTTGTAGCTGATAATCGAGACAAGGGCGTTATTTACGCTGAAAATGGGCATAAACACAAAGGACTGAAGTTTAAAATAGACACCCAGCACCCATACGGCCGTTTCGGAACAGAGATGTAAAATGGAATTGAGCCCCAAGGACATCAAACTGCTTAATGACTGCATCAGAATGGCTGGTGCGGCGATGCGGCAGATCTCCCGGATTAATTGTGGTTGGAACAGAGTACCGTTCCAGGAAATAGAAAATTGGTAGCGGATGCGCCGCACGAGAAAAACGCCAACGAGACCGCCGATGATTTGACCGATCACAGTGGCCACGGCGGCGCCTTGTACCCCCATGCCGAAGCCAAAAATGAAAATCGGATCCAGAATCATGTTGATCAAAGCGCCAGAGCCCTGGATGATCATAAAACCAACCGGATGCCCAGTGGATTGCAGAATTCGCTCACAGGGGAATTGGGTGCACATTCCAAAGGAAAAACAGCAGCACACCCGCAGATAAGCGGTGCCCTGGCGAACCACGTCCGCGGTATCGGTGCAAAAACCAAGATAGGCTTTGCAGGCGAACAGTCCAAAAAGGAAAAACAAAAGCCAGCATAAAAAATAGAGGAAAAAGCCATGGAGAACCACAGAGTTGGCCTCATCCATCTTTTTTGCCCCTAAACGCTGAGCCAAAACGGCGTTAAAGCCGACCCCGATCCCGACGCAAAAAGCCACCATCAGGATCTGAATCGGATACGCGTAGGACAAGGCCAGAAAAGCGGCGTCGCTGATTCGGGTGACATAGATGCTGTCCACCAAATTGTAGACGGCCTGCATCAGCATTGAAAGCATAATGGGCCAGGACATATTGACTACCAGCCTGGCGATGGGCATGGTGCCCAAGGAATTATGCGTTTCCACCACACGTCCCCCCCTTTTTTTATCCATTTAAGAAAAGAGTGCGGGTCCCTTTGGGACCCGCATTTATTGCGATTGATTGAAATAATAATGACGAATAACAAATTTAGTATATCAAGCGCAAACTGAAAAGTCAAGGAAACAGGCTGCGGACAAACGGTCAAAGGGCTAAAAAACTAGAAAAAACAGGAAGAGAGCAGAAGCGTATAGAAGCGGCATTCGGGGCAATGATATGTGTGGATGTTCCATCCAAAGACAAACAAAAACAATCAATTAAAGGAGAGACAAATTATGTCTAAGAGCACTATCGTTCCCAGCGCTCGTGAAGCGTTGAACAAGTTCAAGATGGAAGCCGCCAATGAGGTGGGTGTCAACCTGAAGCAGGGCTATAACGGCGACCTGACCAGCAAGCAGGCTGGTTCTGTGGGCGGCCAGATGGTCAAGAAAATGATCCAGTCCTACGAGAACGGCATGAAGTAAGTTGCCCCTTATTGAGGCAGTTGATTCCTGCTTTTGAGTAGGGGAGGATACGGGCCGGGTTTCTGCAAGTCCCCGGAGGAATGTTGTCAGCTGGAACTGGAAGGTCACTTCCGGCTTTTGTGACAACAATTCTTCGGCCGGGCGGCGGGTATCCGGCCCGCTCCTGTTTTGACGCAGTGAGAGATGGCATTGGATATGCTGATCATTTTTGACAAAGACATCCTGGATCGGGGAGAGGCATGTCAGGTGATTGATCACCCCATGCACCAGCGGGCTCCGCAGGTTCTGGCCCGATACCATAAAACATAAGAAAACCGGCGTTCCAACGGAACGCCGGTTTTCTTATGTTTTATGGTAGAATTTACAGCCCGTTGACCACAAAGTTAGGGCGCTGCCCTTCCAGAATGAGACGGGCATTGTTCCACATGTTGGCGTGCGCCCGGCGGAAGGAACCTCCGGTGTTTCCGCCCAGGTGAGGACTGTAGATGGCGCGATCCCGCACTTCCATGGGAAGATCAACCAGGGGATGGTCGGCGGGGGTCGGTTCCGGGGCCAGAGTATCCATGGCGATCCCGCCGATCCGCCCGTCGATCAAAGCCTGACGTACGGCCAGATTATCCACCAAATCCCCGCGGGCGGTATTCACCAGGATAGAGGAGGGCTTCATCATAGCAATCAGGTCGGCGTTTACCATGTTCCGGGTCTGGTCGTTCACCGCACAGTGAAGGGAGAGAATGTCGCAAACGGCGGCCAGTTCTTCCAGAGGCAGATAGGTGACGCCGAAGTCGGCCTCCACCTCGGGGGAGCGGCGATGGAGGCTGTAGTAATACAGCTTGCAGCCGAAGGGCGCCAGCCGGCGGGCGGTGGCCTGGGCGATGTCGCCAAACCCCACCAGCCCCACGGAGCACTCGCCCAATTCGGGGGAACCGGAGGCCATGATCGCCTCCTTCATTTGAATTTGACGGCCCTCCCGAACGGCGTTGTGGCCGGTAATTCCGTGGCGCAGTGCCATCAACATGAGCATAACAGTATGCTCAGCCACAGAGGAAGCGTTGCACCCCTTGTTGTTGCACACGAAAATACCCCGGTGGCGGGCTTCCTCCACATCCACCCGGTGGAAGGCAACCCCCTCCGACTGAATCAGCTTCAGATTTGGAAGCAGATCCATGATCTCTTTCCCTGCATCGGTGATTGGGTCGGTAAACAGAATTTCCGCATCGGAATTGGCGGAGGCGGCCTGAATGGGGGAACTGCTCAAGGGGCAGAATACGATTTTCGCATCCATCCGGGAGGCGAATTCGGGCATGTAGGCGTCATAACGGGCCTTGGGGCCAAATACCAAAATTTTCACACAGAGTCCTCCTGATCTTGTTTGAATCCATTTGATCAAATTATAGCATGGGATGCCCCGTGGAGCAAGGACAAGCGTAACTGGAGAAAAGCAAACTGAGATTAGCAGTCTAGAAATTGGAGTGCCAGAATTAACAATTGAGTCATAATGTTTGCAAGAAATGTTCATAATTAGCGATTATACTAAAGCCAAAGTTAAGAAGAGCCCCAGGGAGCGGCACAGGGCCGTACCTCAGAGGGCCTGAAAGGGGTTTTTATTATGTATGGTTTACTTCCATTTGGACGCAACAGCAACGATTTGAGCAATCTGTTTGACGAGTTTGAGCACACCTTTTTCCCGGCCGAGGCAAGGCGTTTCCCCGCATTTCGTACCGACATCAAGGATGAGGGCGACCATTTCCTGTTGGAGGCTGAATTGCCCGGCTTCCGTAAGGAAGACATTGATTTGGACCTGAAAGACGGGGTTTTGACCATCTCCGCCAACCACGAAGAGACAGTGGAGAACAAGGATGACGGCGGCAAGTACGTCTGTCGGGAGCGCCGCTGTGGCAGCTTCCGCCGCTCCTTTGACGTCTCCGGCATTCAGGAGGACGCCATTGGCGCCACTTATGAAAACGGAATCCTGAAGCTGACACTGCCCAAGGTGGAGGAGGTTCAGCCTCAGAGCCGAAAGATTGCCATTCCATAATGCTTACGAAAAGCGGGCAGGCCGGCGGCCTGCCCGCTTTTTATAAAAAATGGATCGAATTTTTAATTTTCTCTTGCAAAAGAATGGAACATGGTATATCATAAAATTAGCACTTGAAAAGATAGAGTGCTAATACTTGTGTGAAAAACTGAAACCACAAAAAAGGAGGTTTCTTCTATGAATATGAATCGTTTTACGCAAAAATCCTTAGCCGCCATCCAGGGGGCACAAAGTCTGGCTCAGGAATACGGTCAGCAGCAGATCGAGCAGCAGCACCTGCTGCTGGCGCTGCTGTCCGATGACGAGGGACTGATCCCGCAGCTGCTCACGGCCATGGGAATGACGGCGCCAAGTTTTCAGGCGGCGGCAAAGGCCGAGGTCGATAAGCTGCCCAAAATTTCGGGCGGCGGCCGAGAGGCGGACAAGGTCTATGTGGCCCAGGACGTGGACAAGGCGCTGAAGGGGGCCGAAGAGGCGGCTCAGTCCATGAAGGACGAATACATCTCGGTGGAGCACGTATTTTTAGGGCTTCTGAGCAGCCCCAACCGGGAACTGAAAGAGCTGTTTCGCACCTACAATGTGTCCAAAGAGAAGGTCATGCGGGCGCTGGCGTCTATCCGGGGCAACCAGCGGGTCACCAGCGACAACCCTGAGGAGACCTATGACGCGCTGAAAAAGTACGGGACCGACCTGGTGGACCGTGCCCGGCAGAATAAGCTGGATCCGGTCATCGGGCGGGACGACGAGATTCGAAACGTCATCCGTATTCTGTCCCGCAAGTCCAAAAACAACCCGGTGCTTATCGGCGAGCCCGGTGTGGGCAAAACCGCCATTGCAGAAGGGTTGGCCCAGCGGATTGTCAAAGGGGATGTGCCCGGCTCTTTGAAGGAAAAGACCATTTTTGCATTGGATATGGGGGCGCTGATCGCCGGGGCAAAGTACCGGGGCGAGTTTGAGGAGCGGCTGAAAGCCGTCCTGAATGAGGTGAAGAAGTCCGAGGGCAGGATCATCCTGTTCATCGACGAGCTGCACACCATTGTTGGCGCGGGCAAGACCGAGGGATCTATGGATGCCGGCAACCTGTTAAAGCCCATGCTGGCTCGGGGCGAGCTGCACTGCATCGGCGCCACCACGCTGAACGAATACCGCCAGTATATTGAGAAAGATGCGGCGCTGGAACGGCGGTTCCAACCCGTGCTGGTCAACGAGCCCACGGTGGAGGATGCCATCGCCATTCTACGCGGACTGAAGGAGCGGTATGAGGTGTTCCACGGGGTCCGAATAACCGACGGGGCCATCATTGCCGCCGCCACGCTGTCCAGCCGGTACATTACCGACCGGTTTTTACCTGACAAGGCCATCGACCTGGTGGACGAGGCCTGCGCCATGATCCGCACCGAGATTGACTCCATGCCCACCGAGTTGGACGTCATTCAGCGCAAGATCATTCAGCATGAAATTGAAGAGGCCGCCTTGAAAAAGGAGACCGACAAGCTGTCCCAGGAGCATTTGGCGGAGATCCAAAAAGAACTCTCCGATATGCGGGAGGAATTTAAGGCGAAAAAGGCCCAGTGGGACAACGAGAAGGGTGCCATCGGCAAGGTTCAGAAGCTGCGCGAGGATCTGGAGGCGGCCAACGCTGCTCTGGAGCGCGCCCAGCGGGAGTATGACCTGGAGAAGGCGGCCGAGCTGCAGTATGGAAAGATTCCCGAGCTGAAAAAAGCTCTGGAGGCGGAAGAGGCCGTTGCCAGCGAGGGCAAGGCGAGAAGTCTGCTCCGGGATAAGGTCACCGAGGAGGAAATCGCCCGGATCATCGAGCGGTGGACCGGCATTCCCGTCTCCCGGCTGATGGAGGGGGAGCGGGAGAAGCTGCTCCACCTGGAAAACATCCTTCATCAGCGGGTGGTGGGACAGGACGAGGCTGTGCGCCTGGTGTCCGAGGCAATTCTGCGCAGCCGGGCCGGAATCTCGGACCCCAAAAAGCCCATCGGCTCCTTCCTGTTCCTGGGTCCCACCGGCGTGGGCAAGACCGAACTGGCCAAGACTCTGGCCGAGGCCCTGTTCGACAGCGAAAAGAATCTGGTGCGAATCGACATGTCCGAGTATATGGAGAAATTCTCCGTGTCCCGCCTGATCGGGGCCCCTCCCGGATATGTGGGCTATGAGGAGGGCGGACAGCTGACCGAGGCCGTCCGTCGGAAACCGTACTCCGTCATCCTCTTTGACGAGGTGGAGAAGGCCCATCCGGACGTGTTCAACGTATTACTCCAAGTATTAGACGATGGACGTATTACAGACAGTCAAGGGAGAACGGTGGATTTCAAGAACACCATCATTATTTTGACGTCCAACCTGGGCTCTCAGATTCTGTTGGACGGTATCGACCAACATGGCGAAATCAGCACCGAGGCCCGGAATCAGGTCAGCGAGCTGCTCAAACGGTCCTTCCGGCCTGAGTTTTTGAATCGGCTGGACGAGATTGTATTCTACAAGCCGCTGACCCGGGAAAACGTCACCCATATCATCGATCTGCTAATTGCAGACCTGAACAAGCGGCTGGCCGACAAGCAGCTTACTGTGAAATTGACCTCTGCCGCGAAGAAAGAGATCATCCAGGCTGCCTATGATCCCGTTTATGGCGCCCGGCCTCTGCGCCGGTATCTCCAGCACACGGTGGAAACCTTGCTCAGCCGAAAGATCATCGCCGATGAGGTGGAGCCAGGAGCTGCTTTGACGGTGGACAGCCGGAACGGCGAGCTGACGGTGGAAGGCTGAGTACGACCCAAGTTGCTGGCGTATCCATTAGGGTAAAAAAAGGGGGACTGCTTTGGCAGTCCCCCTTTTATAAGAAAAAGAATATCCTGTCCTGTCTATTTTTGTATTGGACATAGATTGCGCGCAGGCACTATACTAAAAGAGTAAAAAAGCGTAAGATCGGATACAGAAGAGGAGTGGATACCGTGGCAAGAATTCTGATTTCGGAAAAGGTACATCCATGCGGCCCCGCCCTGCTAAAGCAGGCGGGCCATGAGGTGATTTATCTAGAGCACCGGGACCAAAAAGAACTGGCGGAAAAGCTGAAGGATGCAGACGGCCTGTTTGTCCGGGTTATGGACCTTACTCCTGAAATGCTGGAGGAAGCGCCCCGGCTGAGAATTATCAGCAAACACGGGGTGGGAGTGGACAATATCCCTATGGACGCCGCCCGAACAAGAGGGATTGCAGTGACCATCACCCCGGGAGCCAACAGCCAGGCGGTGGCGGAGCACGCCTTTGCGCTGCTGATGGCGCTGGCGAAAAATTTGGTCCCCGTCTCCGATGCCTACCGGAGGATTGGCTTTGAGGCCAAGAATTACCAGGAGGGGGCCGAACTGGAAGGCAAGACCCTTGGCGTCATCGGATGCGGACGCATCGGCAGCCGGGTGGCCAAGATGGGCCGGGGTGGCTTTGATATGGAGGTACTGGTCTACGATCCCTATTTGGATTTCGTGCCCCAGGGCTGCCAAAAGGTAGAAGAGCTGACGGAGCTGGTGCGCCGGTCCGATTTTATCACCCTGCACGCCCCGCTGACCCAGGAGACCCATCATATGATCGGCAGAGAACTCCTGGGCGCCATAAAGCCAACCGCTTACCTGATCAACTGTGCCCGCGGGCCCATCGTAGACGAGGAGGCCTTGATCCGGGCACTCAAAGAGGGCGCGCTTGCCGGCGCTGGACTGGACGTCACCGAAGCGGAGCCTGCCGCCCCTGAAAATCCTCTGTTTACTATGGCAAACGTCATTCTGACCCCACATTATGCGCCTGCCACCATGGACACCGCCGTGAAGGTGTCTACCATCGGCTGCCAGAACCTGGTGGACTTTTTTGATGGACGGGAACCGGTGGGACGGCTGTTGTGACGAAGTAACCGAAAAAGCGCCCTTGAAAAAGGGGCGCTTTTTTATGGGTAAAAATATTTGGTTTTTCTTGACTTTTCGGCGGATAGACGTTATACTGATAAATAAGAATTGTTATTATTAATAAGGAGGAGTTTGTATGAACCGAAAAGCATTTAGCCGGATCAACTACGGGCTGTTTATCATCGGGGCCCAAGGGGAGAGCCAGCCCCAGGGCTGCGTGGTCAATTCTCTGCACCAGGTGACATCGTCCATCCCCTATAAATTTTCTCTGACGGTGAATAAGAGCAACGAAACCGATCGCGCGATCCAGGCGAAGGGTTCGTTCTCCGCCACCGTTTTGGCCAAAGACACGCCCAAGGATTTGGTGGATTTGTTCGGCTACAAATCAGGTCGGGTTGTGAACAAGTTCGACGGGTTTGATATGGAGCAGGATGGAAACGGAAACCCCTATATCCGGGACCACGCCTTGGCACGCTTTGCCTGTAAAGTGGTAGACCAGCTGGATTTGGGCGCTTATATGCTCTACATCGCGGAAGTGACCGAGGCCGAAGTGCTGGGGGATGGACCGGCACTGACGGTGGACGACTACAAAAACGGGGGCGGCGCCACTCCGCCCACCGCCACAGTTTACCGCACGCTTGAGGGAAATGAGGGCTGGAGATGCACCGTGTGCGGGTATGTGACCGATCAGGCGGAGCTGCCGGAGGGATATCAATGTCCTATTTGCCGGGCCAGCCGGGATAAGTTTGTAAAGCTGTAAAAGATCAGACAGAGAGAAGCCTCACGGAATCCCATGGCGGGAAGAAACATACACGTGAGAAGTGCCCACTTTTCCGTATGGAATTCACAGGGGACCGCCCATTGGGTGGTCCCCTGTTCAGATGGTCGAAAAACCTTCAATCCGAGGGGCTCGGAGGGAAGGATAATTGGAAAGGGAACCGTCAGGGTTCCCTTTCCTGTTCAATCAATACAAATCTCATAACTTGTTTAGAGAGTTATGAGATTTGTTGCAGCCTGTCGAAAAAGCCCAAAGGACTTTTTCGACAGGCTGCACAGGGGGCCGCCCATCGGGCGGCCCCCTGTTTTTCTATCATCAGGATTCCAATTGATTGACCACGCCCACAAACAGGGGAATGCCCTCGGAACGGATGACAAACAGGAAAGGCCGGTCCAGATCCATGACGCACACCTTGGAGGGGGTTTCCGGAAGCGCTGAGGTGACATCCATGGTCAAAATGGTGACCGCCGCGCCCTCTACCCCCTGTTCATCCGCCTTGACCCGGGCGAGCTGTTTGGCGTCGGACAGATACGCACTGAGGGTTGTAAGGCTGGACAGGTCGGCCTTGTCCGGGTCCAGCAAATCGGTGACGCCCAGGGCGGCCAGGGAGGCCTTTAAATCCAGACTGGAGGACACGTCAAACTTTGGCACCGACCACTGCACTTCTCCACGCTGGGCATCTTCCCCGGAAAAGTCCAGGGAGGAGAGCAGTTCCGGATTCTGCAGCAGGTCTTCCGGGCTGGTGCCCTGGTCGGGGAGAAGGAAGACTATATCTCCCAGCTGGGTCGGCAACGCGGCGGCCTGGTAATGGTCCCGATCCAGGAAGTTGGCCTTGTCAGTCCGGTGCATAAAGTCCGTCTCAATCTGGGTCCGGTCGGCATTGGTAAAGGTGTCCTGTTGGGTCAATTCGGGCAAAAATTCGTTAGCCCACCCCGCCCGGTAGTACAGAGAGGATACCAGTAGGGCCAGGGTTTCGGCCTTGGTCTTGACCACAGGGGCCCCTCCGCCGATGAGTCCGTTGGTCTGCTTGCCGATCCAGTCGGTCACGGCTTGGTCGGCGTCCTTGGTTCCCATAGGAGCGGCGTAGGTCCCGGCGTAATAGCGGTTGGCCAGGACATCCAGAGTATCCGGAACGTAGGCGCCCGTCAAAGAGCTGTTGAGCCAGACGGAGTTGGCCAGCAGCAGGGAGCTGGCTCCGTCGTCGGTGTACAGCCCCTGCCACACCTGGGAGATCTGGGTTTGGAGCGTCTCAACGCTGTCGGAGCCCAGCGCGGAGAGTACCTGCTGGCGGCTGTTTCCGCTGCTGCATTGGGCCAGCATGGACAGTGCCGCCCACAGCGACAAGGGGGAGTAAACCGCATTTTCCCCAGCCTGCTCTGCCAGGGCCAGCGCGGTGCTGCGGCCGGCAAAGCCGGTCAGACCGGCGACGGTATCGGAAGAAATTCCGTCGCCCCGCAGCGTCTGCAGCGCGGAGCGGTACGTCTCTTCCGCCTGGAAGTAGGCGTCCCAGCTCCCTCCGTCTGCCGGGGGAGTGGGAAGCGTGGGGAATTCCGGATAAACCGGCTCTTTCAGGGCCAGCTGGGAGAGAGATGGAGAATCGGAGCCGCCGGAAGAGGTACCCGTGTTTCCGGGACTGCTGCATCCAATTGGGGTCAGAGACAGTGTGGCCGCCAGAAGGGCAGCGAGAAGTTGTTTCATGTTGTCTGCTCCTTTCCGTCAATAAAACTCGTTTCGTTTGCTATAGACGAAAAACAAAGGAGCAGGTTCCATATTTTAGATGAAATAACTCCGCTCGAATGTCTGGAGCGGATATAAAGGTGTGGCTGCTTCGGCCGCTACAAAAACTGCACAAAGGAATCCATATCTGCCTGAACCGCCTCCAGAAAGCGATGGACATGGTATCCGTCTGTGGTAGCATGATGGCAGGTGATGGACAGGGGCATCCAAGTTTTTTCTTCCCGCTTAAATAGTTTACCCGACTCTACAGAAGGGAAGTAGTAGGGCTTATTTTCGTAGCTGTGGACGGCAAAGTGGGAAAAGCTAACCCAAGGAATGCAGGAGACGGTGTAGGAATTGGCCGGAGGCGGCGTTTGGGGTTGGGTCAGAATTCCATGGTTGCCTGCGTACTTGGTCTGATGCTCCAGATAGGAGGCATAAAACGCAGAAAAATCGGGATGAAAGTCCGTCCACATCAGGGAGAAGGTTTTGTCGTCCTCGTGAAAGGAGGCGTACAGAGGGGTGAGCGTATCAAAATAGCCCAGCACGCTGTCCTGCTCCGCTATTTTAAATTCAATTTGCTGATTAAGGTGTTTTGTCACCAGCCAAAGATAAGCGGGGAAGAGCTTCAGCCCTTCCTTCCGGAGTGTCTGCCGCAGTGCGGTCACGTCCAGATCCACGGTAAGAGAGTAGCCAGTGGGAGCCATTTTAGAAAAATAATAGAACACCTGACCCCGCGTCCAGGTTTGCAAGTCAATGGGTGTGAAGGTCATAAAAACTCCTTTCCAGTATACGGTAAGCGGATGTCTTACGCGTTATCATAATGCAATGGACGGCGGTCTGGCAACAAACGAACCGTTGAGCGCGTGCGGGACCAGAAAAGAAAGCGCCGGAGAGTGATTCTCCGGCGGGTAGACGGTGGAAAAACCGGTTTGGAGGGAGGGATCATTGGACAAGCTGAGCGGGCGCGCCGTGAAGAAACGGCGCGCCCGCTGTAGTTAGAAGGGGAACGAAAAAATCGGTACAGGCAGTTTGGCAGGGCTTACAGCCCCTTGTTCTGCGGAATATCGGGCAAAGAGGCAAAGCCGCTTTGTAGATCCTCGTCGGTGGGGACAGAGTCAGTCATGGTGCCGGAGAGGTAAGCCTCGTAAGCGGTCATATCAAAGTAGCCGGTGCCGGTCAGACCGAAGAGAATGGTCTTTTCTTCCCCGGTCTCTTTGCACTTGAGCGCTTCGTCAATGGCGCCCTTAATGGCGTGGGCCGACTCGGGAGCGGGGAGGATGGTCTCCCGTTTGGCAAAGAGAACGGCGGCCTCGAACACCTCGCGCTGCCTGTAGCTGACGGCCTCCATGTGGCCGTCGTGGTAAAGCTTGGACAGGATGGGGCTCATGCCGTGATACCGCAGCCCGCCGGCGTGGTTGGCGGAAGGGATGAAGCCGGAGCCCAGGGTGTACATCCGGGCCAGGGGGGTCACCTTTCCGGTGTCGCAGAAGTCGTAGGCATATTTGCCGCGGGTGAAGGAGGGGCAGGAGGCCGGTTCCACCGCCACGATGCGGGGATTCTTCTTTCCCTCCAGCTTATCGGCCATGAAGGGGGCGATCAGACCACCCAGGTTGGAGCCGCCGCCGGCGCAGCCCACCACCACGTCTGGGTACTCGCCCAGTTCCTCCAGGGCCAGCTTGCTCTCCAGGCCGATGATGGACTGGTGAAGAAGGACCTGGTTGAGGACGGAACCCAGCACATACCGCTTGGTGCCGCCGCTCTTCACTGCGGCCTCCACCGCCTCGGAGATGGCGCAGCCCAGGCTGCCGGTGGTGTCCGGATTCTCGGCCAGAATCTTTCGGCCGGCCTCGGTGGTCATGGAGGGAGATGGGGTGACCTTGCCGTCAAAGACGCCCATCACCGCTTTGCGGAAGGGCTTTTGCTCGTAGGAGCACTTAACCATATAGACCTCGCAGTCCAGACCGAAGAAGGCGCAGGCCTCGGACAGGGCGGTGCCCCACTGGCCAGCGCCCGTCTCAGTGGTGACGCCCTTCAGTCCCTGCTGTTTGGCATAGTAGGCCTGGGCCACGGCGGAATTGAGCTTGTGGGAACCGGAGGTGTTGTTCCCTTCGAACTTGTAGTAAATTTTTGCCGGGGTGCCCAGGGCCTTTTCCAGCTCGTAGGCGCGAATGATGGGGGAGGGGCGGTACATCTTGTAGACATCCAGCACTTCCTCGGGAATGTCCACATAGGCCGTTGTGCCGTCCATCTCCTGATGGGCCAGCTCCTGGCAGAAGATGGGGTACAATTCCTCCTCGGCCAAAGGCTGGAGCGTGCCCGGATTCAGCATGGGATCGGGCTGAGAGGGCATGACGGAGCGGAGGTTGAACCACTGGCGGGGCATCTGATCTTCGGTCAAATACAGGCGGTGAGGGATTTCTTTCTGGCTACTCATAGTTATTTCTCCTTTTCATCTGGGGAGAAGACGCAAAAAAGCCCTTCATCCCCGAAATTTGATTTCTGGGACAAAGGACTGATCACAGCCTCTGCGGTACCACCCGGATTGACGTATTCACAAACATACGCCCACTCGCTTTCACACGCCTGACAGCATGCGCTCTCCGGATAACGGGTAGAGTCCCCGGCGCGCTACTAAGGGAATCCCCCGTTCGCTATACCCTCAAAAGTCCATTCACCACGCCGCCCCCTGCCGCGATCCCACCATCCGCAGCTCTCTGAAAAGGTTTGTATCGTCGCTACTCCTCTTCTTCATCGGTTTTTCAATTTAAACTTTAAGGTCATTATAGTAGCTGAGCGCCGCGTTTGTCAAGTTAAAATATTCCAGCATGAGGAGAGTGTGTTTTTGGGTTTTGGGCAGATTGCAAAGGCTAGGAGGTTTGGCGCTTTACAGGTTGGTTCAGGAGAAGAATGGCGCAGAAAATGGCCGCCATTCCCAGCAGTTTGTACCCGCTTACCGACTCGTGAAACAGACAGATGCCCAGCAGGGAGGCCACAAAGGGTTCCGCGGTGGCCAGGATCGCGGCCTTGCCTGCCTCGGCGTGCCGCAGTCCGCTGGTGTACAGCAGGTATGGCAGGATGCAGCACAATACTCCAATGCCCAATCCTCCCGCGATGGCCCGCTCATCCGTCAGCACCGTCAGATGCCGGTGGAGGCCGGACAGGGGGAGTGAGCAGGCGGCGGAGAAGAGAAAGGTGTAAAAGGTAACCGTGGCGGGGGGGTATTTGGCCAGGGCAAATTTGCCGAAAATTGAATACAGTGCGTAGCCAAAGCCGGAACCCAGTCCAAATAGGATTGTCCGCAGCGACACAGATTGCTGTCCCAGAGGGAGCAGCCCGGTGACCAGCACACAGCCGGAAAAAGTAAGGGCCAGGGCCGCGAGCTTCAAAGAAGTGATCTTCTCGTGAAAGAAAACGGCGGACATGAGGGTGACAAACACCGGGGAGGTGTACAGCAGCACCGCCGCCACCGACATGGAACTGGAGGAGATAGCGTTGAAGTAGCACCAGTTGAAAAACAGCAGGGAACACACCCCGGTACCAAAAAAGTAGTACCAGTGGCGGGGAGCGATTTTCAAACGCTTCCGGTCGGTAAACGCCAAAAACAGGCCGTACACAACGGCGGCCACCGTGCTGCGCACCGCGACCCCCTCCATGGGCGACAGACCGGCGGCAGTGAGCAGTTTGAGGAACACGCCGATGCAGCCCCAAAGGGTCGCCGCAGCGAGGATGGATAGATAGGCTTTTTTCTCCATTGGACTTGCCTCGTTTTCTAAAATCAGATATACTGGGATCCGCGCGGAGCGGGGAAAGAAGCGGAACCCCAGAGCGTGCGGGGGAAAAGGAAGATGAAGTATCCAAATATTTCTTCGGGTCGTTTCCTGGCCAGGCCCAACCGTTTTCTTGCCTATGTGGAGGTGAACGGAGTGCAGAAGGTATGCCATGTGAAGAACACGGGCCGCTGCCGGGAACTGCTGGTGCCCGGATGCCGGGTGTACCTGGTGGAGAGCGACAATCCGGCCCGGAAGACCAGATACGACCTGGTCGCGGTGGAAAAAGAAACGGAGCAGGGTCTGCTGCTTGTCAATATGGATTCCCAGGCACCCAACCGGGTGTTTGGAGAATGGGCCGCCGCGGGCGGCTTTCGGTCCGGGCTTACCCTCCTGCGTCCGGAGACGACCTATGGAACTTCCAGATTTGATTTTTATTGGGAGAAATCGGACCCCCAACGCGAGCCCGGAGCAGCGGATTACGTTGGGAGAGGAGAGACCGCGCAGCAAACGAATCCACGCGCCTGCGGAGGGGCGCGTGATGTGGAGCTTGTTCCGACGAGGGGCTTTGTGGAGGTGAAGGGGGTCACGCTGGAGGAGAACGGAGTGGCCCGGTTTCCCGATGCGCCCACCCTGCGGGGGGTAAAGCATCTGGAGGAGCTGATCACTGCGCAGAAGGCCGGTTACCAGGCGGCGATCTGTTTTATCGTTCAAATGGAGGGAATGAAGGTTTTGGAACCCAACGACGCCACCCATCCCGAATTTGGCGCAGCCCTGCGCCGGGCAGCCCTGGCGGGGGTGGAGGTGCTGGCGGTGGGATGTCATGTGACACCCGATAGCCTGAGCGTGGGGGCCCCGCTGCCCGTCCGGTTATAATGGAAAAAGCAAATTTATATTTTGCACAAGAAAAAGAGACAAAAAATGTACAAAAGGTCAAGGGGGAGGACGGGCATTCATTCATCGGATTCTCCAAACTTGGAGTTCCCCTCTTGACAGACAGACGCTTTGGGCGTAAACTACGGCACAAGCAAAGGCGCTGCGGTCAATGATTGACTGCGGCGCTGCTTTTTTTTAGCAGGAGAATGGAGAATCTATAACCCACGCAAAGGCGCGTGTCCCGTAAGTGTGGCGGGATACGTGTCTATTTTATTTTGGGAGAGTGAATGTATATGGATATGTCGGTATGGTTTCTAATCGGCGCGATCTTAGTATTCTTCATGCAGTGCGGATTTGCCATGGTAGAAACCGGCTTTACCCGGGCCAAAAACGCAGGCAACATCATCATGAAGAACCTGATGGACTTCTGCATTGGCACCGTGGTCTTTGTGTTTCTGGGCTACGGAATTATGAACAGCGAAAACTATTTCTTTGGACTCATCGGTATGCCGGAATACCAAATATTCACCAACTTCTATGACTTTAACTGGTCAAACTTTTTCTTCCAGCTGGTCTTTTGTGCCACGGCTGCCACCATCGTATCCGGCGCCATGGCGGAGCGGACCAAGTTTGTTTCCTACTGCATTTACTCCGGCTTCATCAGCGCGATTGTCTACCCCATTGAGGCCGGCTGGGTGTGGAACGGTCAGGGCTGGCTGGTTCAGTTTGGCTACGTAGACTTTGCCGGCTCCTCAGTCATCCATATGGTAGGCGGCGTCTCCGCTTTCATTGGCGCCATGATACTGGGCCCTCGTATTGGCAAGTATACCAAAAAGAAAGACGGCTCCATTGAAGTTCACGCCATTCCAGGTCACTCCCTGACTCTGGGCGCCTTGGGCTGCTTTATCCTGTGGTTCTGCTGGTACGGCTTCAACGGCGCTGCCGCGGGTGATGTGACCCAGATGGCTCAGATTTTGGGCACTACCACCATTGCCCCCGCTGTCGCTACGGTCTCCTGCATGCTGTACACCTGGTTCAAAAACGGCAAGCCAGACGTATCTATGTGTTTGAATGCAGCTCTGGCCGGCTTGGTGGCGATTACCGCTCCCTGTGCCACGGTTGATACTCTGGGTGCGATTGTCATAGGTCTGGTGGCTGGCATTCTGGTTGTTGTGGCGGTAGAATTTGTGGACCTGAAGCTCCACGTTGACGATCCCGTCGGCGCTGTGGCGGTTCACGGAGTCAACGGTGCCTGGGGTACTGTGGCGGACGGCCTGTTCAACACAACCGATGGTTTGTTTTATGGCGGCGGCTTCTACCACCTGGGCGTACAGTGCATGGGTGTAATTGCGATTGCTGCGTATACGGCGGTAGCCATGTTCCTGGTCTTCAAGATGATCCAGGTCGTTGTAGGACTGCGGGTCTCTGCGGACGAAGAGATCGTCGGGCTGGATGTGGCTGAGCACGGGCTTGCCTCTGCCTATGCCGACTTCCTACCATCTGCTCCCGGCGCCATCGGCGGCGAAAGCAGCTTTGAACCGGTGGATATCAGCGGGCTGGCTCCTGTGGCGCTGAAGCCGCGTACGGCGGTGGCTAACGAGGAACCCAAGATGACCAAGGTGACCATTATCTGCAAAGAAGAGCGCTTCGGAGCGTTGAAAGATACCATGGCTGCGATTGGTATTACCGGTATGACGGTTTCCAATGTCATGGGCTGCGGTACCAAGCTTGGTAAGGTTGGACAGTACCGCGGCGTTAAGATGAGTATCAACCTGATGCCCAAGATCCAGGTCGATATCGTGGTAACCAAAGTGGACCCGGCTTTGGTGGTGGCGGCGGCGCAAAAGGTGCTGCGCACCGGCAACGACCAGGGTGACGGTAAGATCTTCCTCTACAACGTAGAGAATGTAGTTAAGGTTCGCACAGGCGAAATGGATTACGATGCCCTCCAGGACGACGATTAAGTGCAGTTGATTGACGTCCCGGTTTCCTCTCCTCTTTCTCTTGTAGACAAAGCCCGCCGTAACCTACGGCGGGCTTTGTCATGCCGTTAAAAAAAGGAAGTCCGAGTTGATCGGGTAAAGTCCCTAGCGGAAACGGGGGGAGCGTGGGAATTTGTACCGGCACAGCTGCTCGTTGCAGCCGGCACACTGGAGCAGGCGGTTCGAACCAAACCAAAACCGCTCCGGGTGATGGCGGAGCCGCACCTCCCAAAAGACCAGCACCAGGATCCCGGTCCAAAACAGGGACTGAGCATACCAGTGAAACACACACATCAAAGGGGCAGCCATCATCCAGGAGCCCCAGGCAAAAATACGGCAGTTGACACAGCAGCGGTTTTTCATGAAGAAGGTCTGGAAGGGGCAAAAAAATAATACGCAGACGAGATCACACAAAAAAGCCAGGGCACATAAAAAAACCAGGTCCGGAATACCCAGCACACCAAAATGGTACAACACGCCGAAAAGTAAATTGACTGCCAGCCAAACCACGGCCACCTTGACCGCACCGCGATTTTGCAGTCGGATAGCTTTGGCCAGCTGGTCTTGCCGATAGTCCGAAACGGGAACGAAGCCGGCAGGGAACTGCTTCAGACAACCGGTGGTCAGGCCGCTTTTGGAGTTGAGCTGGACCAGCATGGAGGACAGTACGCCAAGCCAGAGCAAAAGCAGGGGAAAGGACCGCGGGA
Source organism: Lawsonibacter sp. (assembly GCA_050251755.1). GTDB lineage: Bacteria > Bacillota > Clostridia > Oscillospirales > Oscillospiraceae > Lawsonibacter. The sequence goes on along the minus strand of JBFWME010000007.1, from coordinate 27,976 downwards.
CGGGGGCGGTAAAGTCCAGAACAGCCCGGTCAACAAAATAGGAAACAGCGATACACAGAAAGACGGCCAGCCGGAACAAAAAGTCCCGCAGATATCGCCTGGTTACGGGAGTAAGGTGGGTCAAACAAGCGCCTCCCTTCTTCGCCGGTATGAAGCTGGGTGCCGTTCGTACCGGGATGTTCCCCGGTGCTTTCCCTGCCGTGCCGGCCCGTTTCTAAGCCACACTTGTTGTATGGGCTGTAGTTTGTGCGTTCCGGAATGGAACTGAGCGCTACATTTCCTGCCGGCCCTCCAGCGCCCGCATCAAAGTGGCGTCGTCAGCATATTCCAGGTGACTGCCCACAGGAATTCCGTAGGCCAACCGGGTCACCTTTACTTGAAAGGGCTTGAGCAGCCGGGACAGATACATGGCGGTGGCCTCCCCCTCGGTATCCGGGTTCGTGGCCATAATTACTTCCCGAACGCCTCCGGCGGCCACCCGCTCCACCAGAGATTTGATGTGCAGGTCGTCGGGACCCACGTGGTTCATGGGGGAGATCACCCCGTGGAGTACATGGTACAGCCCGCCGTACTCCCGGGAGCGCTCCATGGCCACCACGTCCTTCGGGTCGGCAACCACGCAGATCAGAGCGCTGTCCCGTTTCAAGCTGGCGCAGATCGCACACGGGCCGTCCCCCTCCGTAAGATTCTGGCAGACAGGGCAGCAATGAATGGCGGACTTCGCGTCCACAATGGCCTGTGCAAAGGAAGCGGCCTCCTCCTCGGGCAGAGAGAGCATGTGGAAGGCCAGCCGCTGGGCCGATTTCAACCCGATGCCGGGCAGCTTGGCAAAATGTTCCACCAGATTTTCAAGAGCGGGGGGGAAATACTGCATAGATGGGTTGCCTCCTTATGTGCCTGTGCTGGGTGGGCGGCCGTTTTCGGTTGGAAGAATTCCTTTTGATTCGGACCTTTACAGGCGCAGGGCCCGAATCGCGGCGGGAATGTCGTCTTTTCCATAGACTGCAGAGCCGGCTACCAGTACGTTGGCCCCAGCCTCTACCACCAGAGGAGCGGTTTTGGGAGAAATACCACCGTCCACTTCCAGCTCGCAGGCGGGGTTGTACCGATCCAGGATAGCCCGAACCTGGCGGATGGTATCCAACTGAGACTCTAGAAATGCCTGCCCGCCAAAGCCGGGCTCCACCGTCATTACCAGCACCAAATCCAGATCCTCGACATAGGGTAAAATGGCATTGGCAGACGTGATGGGACGCAGAGCTACGGCTTTTTTGACATTGCAGTCCCCCATGACCTTCAAGGCCTCGGCGATACGGGTGGGGTGGTCGGCCTCCAGATGGACAGACAGGAGATCGGCCCCGGCTTTGGCGAAGCCTTCCACATACCGCACCGGCTTGTCAATCATCAGATGAACGTCCAAGAACATATCCGAGCATGCGCGAATGGATTTGACCACCGGGATGCCGATGGTGATATTGGGTACAAACGCACCGTCCATCACATCGACATGGAGATAGTCAGCGGTATTTACCTTTTTGATGTCTCGTTCCAGGTTGGCAAAATCGGCGGACAAAATAGAGGGGGCAATCTTAATCATGGTCATATCCTCACTTTCGAAAGAACGTTCCGGAGTGATTTTCCCCTAGGCGGCAGGGGCAGTTTTCATTCCTGATGCATAGGATGCAAAGCGGAAGGGGACGGGCGACGTCCCTGCGTGTGCCCCGGGAGACAACGGACTGCTCCAGGCCGAACCCACGGCCCAACCCCGTCCGCCCTGTCCCGGTCGGCCTGCCGCTTTCAGATAGCCACCCACCGGCGGCATCATGCCGCCGGTGGGTGGCGGTGAACAACAGATCAGGTGTAAAAGTCTCCGGTGTCGGTTTCAGAAACCTGATAGCCGGCCTGGCGCATGGCCTCCAGGATCTGGGCCTTATGGTCATGGCCGAAGGCCTCCAGAGTGACGCGAAGCTCTACGCCGGACTGGCGGTTGATATTGACAAACTGGTTGTGCTCCAGCTTGATGATGTTTCCGCTGTTCTGAGCCAGAACACCAGCCACCCGCATCAGCTCACCGGGGCGATCGGGCAGTTGGACGGCAAAGGTGAAGATGCGGCCCCGGGAAATCAGGCCGTGCTGGACCAAAGAGGCCATGGTGATGACATCCATATTGCCACCGGACAGCACCGAAACCACGTTTTTGCCCTTGCAGTCCAAGTGCCGCAGGGCAGCCACGGTGAGCAGGCCGGCATTTTCCACCACCATCTTGTGCCGCTCCATCATATCCAGAAACGCCTCGACCAGCTCCGTGTCGTCCAGAGCCAGCACCCGGTCTACATTTTTCTGGACATAGGGGAAGACCAGGTCGCCGGGCGTCTTGACGGCCACGCCGTCGGCAATGGTCGTAGCGGTGGGCAGCGTGACCACGTGTCCGGCCTCCAGGCTGGCTTTCATGGAAGCGGCCCCAGTTGGCTCAACCCCAATGACTTCCACATTGGGGTTGAGCAGCTTGGCCAGGGTTGAGACGCCGGCAACCAGACCGCCCCCGCCGATGGGGACCAGAATGATATCCACGTCGGGCAGATCCTGAAAGATTTCATATGCGATGGTACCCTGACCCGTGGCCAGGGTCAGGTCGTTGAAGGGATGGACGTAGGTCAGCCCCTGCTCCTCGGACAAACGGGCGGCGAGCTCGGCGGCATCGTCGAACACCTCTCCATGCAGAACCACATTGGCTCCGTAATCCTTGGTGTTGTTCACCTTGACAAGAGGCGTGGTGGTGGGCATGACGATGGTGGCGGCCACTCCGGCGGCCTGAGCGGCATACGCGACACCCTGGGCATGGTTCCCGGCGGAGGCTGTGACCAGACCCTTGGACTTCTCCTCCTCACTCAGGGTGCTAATTTTAAAGTAGGCCCCTCGAATCTTGTAGGCTCCCGTGACCTGCATGTTTTCCGGCTTCAGGTACACGTTGTTGCCGCAGTTTTTGGACAAATAAGGAGAGTGGATCAGCGGCGTAGGCCGCAGAACGCCCTGGAGTACGCTCCGGGCGTTTTTGAACTGTTCGAGGGTAAGCATAACGGATCTCCTTTACACATAAAAATAAGGTTATTTCAAATCATACTCAATCTTGTCCCAGAAGTCAATGCAAAGCGGCGCCGACCGGGCAAATTTCTTGACACTCCCAACCCTGAGAGGTACAATGGAGCTGATCCGAACGCTCCGATGGAAGGAAGCGGAACATGTGACACGGACGGCGGTACCCAGCACAAGACCACCGGTCCGTTTGTCGCTGCGCGGCCGCCATTAGGTTTGTGGACGCGGAGAATTTTATTTTTATGAGAGCGCCGACAGGCGCGTGGAGGTCTGCGTGAGAAATCACGCGAACCATGATGTGCCAATTGCGCTGCGCCTGGGGCGGAAACCGCGATTGGTGCACAAAAAGGCCATCCCTTTTCGTGGCTTTTTTGTGCCTGAACATGTGAGAAAGGAATGGTCTTTCTTATGGCCAAGCATGTAAAGCGTTCCGTCATTCCAATCTATCTCATCGGTGCGGTCTGGCTGGTCTACGCACTGCTGTTCCCCCTTCATACCGCGACACAGTATGTCCTGTGCGCCGGAGTGTCCCTGGTAGCCTTCGTCGTTGGAAAGGCCATTTTCCCGGATAAGGCCTACCAAATTTCAGGTGAGCCGGAGGCAAAAAAAGCCGAGGCTAAGCATGCGGAGCAGGAGAAGCCAAAGTCCACCGGAAGCCCGGAAATTGACGCCTTGATTAAGGAGCGGGACCGGGCACTGTCTGAGATGCGCCGACTGAACGACAACATCCCAGATGAGAAGATCTCCGACCAGATCGATCATTTGGAGGAAGTGACCAAAAAGATCATTGATCAGGTGGTGGCTCAGCCCAAAAAGCTGTCTCAGATCCGTCGCTTTATGGACTACTACCTCCCCACCACGCTGAAAATTTTGAACGCCTATGACCGCATGGATTCCGCCGGCATCTCCGGCAGCAACATCGATTCCACCAAGCAGAAGGTGGAGGGAATGATGGACGTGATCGCTCAGGCCTTTGATAAGCAGCTGGATGCTTTGTTTGGGGAAGAAGCCCTGGACATCTCCACCGACATCACCGTCATGGAAAACCTGCTGGCCCGGGAGGGGCTGGGGGGCATGAACATGGGGAGCGGCGGAACCGCGAAATCCAGCGGCAACGATGGGGTTGAACTGGAATTGTGAGGAGAAAGCAATGAGTTGGAAAAGATGGCTGCTGCCCCTGACGTGTGCGGTGATGTGCCTGATGAACGTCGGCCAACTGGTGATAAAGCTGTCGCAGCCGGACCACGGATCCCTGCTGGGGCAGGGACTGATGACCCTGTTTTGGCTGGGACTGGTCGTGCTGAGTGTACGCGGGTTCTTGTCCCATAAGAAACGGGAGGACAAGACCGAAGACTGAGAAAACCAAAGACTTTTATCATATATGTAGGAGGAACGAACCATGAGCGAGGATTTGAATGTTACACCGGAGCTGACCCTGAGTCCGGATGCCGCCGCTGCCGCTCAGGCCCCCGCGCCTGTCCGCCTGACGGTGGAACCCTCCGCTGCCGAAACCCAGGCCGCGGCAGCGCAGACGGAGCGGGATGCCAACGCCGTTAAATTGGACGAGTCCATCCTCAGTGAGGCGGAGCGGAAGATGGTGGACGAGTTTGCCAAAAAGATTGATGTCACCGATTCCAACCTGGTGCTCCAGTACGGAGCCGCCGCCCAGAAGAATATTGCAGCCTTCTCCGAAAACGCCCTGAACAACGTGAAGACCAAGGATTTGGGCGAGGTGGGGGATGCGCTGTCCTCTCTGGTGGTGGAGCTGAAGACCTTTGGCGAGCCGGAGAAGAAGGGAATCGCCGGTTTCTTTCAGAAGAAGCGCAATGAGCTGGAAGCGATGAAGGCCAGCTATTCCAAGGCCGAGGTAAACGTCACCAAGATTGTCCGGGTTTTGGAAGATCATCAGGTGATCCTGATGAAAGATATCGCCATGTTTGACCAGATGTATGATTTGAACACCAAATACTATAAAGAACTGACCATGTATATCATCGCCGGAAAGAAGCGGCTGGAGTACTTGCGGGCCAACGATCTGGAACAGCTGAGGCAGAAGGCCGCCCAGACCGGGGCTCAGGAGGATGCACAGGCGTACAACGACTTTGCCAACCTGTGCAGCCGGTTTGAGAAGAAGCTCCATGACCTGGAGCTGACCCGGATGATCTCCATTCAGATGGGCCCCCAGACCAGGCTGCTGCAGAACAACGATACTCAGATGCTGGAGAAGATTCAGTCCTCTCTGGTAAATACCATCCCCCTGTGGAAGAGTCAGATGGTGCTGGCACTGGGGCTGGAGCACGGCCGTCAGGCCACGGCGGCCCAGACCGCGGTGACGAACATGACCAACGATCTGCTGCAAAAGAACGCCGATATGCTGAAAATGGGGACCATTGAAACAGCCAGAGAGGCCGAACGCTCGGTGGTGGACATCCAGACCCTGCAGCACACCAACCAGCAGCTGATCTCCACGCTGGATGAGGTGATGAAGATCCAGACCGAAGGCGCCCAGAAGCGCAGGGAAGCCGAGGTGGAGCTGGGACGCATTGAGGGCGAACTGAAGCAGAAGCTGTTGGAACTGCGTGGCTGAGGAGTGAATTCCCAAACAGGGAGCGCCGATTGAGGCAACCAGAGGCCGCGCTGCGGAAAGGAACCAAACATGAAATTTTTCCAAAAAACCTGGGTAGCGGTGGTTCTCACCCTTGCTGTGATTGCGGGAGCCGTGGCCCTTGGCCAGACTAGAGTGGAGACCTCGCCCAGCAGCCCGGTCAGTACCGGATTGGACACCTCCCTGTCCACCAGCGCATATACAAAGTGGATCGGAGATTTTGCCAGCGTGCTCTCGGATGAGCAGGAACAGCAGATCAGTTTGTACAACGCCAACTGGGATAAGCGCTATGGCAGCATCATCGTAGTGGAAACCCTGGCTGACCCGCCCAGTGGGACCCTGGAGGACTATACCTATCAGCGGGCGGAGGACTTTGAACTGGGGGCGTACGACGGCTATCTGTCCATCGTGCCAAAGACCGGGGACGCCTATTTTGCAGTGGGAGCGGACTATCCCCTGTCGGACAATGAGGTGGGGGTTTACCTCAACCAATATCTCTATGACGATGTGGTGGCCGGCCAATATGGTGCAGGCGTACTGTCTCTGTTCTCGGCGTTGAACCAGTACTATGTGGACAATTATGGATCCGGTACCTCCGGCGGGGCGTACCAGCAGGAAAGCGGCACTGCGCTCCTGGCCAATCTGGCGGTTCTGGTGGTGATCCTGCTGGTCATTGCCACCATTGTGGATCATCTGCGCTATGCCGCATACCGCCAGATGTATTATGGCATGGCCGTGCCCCCGGTGATGTTCCGGCCCATTTTATTCTGGCACGGCCCCACGTACGGCTGGTACCGTCGGCGCTGGAATGGGCCGCCTCCTCCGCCTCCGAGAGGACCGAGGGGACCGGGCGGTTTTGGTGGCTTCGGAGGCTTCGGCGGTCCCCGCGGCGGAGGCTTTGGCGGCTCCGGCGGCTTCCGGGGCGGTGGATTTAGTGGAAGCGGCTTTGGCGG
>JBFWME010000007.1:18914-21225 GCA_050251755.1 Lawsonibacter sp. | reverse complement strand
GGCTTTGGCAGATAATGAATTCTTTCTAAAGAAGGGCGGCTGTTTGATAACAGCCGCCCTTCCTTTGTCAGATTTTCAAGAAAAGCTCAAGGCATACCAAGGTGTGGCGGTTCATATACATCAAAGGAACAAACGATTCAGGAGTGTGATGACTCATGAGACAAAACTCCGCTGATATCAACCGCATTCAGCTCCACGGGCGGCTGGGGGCGCTGCCCATTCCCTCGCACGTCAACCATGGAGTAGAGTTTTACCGCTTTCCCCTGGTGGTGGCGCGTCTGTCTGAAGCAGAGGACAAAATCAATGTGGTGGCGCCCTGTGTCCTGATTCGGCAGAGAGAGCCTTTGGTTGTGGGGCGGGAATTAACGGTAAAAGGCGAGGTGCGCACCTTCAACAACCGTACTGGTTGTGGCAGCCGACTGATTATCAGCACCTTCGCCAGAGAACTGCAGGCGGAAAAGAGCGAGGACAAGAACCAGCTGGAACTGTCTGGCACGCTGTGCAAGCCGCCCAGTCTCCGGGCCACCCCCTTGGGCCGTACCATCTGTGACATGATTTTGGCGGTCAATCGCCGTTACGGACGAGCGGACTACCTACCCTGCATCGCCTGGGGAAGTTTGGCCCACCGCTGCGGCGGGCTGGAGGTAGGAGATCGGGTGCGGCTGAGTGGTCGACTCCAAAGCCGGCTTTATACCAAAACGGTGGGGGATCGGATGGAAGAGCGTACTGCCTTTGAGGTGTCGGTCATGTCTCTGGTACGGGAGGAAGAGCAGTTGACCGAGTCACGTAATTGAATGGAGACGGGCTTGCCGCAGCTGTGCGCGGTAGGCCCGTTTTCAGGGAATTGGCCCGGATTCATTGTGGAAGGAAACGCCAGACCATTGACATAAAAAATGGATTCCTCTATAATCTATTCTTGTACATTTAAGAAATAAAAAAGAGAAATAGAGGAGGAACGTTCGGTGGAACGACCCGCCAAAGAGAACAAGATGGGCGTGATGCCCATCAATCAATTGCTGCTGAATATGGCGTTGCCAATCATCATTTCCATGCTGATCCAGGCACTGTATAACGTGGTGGACAGCATCTTTGTAGCTAAGCTGAGTGAGGATGCCCTGAACGCCGTTTCGCTGGCGTTTCCGGTTCAAAACCTGATGATCTCAGTCAGCGTGGGTACCGGGGTAGGCATCAATGCGCTGCTGTCCCGCAGCCTTGGGCAGAAGAATCAAAACAGAGCGAACCAAACGGCCATGAACGGCTTGTTTTTGGCCGCCCTGAGCTGCCTTGTCTTTACTACATTGGGATTGACCTGCAGTTATTTGTTTTACCGCATCCAAACCGACATCCCCAGCATTGTGAACTATGGTACCGACTATCTTACCATCTGCTGCAGCCTTAGTTTTGGAATGTTTGCCGGAATTACCCTGGACCGCATTCTCCAGGCCACCGGGCGGACGTTTCTCACCATGATTACCCAGGCGACGGGAGCCATCATCAATATTGTTTTGGACCCCATATTGATCTTCGGACTGTTTGGCTTTCCCAGAATGGAGGTGGCTGGGGCTGCTCTGGCTACGGTCATCGGCCAGATTTTGAGCAGCTGCTTGTCTCTGGTGTTTAATCTGACCCGGAACCCCGATGTTCAGTTTTCGTTCCGGCGCTTCCGGCCCGACGGGGGAATTATCGGAAGCATTTACAGCATTGGAGTGCCTTCCATTGCGATGCAGTCCATTGGCTCGGTGATGGTCTTCGGTATGAACCAGATCCTGATCTCATTCACCGCCACCGCCACTGCCGTGTTTGGAATTTACTTCAAGCTGCAGTCTTTTGTCTTTATGCCGGTCTTTGGCCTGAATAGCGGCTTGATTCCGATTGTGGCCTACAATTATGGGGCGCAAAAGCCGGAACGGATCGTGAAGGCCATCAAGCTGAGTGTTCTGTACGCCATGGGAATGATGTGTTTGGGATTTCTGGCGTTTCAGCTGGCTCCCCGTGTACTCCTGTCGCTGTTTTTGGCGGAAGGGGAAACTTCCGGTGACTTGCTGACCATCGGTATGGTTGCCTTGCGTACCATTTCCATCAGCTTTTTGTTTGCCGGATTTTGTGTCGTATCTTCCGCTGTGTTTCAGGCACTTGGACATGGCGTGTTTAGTTTGATTGTCTCTGTGGTTCGCCAGTTGGTGGTGCTTTTGCCGGTAGCCCTGCTCCTGTCCAGAATTCATGGTCTGGACGCGGTTTGGTGGGCATTCCCTGTGGCGGAGTTGTTTGCGGTTACCCTGTGTGCCGTGTTCCTGCGACGGGTCTACTTGCG
>JBFWME010000007.1:0-18814 GCA_050251755.1 Lawsonibacter sp. | reverse complement strand
GCGCCGATCCCATGGGTGATGGCGGACCAGGGCCGAAGACCGTCGTATGGATTGCGAACCTCACGGCGGCGGGATTCAACCTTCAAAAGCGGAGACGAAGCGGCAGTAATGGCGTTGGAACGCATAATGGACACTCCCTTCAAAGGTTCCAAATGACCTTCTTTGTATCCAGTATATCCCGTTGACGCCAAAATATCAATGTGAATTATGACGAAATATAATTTTTAAAATTATATAATATTATAAAAAAAACGACGCCAGGCGGATGCCCGACGTCGCTCTTTTGTTTTTTTAGCCCTGAGAAATGGCGCTCATGGGGCAGGTATCAGCGCAGGAACCGCAATCCAAGCAAGTATCGGCGTTGATTTCATAACGATCCGTGCCCTGAGAAATGGCGCCCACGGGGCAAGCATCCGCGCAAGAGCCACAGCTAATGCAAGCATCACTGATGACATAAGCCATAATTAAGTACACCTCCCTAAGAATGTACCTACATTTTAACATATCTTTTCAAAAAAGCAATGCTAAATTTCGAAAAAGGGGGAATCCTTAAGAAAGATTTTACAACGAGGTGATTGTATGGCTGACAGCCGTTTCACATCCACCGCCCTGGGAGCTATCCGGCTGGCCCAGGAGAATGCCGCCCAGTTGGGGCACAGTTATGTGGGCAGTGAACATCTGCTCCTGGGACTTGCCAGCCAGGAGTACAGTCCTGCCGCAAATGCGCTTCGCCAGGCAGGAGCAGACAGCCAAACGCTGCGCATTCGCATTGCCCAACGGGTAGGAATCGGGGTGCCGGCCCGGGCGCTCCACCAGGGGCTGACGCCACACTGCTGCCAAGCGATTCGGGACGCGGTGGGAGAGAGCCAACGTCTGGGTCAGCGGGCGGTCAATTCGGAACATTTGCTTTTGGGGCTGCTGGGAAAGCGAGACAGCGCTGCATTTCAGCTGCTTCGGGACTGTGGTGTAGACGGGAGCACATTGTATCAAACGGTTTGCGCCTCTCTGGGCGGAGAAGAGATGTCTCCCCGGTCACGCCCTCGGGAACCGGAGCCGAGAGTGGGTTCTGACACCAGACAGCTGGACCAGTGTGCCCGGGATCTGACCAAAATGGCCGCAGAGGGCAAGCTGGACCCGGTAATCGGGCGGGAAGAGGAACTGAATCGAATCATCCAGATTTTGTCCCGCCGGACCAAAAACAACCCCGCGCTGATTGGAGAACCGGGCGTGGGCAAGACCGCCGTGGTAGAGGGCTTGGCTTTGGCCATCTCCGACGGCACGGCGCCCGCCCACCTGCTGGGAAGACGCGTGTGTGCTCTGGATCTGTCGGCCATGGTAGCGGGGACCAAATACCGGGGAGAGTTTGAGGAAAAGTTGAAACACGTCCTGGGAGAAGTGCGCCGGGCGGGGAACGTCATTTTGTTTCTTGACGAGCTTCATACCATTGTGGGGGCCGGAAGTGCCGAGGGAGCCATCGACGCGGCCAACATTCTCAAGCCGGCACTGGCCCGGGGAGAAATCCAGCTGATCGGGGCAACGACGATTGACGAGTACCGAAAGCACATCGAGAAGGACTCCGCTCTGGAACGCCGGTTTCAGCCCGTTACCGTGCGGGAGCCTGACCGGGAACAGACCCTGGCCATTCTTCGGGGACTTCGTGGCCGGTACGAGACCCACCACCACCTGACCATTACGGACAAGGCGCTGGAGGCGGCGGTAGACCTGTCCATCCGGTATCTGCCCCAGCGGTTTTTGCCGGATAAAGCCATTGATTTGGTAGACGAATCGGCCTCACGGGCCCGGCTGGATAACAGGACGCTGCCTCCGGAGTTGAAAGAGCTGGAGGAACGGGCGGCCAAAGCCGGTCGACAGATGGCGCTAGCCATCCGGGAACAGAATTTTGAGAAGGCGGCCATGCTCCGGGATGCGGAGGGGGATTTTCGCCGCCAGCTGGAGGAGCGGCGGAGCAAATGGCTGGCAGGTCAAGGCCCCCGACGGGTGGAGGAAAGCCATATCCGGGGAGTGCTGACCCAGTGGACGGGGGTACCGGTTACCGACCCGGACGAGGCCGACCGAAAGGCGTTGGAAAATCTGGAGCGGGAATTGCACCGCCGCCTCCTGGGCCAAGACCAGGCGATCGAAGTCGTAGCCAGGGCCATCCGACGCAGCCGACTTGGACTGAAAGACCCCAGACGCCCGGTGGGATGCTTTTTGCTGATGGGCCCCAGCGGGGTGGGCAAGACCCAGCTATGCCGCGCGCTGGCTGCCACTCTATTTGGCAGCGAAGAGGCGCTACTTCGGTTTGACATGTCCGAATATATGGAGGCCCATACGGTCTCCCGACTCATCGGATCTCCGCCCGGCTATGTGGGGTACGAAGAGGGCGGGCAGCTGACCGAACGGGTTCGCCGCTCCCCGTGGTCGGTGGTGCTGCTGGACGAGTTGGAAAAAGCCCATCGAGAGGTGTGGTCGATTCTCCTTCAAGTGATGGAAGAAGGGGTGCTGACCGATGCGCAGGGGCGGAAGACCGACTTTCGAAATACGGTGTTGGTGATGACCTCCAACCTGGGGGCCAGACGGTTCTCCCAGGGGCAGCGCCTTGGGTTTGCCTCCGGAGGTCAAGCAGAGCGGGAGAGTCTGGAGCGGGAAGTGCTGAGCGACGCCAGGAATACCTTTGCCCCTGAGTTTCTCAATCGCCTGGATGCCGCTTTGGTGTTCCACCCGTTGGATCGGGTCGCCCTTGGGGAAATTACCCGCCAGCTGCTTTCCGAAACGAGACAGCGGCTGGGGCGGTTGGGGGTGGCGATGGAGGTGGAGGACCAGGCCGTCGATCTGCTGGCCTGCCAGGGGAGCGACAAGGAGTATGGCGCTCGCCCCCTCCGCCGGGCCATCTCTTCTCTGGTGGAGGACCCTGCCGCCGACCTGCTGTTGGCCGGCCATATGAAAAAGGGTGATACGCTGAAAGTGCTGGCCGAGGACAACCGCGTCCAGGTGAAGCTGGTATAAAAGAGCCGAACAACAGGTTATGGCACATAAAGATACGGATCGTGCGTCCTCGCAAAACAAGGATGCGCGATCCGTATCTTTATGCGTATAATTTCGGAAAAAGCCAGTGAATTGTTTCGTAAGGTTGGCAGTTCGGGCGCATGGATTTGCTCTCGAAAGTAGTTTTTGCGTTCTGAGATATAAATGGGCGGTGCTGGAGCACCGGCCATTCCAGCGGCCCGGCAGGATGCGGAAAGAGCCGGGTGGCACTGGCGGTGTCCTTTTCAGAGATCCAACCACGCCACTTGACCCACTTCCTGTGCACACAGGCACAAACTATAGTCCGGGGCAAATGGGATCAGCTGAAGCTGAACCCCATTTAAAGCAGGGAACCGATTGTCTGAGGAGACGACGGAGAACGTGGCCGGGTCGTCGAAAAAGCCGTGCCCGGTGTATTTTACCCAGCTCTCCTTGGCACACCACAGATTAAAGAAATCACGATAGCCGTTTTCGGACAGAAAGGCGTCCTCCCGTGGGTGAAAAAAACGGCGGGATAGCTTGGAAGGAGCGGTGTGTGATTGATGAATCTGCAAATCAAGCCCCAGAGGCTGGGAGGAGAACGCGCAGAGCCACCAGTCTCCGCTGTGCGTTACCGAGAAGTGGACGTGGGGCATCTGGGAAAAGAAGGGCTTGCCCCGGGGGCCGACCTCCACTGTACCAAGGCAGTCGCCCGGAATCCCTGTGTAGCGAACCGCAGAAGCATTCAGCAGAACCCGGGAGTCTCTGCTCCCCTCGTGAAAGGGGTGGCGGAAGATGCGGATGTCCCGGCAGAGTGTGTCCATCCTCAGGGTTTGGTAAAGCCTTTTTGGGCCAGATAGTTGATAACGTCCTTGACCTGGCGCAGATGCCATACCTCTCGAGTGGGAATTGTGGTATCGAAATGGTCCTCGAAGGCGCTGATAATGTTCATGACGTCGAAGGAATTTAGGGCCAGGTCCTGTACAAAGTCGGTTTCATAGGTGATACCCTGTTTGCCCGTGATGTCATAAATGATATGCTGGATCAGTTGAAGCATGGTGTTGTTCTCTCCTTGTATCAGTTGGCAAACCGCTTGATTTTCTTGGTACCGGTCTTGTTGAACTCCTTCTCTCGGATGTTGATCAGTTGAATCTGCTCATAGGAGGGCAGCTTCTGGTTGATCTTGTCAACATCCTGCTGGAGGTGCTCCAGAATTTCATACGAGGTGAGGCCCTCCGTCCGCTGGGGATCTGGGTAGATGCTGGCGGTGAGCTTGACGTCGTCCGCGAACACGCCGTTTGCGGTACCGGAGACCAGAACCTCCTTGACCATGGGGATGGCGGAGATCAGGTCTTCCGCCTTTTCCGGAGAAACCTTTTTCCCGTTTTTAAAGACGATCAAATTCTTTTTCCGACCGGTCAGGTAGAGAAAACCGTCCTTATCCAAATAACCAAGATCGCCGGTATTGAACCAACCGTCTTTCAAGGCTTCGGTGGTCTGTTCCGGGTCTTTGTAATATCCCTGCATCACGGAAGGGCCCTTTGCCCAGACCTCACCATCCACCAGCTTGACCTGACAGCTGGTTAGGGGCAGACCAACCGATCCCAGCTTGTTGACATAGTTACAATTGACCGAGATAAGGGGAGCACACTCGGTGATGCCATAGCCCTGAAGCACCTGAATACCGAACAATTCAAATTCTTCGGAGATTTCCTTGCTCAGATGGGCGCCGCCGCTGATGATCAGACGGAGACTGCCCACAATTTTTTCTTTTAATTGGTCCAGGGTTTTACTCCGGAAGTTCAGATGTAGTTTTTTGCAGATGGCTGCAACCTTCAGCAGTTTGCGCAAACTATCCGCTTTGCCAGCCTTCTCAACGTTGAGCCACAGCTGATTATGAAGCGCCTCCATCATCAATGGAACGGTGAGCATGGTGTCCGGCCTAGCCAGGTGGAGGTCCCGCATGGTGGTTTTCAAATCTCCGTTGATATACAGGTGCGCGCCGCGCAGGAACGAATTGAGCACCGCGCAGTTCAGACCGTAGGCGTGATAGAAGGGCAGGGAGCAGAACACCTTCTTGTAGAAGGTCACATATAGGCTGGAGTCACATAGGTTCTGCATCACCGCTTTTTGGCTGAGCATCACCATTTTGGACTGGCTGGTGGTGCCGGAGGTAAAGACAATCTCGGCCGTCTGATCCATGGAAACAGAACAGGGTGGCTCAGGTTTGGACGCCATCAGGGAGCGGCCAAGTTCATACAGATCGGAAATGGATGTCACCCGCTCGTCGCTGGACAGCCCCGCCATTAAAACAATATCATTCAAAGGGCCCTCGCCCAAAAGAGAAATACAGATGGGCAGAAAGGTGGGAGAGAGGAACAACACCTTGGCGTCCGATCGCCGGATCATATCCCGGATACTGTCATCTGATTGTTCGGTATCCACACACACCACCACACCACCGCAGGATACTGCGGCCAGGAAGGAGATGATCCAGTCGGCGCTGTTTTCACTGACGATGGCAATATGGGTTCCGGGAACGAGACCTTTGTTGATCATGGCGCGCCGCAGGGCGGTAACCTGCTGGCACAGTTCCCGGTAGGTAAGGGTATTCTCCTCCTGCCGGCGGGTAAACCAGGACAGGGCGGGCCGCTCTCCGTATTCCTTTTCAATTCCGGAAAGAAATTCGGGAAACGTGTCATAGAAAGAAACCGCGTAATCTGCTTTGTTATAAGGCTGTATTCTCATGCTGAACCTCCTGCAATTTATTATGTTGCTTCCAAGTTTACCTGACAGGAGGCATAGCCGTTCATATTCTCCTGCATCGTTTCCCAAAAGTCAGGCCGATTTACCATTGCCTGAAAAACCTCTACAATATGGGCATCCAACTGAGTACCCTTGCACCGCTCCAACTCCTCCATGGCCAAGCGGAAGCCAAGACTTTTACGGTACTGGCGGTCGGAGGTCATGGCGTCAAAGGTGTCGGCCACGGCGATGATCCGGGCCTCCTCTGGAATATCCTCTCCGGAGAGCCCTTCCGGATATCCGCCGCCGTCAACCCGTTCGTGGTGACTGAGCACAGCAGATAAGATTGGGCGGAACTGACTGATGGCCGACAGAAGGTCCATTCCGTTTTGGGGATGTGTTTTGATGATCGCATACTCCGCATCGGTAAGCTTGCCGTTTTTCAGCAAGATATCATCTGGAATGGACAGTTTGCCCACATCGTGGAACAGCCCGGCAAGTCGAACCCGTTCGCAATATTGGGGATCCCGACCCAATTGCTGGGCAATGTGGAGCGCGTAGTAGGATACCCGATCGGAGTGGCCCCTGGTGTAGGCGTCTTTGGCATCCACCACCAGACGCATGGTGCTGATCATTTCCAGATAACCGCTTTGCAGCTGGCTGTAAGCCTGATCCAACTGGAAATTCTTTTCCCGCACCAGCGCGTGAAGACGCGCATTGGAGATGGCGGCGGAGGCTTGGCGGGCAAAGACCTCCATCAGCTGGATCTGGTCGTATTTTGGAGGTTCTTTCAGGACAATAGACAACAGACCGATATGATGCTGCTCACTGTCTACAATGGGAAGGATCATCTGTTTGCCCTGAATCAGAGAACTCTTCCCATCCAGATCTTGAAGCAGTGACTCCGCGTCCAGAGTTCCTAAGGCGGAAAAATTCTCCCCGACCGCTCTGGAAATAAAATGCCGCGTATCTTCTTGTGGAGCGGCATCCCGGTAGTGGGCCGAGTCCAGGGTGAGTACCACGTTGGTGCACAGCAGAAGGGAGGAGACGGCCCGCAGGATACTGTCGGTCATCTGGTCCATCGAACTCAAGTCGTAGATCCGGGGCAGCGAGTCCATAATGGTGGCCAGACCATCCTTGTAGCTTTTGATGGTTTGCATTTGCTGGATGGATTTGACACAGGACTCGACCAGCAGCTCCAACTGATCAAAGCGGTCGCTCTTTTCGTAGTACCCCTGGATGTCTAAGGCCCGGATGGTCTTAATGGGGGGAACCATGCTTTTGTGGCCGGTAAGCAGGATAATGAAGATGTCCGGATCAAACTGGCGTATCTGCTCCACCACCTGGTTGCCGCAGATCGGGGTCATAAAATAGTCCAGAAGCAGGATGTCATAGTTCCCCTGATGGATGCGCTCGATCGCGCGGCAAGGGTCGTTTTCCACGTCCACCCGATAACCGGAACGTTGGAAGTAGGCCTGAATCGTGGAGGTCATAATGGGATCATCGTCCAGGGTAAGAATGGAGAAAGCGCTCTCATTTGAATTTTGCTTGTGCTGTCTCATTGTCTGCTACCTCGCTTCACATTCCGGTCGAAGAGGAGTAATGATCCAAATCAGAGAGGTCAAACCCCTCTGGCTCGGAGGGATTTAAGGGAATCGTCATACCGAAGATGGCTCCACCGTCTGGGTTATCCTCACACCACATGGTGCCGTTGAACTTTCCGTGTACCACGGCGTTGGAGATATACAGGCCAAGGCCGCTGCCCTGAGCCCCCTTACTGGTGGCCATTTCTTTAAACAGACGGTGACGCACAGAGGATGGGATGCCGGTGCCGGTGTCCTTCACGTAGATCTTCATATAGTTGCCGTCTTGGTCCATCCCTACCGTAATACAGCCGCCACCTACCTGCTTTTGGGCGTAAATGGCGTTGGAGACCAAATTGCCCAGCACCTGGACCAGATTGTTGATGTCCCCGTGGAGGGTAACGTTTTGATAGCTTTTATACTCGGCAACCAGGGTACAGCCGCTGCTTACCAGTTCGTGGCGCATGAGCAGTGTGGTTCGTTTGATCAGTTCGTCCACAGTAAAGAACGATTCGTCAAAGGCACTGACGCTGGTAGCCTGGCCTTTAATGGCGGTAATGATGTCCGACATGTAAGCGGTGGATTCCTGAATTTTTTGAAACCAGTCCCGCATCTCCGCATAAATCTCCTGATAGTCGTTGACATTGACATTTGGGTCTTCCAAACTGGCCAGGCACTCGTCCACCAGATTATCGGCGGCGGATACGCAGCCGGAGATACTCATAATCGGAGTTTTTAAGTTGTGAGCCAGACCGCCGATCATCTGACCTAAAAACGCGAAACGTTCCTGTTCCATCATATGGGTTTGACTATCCTGAAGCTGATGCATGCTTTTTTTTAGTTGCGTGATGTCTTTTAAAATAATCAAAAAGCCTGCCAATTTTTCATTGATAATCAGCTGAGTCACGTCGGTGACGTAGTAGTTTTTTTGCACTATGCCGTCCCGGCTGACAGTGGCTGCCTGTTCATAAGAAATGGTGGTCTGGGCGTCCCGGCAGGCTTTGACGGCGGTGATCATATTGTAAATGGCTGTCTTTTTGGAGACGTCTTCTTCCTTCACACAGTCTTTCAGAAAGCGGTTTTCTGTGATGCCATAACGGGAGGCAAAGACAGAGGCGAACGGCTTGTTGTAGCTGATCACCAGCCCTTTATCACTGAGAATCAGATAACAGTCGGAAATCCAGTCCAGAATGTGCTGGGTCGCCACCGGGGTGAGGTCAAACAGACGAAAGCGGTAAATGGCAATGCCGTTGAACAACAGCACCGGCAAAAAGCTCAAGGGAGTCAGGGTGATGGGCACATCCAAAGAGGAAAAGGTGGCCACCACGCTGATTACCATGGGGCACAGGCCGCCCAGTATCAGCATGGAGCACTGCATCATATAAAGCCTGCTATGATTGCGCTGGGCAAAGCGAACCAGCAGATAAAAGCTGGCCAAAAAACACGCGTAACTGTGCAGCCCTGTGACGATCACATAGGGGCCGAAGACGATTTCACTTCGCACAATGGAGAATACCCGGTATTGCAGGTGGTGCCAGTTGTTAGTCAGGCAGACAAAGAAGGACAGAACCGGAACTATCAGGAGTACTAGCATCCGCGGTCGAAATCGCTCGTAGTTCGAGGCAAAGGCAATGGCGATCATCAGGTAGATGCTGGGGACCGCAATGCCAAGATAGGTAAAGCTGTCCAACAGCTGAAGAATATCGACCCGTTCGGGGGGAGTGAGCCACATGCCCAGCATGGTGATGTTCCAGATGGAGTAGTCTAGCACCAGGAACAGATACAGCTTGTGCAGCAGGGTCAGCCGTTTTCGGTTGTAGATGCTCCAGACGGTGAACAGGGCGATCACAACCAAAACCAGGATAAAAAGGATTGCGGAAGTATCGGATATCATGGTTTATTCCCCCCCTCTGGGTAGTTGCTCCTCAGAGGCGAAGCGGAAGGTACGCAGAAGCCGCTTGGGATCAGAAATCGAGGTACGGAAGCCGGAGCGCTCCAGCTGCTGGGCGGTCAGACTGCAGTCTACGGTGATGGTGGGAGGAGCCTCCTTCAGCCGGTTCCACAGGTCAATGAGGGGGGCCAGAAGATCCCCCTTCAGATCTATGGGGGCACGGTTGAGCAGCGCCTCAAACTCCGGATCCGGGAGCACCTGCAAATCAGGTGCCACCGCCTTGGATACCTCCTCTGCCGTGGGAGGCGTCTGGCTCTGGAGGTGGTATGCGGTGAGCGGGGCGCTGCGCAGGGCGACCGCCGCCTGTGCGCACCAGTCGATGGGGGTCAGTTCCAGTTCGGTCCGGGCCATGGACGCGGGGATGGCGCCCAGAGCATGGATGCCGCGGAGCGTCAGCCAAAACGCATTGGTGCCGGCGTTTTTCTGAAAGGTTCCATCCTGATTCCGACCGACCAATCGCCCCAGACGGAAGACGCGGGCGTTCAGTCCGGAGCGTATCGCGTCAAACACGGCGTCCTCGGCCAGGAATTTGCTGCGCACATAGAGATTGCGCCGCCAGTCTTGACCGATGTGGAAATCCCGTTCGGTAAAGACCGCTCGATCCTCCCGGCCGACCAAGCGGTCGCCGGACACACTGGTGGTAGACATGTGATACAACGGAGCATTGGCCGCCCGGGCCAGCTTAATCAGCTC
Organism: Lawsonibacter sp.; assembly: GCA_050251755.1. Classification (GTDB taxonomy): domain Bacteria; phylum Bacillota; class Clostridia; order Oscillospirales; family Oscillospiraceae; genus Lawsonibacter. The sequence goes on along the minus strand of JBFWME010000007.1, from coordinate 8,839 downwards.
CTGCGTCCCACCCAGATTGGTGCGCAGCAGGGCCTCGCTGTCGGCGGCATAATGGCGTACGTCGGCGGCGCAGTGCCAGACCGCGTCAATGGAGGTGGAGAGGGAACGGTATTCCAGGGGAGTCAGACCCAGAGCGGGCTGTCCAATGTCGGCCCGCACGACCTGAACCTGACTGCCGAGTCCGGCAGCCCAGCCGCTGCCGAAGTACCAGGACAAGGTGCCCATCAGCCGATCCGGATCGCCGTCCCGCATGGTACAGAGAATTTGACCTGCTCCTGCTTCCAGCAGAGCGTGGAGGATATGGGCGCCCAAAAATCCGGTGGCTCCGGTGAGCAAAACGGTCTTCATGCCCCGCCGGCCGGAAGAGGCTGGAAGGGAAGGAACCTGACGGGGATATTCCGCCTGACGCTCGGACGGGGCTGCCAGGATGGTACGGGCCGGGGCGGCCTCGGCCGTGGGGAGGGGAGCGGGATGCGTCCCGTTTGGACGCAGCAGCTCGGCCTGCCCCCGGGCAGTGGGCTGTTCATAGAACTGGGCCAAAGACAAGGTGAGACCGCTGTTTTGATAGTGGCTCAACACGCTGAGCGCGGCCAAAGAGGTCCCACCCTGGTCAAAGAACGAGCTGTCTGGATTCACATCCGAACGATTGAGGATCCGGCGCCAGAGGGACAGAATCCACTCCAGGGAGCCGGCATCGGACGCGTCTGTTTGGGTTTGTGTCTGCGTGGGCGCGCTGGCGGCAACGACGTGAACTTGCTGAGGGGCCGACGCCTCCGTCGAATGAGCGGAATACGGAGTGAGCTGGGGAGCCACAGGCTCGGCCTCCTGAATCGGAGCAGCGGGCGGTGCCAGGAAGGCGGGCTCCGCCGGCAAATTAGCGGCGGGCGGGGGAGTTGGTACGGGCTCTGCAGCGGATGGGGCGGCGGGGGCCTCCATCGTGCCGAACGGATCAGGGGCCGTTTGACCGCCCGATTCCGCCAGCTCCCGTAGGGCCCGCAGATTGATTTTTCCCGTTGGGGTACTGGGCAAGGCGTCCAGTGCCTCCATGTGGGAGGGGATCATATAGGTGGGCAGAACCTTGCCCAGGCGGGCGCGGATCTCCCGGTCGTCTGGACGATCGGGGGCGGGGATGTAGTAGGTGAACAGCTCCATGGAGCCGTCGTCCCGGCGGACCGGAACGGTGGCCGCCTGAAGCGCACAGTTTTGAGAGACCAGAGCGCCGTTGATCTCATCCAGCTCCACCCGCTGCCCGTTGAGCTTGACCTGGGCGTCCCGCCGGCCGAGGAAGTCGTAAGAGCCGTCCAGCCGAAGCCGGGCAATGTCTCCGGTGCGATACATCCGCTCGCCTGGGTAGAAGGGGTCGGGGAGGAAGGCGGCCTCCGTCAGGTCGGGGCGGGAAATGTAACCCACCGTGACACACTCCCCGGCCAGATAGAGGTCGCCGGCGGCGGTGGGCAGCACCGGGCGGAGTGTTTCGTCCAGCACATACAGCCGATTGTTGCGCATAGGCCAGCCGATGTTGATGTACTGACGGTAGTCGGCCTGTCGGGTGGTGTTGTATACGGTGCCCTCGGTGGGGCCGTACATATTGACCTGGACGGCCTCGTTGGAGGCGGTCTGAGCCTGATGCAAAAGGGTTTCGGTCAGCACTTCTCCACCATAGATCATCAAATCCAGGTTGGTAGAGGCCCGGCAGAAGGACTCGTTGGAGAACCACATCTGGACCCGGGAGGGAGTGGACTGGGTAATTTTCACGCCGTCCCGCTCAATCAGTTCGGCCAGCTTCCAGGGGAGCATCATCTCCTCCTCGTCGGCCATAACAATGGTCTTGCCCATGGACAGCGGAATGACCACCTCGCCGTTAAACATGTCAAAGACCACATTGGTGGTACAAAGAATGGGGCCATCGGAGCGGGTCAAAATTTCCCGGAAGCCTCCGGCCATATTGGCGATGGAACGCCAGGCCAGCATGACCCCCTTGGGTCGGCCGGTGGAGCCTGAGGTAAACAGTACTTCGGCCAGGTCGGTTTCCTTCAGCGGGATAGCCTGGAAGGTGTCATCCGCCTGACCGGAGATGGGCACCAGGGCGCAGGGCAGGGTGGTGGGCAGCTGTGTTTGGGTCTTGCCGTCGCAGAGAATGTGAGTCATCCCGGCGATCTCTACCATATAGGACAGCCGCTGCTCCGGGTAGTGGGCCAGCAGAGGGGAATAGGCTCCGCCTACCTTCCAGATAGCCAATACGGCTGCCACCAGGTCGGTATTCCGGCTCAGAGCGATGCCAACCCGGCAGCCGGGAACTGCCCCGGCCCGAGTAAGCAGATTGGCAATCTGGCAAGCCCGCTTGTCCAGCTCCCGCCGGGAGGTGGTAACACCATGGAAAATGACGGCGGGGGCGTCGGGGTCCAGAGCCAGCTGACGGGCGAACTGGGCGGGAATGGGCAGGTTCAGGAAGGGATACACCGTATCGTTCGGAGTATCGATCAGCTCCATGCGGTCCCGGGGAGACAGCGCCTCCAGCTGTTCCAGAACGTGGTCGCCGCAGCGGAGCATGGACGCGGCGATGGTTTCCAGACAGCGGCCGTAGTAGCGGACGGTTTCCTCCAAAAACAGCTGTTCGGCATACTCAAACTGGAAGGCGTATCGGTTTCCTTCTTTGTACAGCTCCGCCCACAGATCCATCCGGGCGGTGCCGGTGGGCAGAGGAAGATATTCCATGGGGGCGCCGTCCAGGGTGAAAGAGGCGGCATCCACGGGGCGCTGGGAGAAAATGACCTGATACAGGGGGCTTTGGGACAGGGTACGCTTCAACCCCAGGGAAGAGACGATCTCTTCCAGGCCCACCTGCTGGTGGTCCAGCATGCCGTTGACCTCGGCGCAGACAGCGTTTAGATAATCGTTCAAAGACTGATCCCGGCGGGGGGTCAGGCGCAGGGGCAGCGTGTTGATAAAGGGACCGCACATGCCGCGGGTTTCGGGCAGCAGGCGACCGGCGGCGGCAGCGCCTACCATCAGATCCTCCTTACCCGACAGCCGAGACAGGAGGACGCCGAAGGCGGCCAGGAAGAACATGTATGGGGAGATCCCTCGCTGGACACAGAAGGCGTCACAGGCATCGGAAAGCTCCGGGCTTAAGGTGAGGGAGATGGTGTTCCCCTGAAAATCAAAGGCGTGGGTCCGGGGGAAGTCCCCGGGCAGTTCCAGCGCCTCGGGCAGGGGAGACAGACGCTCCTTCCAGTAGTCCAGTCGGCCGGGTTGGTCCGTGTTTCGGGCCAGCTGCCAGGCGTAGTCCAGATAGGTCAACGCTTGAGGCGCGGGAGTCTGTCCGCGGTAGAACTCGTCCAGGTGCGAGAGGAGAATGGGGGTGGTCAGCCCGTCCCCGATGATGTGATGGGTATTCACCAGCAGGACCCAGTGGCCCGGAGCCTCTTCCCACAAGGCGGCACGCAGCAGAGGAGGCTGATCCAGCTGGAAGGGAGACAATAAGGGTGCAGCCGCTTCTTCCAGGGTTTTGCCGGTGTAAATGGGCAGGACAAAGTCCGCCTCGGACCGAACTCGGGCGAAAATGCCGTCGGGCTCGGAGACAAAGGCGGTGCGCAGCAAGGGGTCTAGGGCAATCAAGGCCCGGAACGCCCGCTCCAGACGGGGAACGTCGGGAGGGGAGGTCAGACGGAACGCCCCGGCCATATGATACGTCTTTCCGGTTGGATCCAGATGAGACTGGACATAGATCCCCTGCTGAATGGGGGTCAGGGGCCAGCGCTCTTGAGCAGGAGCTTGGAGTAGGTGCTGGACGGGGCGCAAAGGCTCTGCCCCCTCCCGGTCCAGCAGGGTGGACAGCCGCCGCACAGTGCGGCAGGTATACAGATCGCCCACCCGGAGGGAACGGTCCGTGGCTTCCGCGATCTTACTTAGAGATTCCATGGCATTGAGCGAATTGCCGCCGAAGAGGAAGTAATCGCTGTCCAGACCAAAATCAGGACGACCCAGAACCCGACGGAAAATGGACTGCAGAAGCTCTTGTGTCCGGGTTTCGGGTTGGGCATCGGAGGGAGTGGACAGGTCGGGCCGGGGGAGCAGCGCTTCATTCACCTTGCCGTTGGCAGTGAGGGGGATGGCGGCGAGGGGCAAGATGGCCGAAGGAATCATGTAGTGGGGTAGATAGGAGGCACACAGAGACAGCAGATCCTCTTCCGGGATGGGAGCATCGGATGTGTAGAACGCCAAAAGCACGTCCTGGCCGCTGTGCTGCTGAACCACGGCGGCAGCCTGGCGTACCTGTGGATGCTTGGCCAGACAGTCGGAGATCTCCTGAGGCTCGACCCGCAGGCCGCGCAGCTTCACCTGGCGATCGGACCGACCGGCCAGAACAATCTCTCCGTCCGGTGTCCAGCGGGCGATGTCGCCGGTGCGGTACAGCCGGCTGCCCAGTTCAAAGCGACTGTCAAAAAAGCTTTGCGCGGTGAGCTCGGGAGCGTTGCGATAGCCAAGGCCCACGCAAATACCGCCCACATACAGGTTTCCATATACCCCGATGGGCAATGGATTGCACCAGTTGTCCAGCACATACAGCTTGCAGTTGGCCATGGGACTGCCGGCCGTGATGGCGGAGGAGCCGTTGAGCTGCTTGATGCTCACGGCTACCGTGGTCTCGGAAGGGCCATACTGGTTGTAAATACGGGCTTTTGTGGTTAGCTGAAGTCGCTGGAGCAGGTCACTTGGGAACGCCTCACCGCCGCACACCACGCTTTCGATTCCGGACATGGCCCGTTGGAACTCCGGATGTTTCAAAAAGGCGGACAGACGGGAGGGTGTCGTAGACAAAAATCCAGCGCCAAACCCGACGATGAGTTCGGCCAGGGCTTTGGGGGACTCCAGCTCCTGGTCGCTGGGCAGGAGAATGGTGCGGCCATTGAGCAGGGCGACGGCACTTTCCAATAAAAAGGCGTCAAAGCCCACACTGCACACGGACAAAACGGCCCCCTTGCCGTAAACGGATTCCATGGCGCAGGCCAGATTGAGCAGGGACCGGCGGCAGACTTCCACCCCCTTTGGGGTACCGGTAGAGCCGGACGTGTACACAACGTAGGCAAGTCCCTCGGGGCAGTATTCGGCCGGAGGCAGCTGCGTAGGGTCAGGCAGAGCAAATACATCCACCAGGGGGACCAGATCGGATAGACGACCGCCCAGCTTTGGCGTGGTGACCAAAGCCGCGGCTCCGCTTTGGGACAGAATTTCACGGATGCGGTTTTCCGGCTGATTGGGGGCCAACAGAAGGAAGGCTCCCCCGGCACGCAAAATTCCAATCATGGACACAAACAATTCCGGCTCTCTGGGCAGTAAAACGGCCACCAAAGAGTCTGGGACGGCGCAGATCTGGGCCAAAGCGGCATGAACCCGGGCAGATTGCTCTTCCAACTGGCAATAGGTGGTGCGCTTTCCTCCGCAGATTAGGGCGGCCCGGCTGGGATTTTGGCGGGCAAAGCGCTGGAATCTGCCGTATAGACTGGATTCGAAAATGGGTTTGGAGGAGCGATTGAAGGTATACAGAACTCGCTCCCGTTCCGCCGGACTGAGTACCGCCAGCTGGCGGATCGGCCGATCGGGGGAGGATAGAGATTCCCGCAGAATATTGACCAGGCAGGAATGGAGAATCTCAATTTCCTGGGTGGAAAAGAGCTGGGTCAAATAGTCATAATCCACCGAATAACGGCGATTGTTTTCCAGATTGCTTAAGTGAATGCAAAGCTGCTCCATCTGATAGCCGCTGTAATGCCAGCGGCCGGAAAAGGTGACGGTGGCATCCTTGCTCTCCAGCAGTTGACTGTTTTGATAGGAAAACGCAATTTGGAACAGCCGATCCGCTGCCGCCTGCCGACCCTTTGCCAGATTCTGAATATGGGTGAAGGGGAAACGCTGGTGGCGCAGCATATCAAACCAGCCTTCGTTCAGACGGTCATTGAGTTCGTTCAGGGTCCAATCCCCCAGTATTTCACAAAAAAAGGGAAGGGTGCTGACAAACATGCCGCTGGTCTGCTTGGCAGAAAAGTTGATTCGGTTAAAAATAGGCACACCGATGGTAAAGCGGTCCGCCCCGCCAATGCGCTTGAAGTAAATGGCCAAGGCCATGTAAAATACGGAGAAGGGAGCCACCCGATGATTCATACAGAAGGAATAGATATCGTTGTTCAAATCTTGAGGCATGGAAAAGGTCAAACGGCGGCCGACCGGACTGACTGCGGCACCACGGACGGACTTGAGCACAGAGGGATCCCCTGCTTGGTCCAGCACCTGGTCCCAATAAACCCTGTCCTTGCCGTAGGACGGGGAAGAAAGGTAGTGCGATTCCTCCTCCACGTGAACCTGATAGCTGGGAATTTGGCCCAGGTTGGGTTCCTTCCCGGACAGCAGATCCAAATAAGTCTGTCCAATACGGTTGCAAAGCAGCACCTGTGTCCAGCCGTCGGAGATGAGGTGGTGCATTTTGATGACCAGACCACCCAAATTTTCCCCGGTACGCAGTAAGATAAAGCGATATAGCGGGGCATCGATCAGGGACATGACCTCACGAGTAAAGGCTTCCTCCCAACTTTCGATCCCCTCCTGGCTGGTTTGAGAGAAGTCATAAATTGGGACCTGCTCAGGCTGGAACGGTGCCTGATACTGAAAGGGGGTCTTATCCAAAAGAGTGATGCGGGTGCGCAGGGAGCCGTCGGCGGCCAGGACAAGATTAACACTGCGCTGCAAGGCGGAAAAATCAACTCTTCCCTGAATGCGCAGGGTGGTGCAGATGTTATTGATGGATGTGTCCGAACAGGCACGCTCGATGTCCCAGATATTTTGTTGACTGAGAGAGAGCGGATACAGACCGCAATGCTCAGCATGAAAATCGACCAAGGAAAAGACCACCCTTCTGCACAGGTATGAGGGAAAAACATCCATATTATTTATACAGGTTTTGACAGGAAAAAGCAAGTAAATTGGGGAAAGATGTCAATAAAAATTCAGCTGACCTGGCTTGATATTTCTTCTGGAAAAGAGGGGGGAGGACAGATTCAACCAATGTACCATATCTTTCGGCGATTTTGCCGATATTTCCCGCCGTAATGGCTGTTTTTGGGAAGCATAAGGTTCTGGTGTGGAGGCCGTGTGGGTAAGCGGCCTGTCCGGGCACAAATGGAACTTTGAACGGCGAGGAAAGAGGAAAAGAACTGCGATTACGGATAACGTAAGCGGGGCCTCAGTGGTGTGCATACCTATCCCGGGGACGATGGAACGCGTTATGAAAAAGTTAAACTGGACGGCAAACACAGTGAAGATTGCGGGATATTTGAGGGAAAGGCAGAAGAAAAGCAGGCCCTGGAATTCACGATTCCATTGACCTGCCGTTTTGCAGAGATCTGTTATTTGGAGATAGACTTACAACCGGAGCTTGGTCCATGCTGACGGGCAGCCAACCGGAGAGAGCCGCGCCAGAAAAAAGGAGCGGGCAAATAAGAAGCTGGCTCTCCTTACCCCATGGAGCGATACATAAGGATGCCTTTTAGATTAGCCCTTTGGTGGTCAGTTGTGCCAACAAAGTGGTGCACCCCTCCAGAATGTCCTGGTAAGCCGTCTCAAAATCCCCGGAATACCAGGGGTCGGCAATGTCCCGGGGGCGGTCGGAGAAGTCCAACAGGCGGTGTACCTTACCTTCCGGATCCTGCCCTGCGATGCGAAGCATGCCCTGCAAATTTTCCAAATCCATGCCCAGGAGCAGATCGTATTGGTTGTAATCCTCACGGCGGAGGCGGACCGCCCGATGGGGCACCACCGGCACACCGCTGCGGCGCAGCTGTTTTACGGCGGCAGGGTAGGGGGGATTTCCAATCTCCTCCCTGCTGGTGGCTGCGGAAGATACAGTGAATTGCTGATCCAGGCCTTTTGCCTGGATCAGATGGCTAAAAATGCTCTCAGCCATAGGACTTCGGCAGATGTTCCCATGGCAGACAAATAAAATAGAAACCATACTTCCTCCCGGTGTGAACTGTTTTATTTAGAATATGTGTTTTCCAACTTTTTGTCAATCTGTGCCGTATTTGTTCATGGTTCTGAAGCTATAAAAAAATCTTACCCGGAAACCTTGATTTCTTTCGTTTTGTCTGTTATCCTTAATTGCACCGAATATCCCTGAACCATTAGAGCAATTGGGGGGATTCGAACGAGCGCAAGGATATTCCCAAGTTGCAGAGATGCCTGCTTTTGAGGAATGCTTATCCATTCGGTACTGTTTTGTTTCGAGTTTCTTGATTTTAACAGGATTTTCAGGTATGATTAATAAGGAAATGATTTTAGACGACCCATCGTTCTCCTTCATCTCTTCAAAATCCTTTGATAGAGGAGCGACGTGTGAGTGGATATAGATTTGGAAGCGTATCGAAGTGGTCATAACGGGGCTGACTCGAAATCATGTTATCTGCGCCGAAAACTGAATAATTATTATATGGAGACGTATCGAAGTGGTCATAACGGGGCGCACTCGAAAGGCTACGGCTTCCGTGGAACATTGTTGGTCTCAACACCGCATAAATACTGAGTTTTCGATCTCCGAATGAAGCACCATCTTTCGTGTTTCATTCCTACTTTCATTCCTACTTCGTGGACTCGGCAGGAATGTGATACCATCATCTAATGAGTCCTGATGATATAAAACTTAATATGGAGAGTTGTCCGAGCGGTCGAAGGAGCTGGTCTCGAAAACCAGTGTACCTATCCGGTACCCAGGGTTCGAATCCCTGACTCTCCGCCAGCCGGTACCAATGGGTCTATTTGAAAGTAGAAGCCCATTGTCGTGGAGGGAGTT
>JBFWME010000006.1:42049-58478 GCA_050251755.1 Lawsonibacter sp. | reverse complement strand
GACGGGATCTGTCCGTTGTCTCTCTGGTTGCCATCATTATGCTGGCCGGTACGGTGGTGAATGCCTCGATTATTCTGGTGGAGTATATCAAAATCCGCCGTGCCATGGGAGAGAGCCGGGAGGAGGCAATTCTCCACGCCTGTCCCCTCCGTGTCCGGCCCATTCTGATGACCACGCTGACCACCGTATTGGCCATGGTACCCATGGCCATGGGACTTGGGGAGACCAACGAAATGATGTCGGACATGGGGATTACCATGATCAGCGGCATGATGATTTCCACCGTCATTACCCTGGTCTTTACTCCCGTGTACTACTCGGTGATTGACAATCTGAGCCATATATTCCGGAGAAAGAGAAAATCAGAAGCGAGCCAATCCTTCGCCAAAAAGTAAAAGACATGCAAGAATGTTTGAACAAAAATGGGCGGACTGCATCGTGCAGTCCGCCCGCCGCTTTTGTCGGCGCAACGGATCAAAGCCAGCCCGTAATGGTATGCCAAATGTCCTTGAACATGTCGGCGATGCGGGTCCAAATGGTGCCGTTGTCCGTTTGACTGGCTGTCGTCTGTGCCTCGGCGTCCGGCTCCGCCACCTTGATTTCCTGGCTGCGCATGACATACTGGATGCTGGCGGTGCCCTCGTTGCGCGCGTCGGTCAGGGAGACCGGCTGGGCGGCGGCATCCATCAGCAGAATATTGTTGTCCTCCCCGGCGTGACTATCCCACTCGTCGGTGATGAGGGCATCGATGGTATGTTTGGCGTCTCGGATGGTGTCCGTCTGACTCAATCCCCGGGTGGACTTGCGAAGAGCGTCAGCCAGACCGGATAGGGTTTGCTTGGTACCGGCGTCCAGATCGGTCCCGCTGCGTTTCATCAAATCTTCGGCGGACTGGGCGGCATCCACCAGCGCGGAGATGCTGGTGGACGCGGAGTCGCTGAAGGTCTTGGCATCGTCCAGAGCCTTTTGGGCCTCCGGCTCATAGGTATTCATAATGTCGGTCAGGGATTGGATCTGATCCAGTGCCGTTCCCACATGGTCGTTGACCCGAAGGGCCAGGTCGGCGGCATGGTCCAGGTCGTCGATTGTGGAGGAGAGCGTTCCGCTGTGGTTGTCAATCTCGTCCAGCAGATCTTCCATCAGGTTGGAGAGACTCTCCAGATCGCCGCTGAGATGGTCGTCATCCAGAGCGGAGCACAGGCTGGACAAGCCTGAGGTCAGAGTGCTGCCTGAGGTCAAAGCTTCCTTCATCTGATTAACGGTGACATTGTAGTCGGAAAGAAGGGTGTTGATTTGCTCTAGTTGGGCCCATTGGGCATCAAAGTCGGAGGACTGTGACATCTCCCAAAGAGAGGCCAGAGACTCGGCTTTGGATACCGCCGTGGAGTAGGCGGAATCCTCAAGATCGATGCCAGCGTTGTTGACGGTAAGATAGTAGGTTAGAAAATCACTGAACGAGGAGAACGAGGCTTGCAGCGTACTGCTGTTGGTATAGATCAGATACAGCGCAATAAAATCCGAAAAGCTTAAACCGGTAGCTGAGCCGCCTGCGCTCTCATAAGCTGAGTGAAGAGAGTTTGCTTGGGGCAAAAGCGTGTTTTCAATCTCATTCAGCGTGTATCCCCCAATCGTGACATAGGTCTGGTCGGTGCTGTCTAGGGCGGAGGCTTGTTCTTTCAGAGAGGTCAGATCGCTTTTCAAATCGGCCAGGCTGTCTCCAAGCAGATCCATGCTGTCTCCAAGCCGGGAAAAATCATCCGTTAGATTCATAGAAATTTGCTTGGCATCCTCCAGGGTATCGTCATCTTCCAGATCATCTAGCAGATCCTGAAACTCATCCAGATCGGTCTGCAGATTCTTAATGATTTTGCGGGTGTTCTCCACCTCTGGCTTCAACTCAGTCACATTGGTGCTCATCTCATTGAGCAGCTCGGTGGTGTCGGTGAGGGCCTGCTGGGCGGTAGCCAGGTGGCTGGCCATCGGCTTCATTGACTCGGTGAGCGGCCCGGCGGCGTCCAGGGCGATGTCCAGACTGTCATAGACCTGACTCTTGCCGCTGGAAATGGTGCTGCGGGCCTGATTCAGCTGATCCAGACCGTTGGCGGTGGCATTCAGACTACCGCTCATTCCATCCAGAGAGTCCAGCACGACGTCCAGACTGTCCTGAATTGCGTGATAGGAGTCCTCCGTTTTCTCCTTGGCCTCCCGCAGGTCGGAAATTTGATCCAGCTGGGACAGGGTGGCAGGGACGGCCAGAAAGACCATGCCGTCGTAGAAAAAGTCATCTGACCCCACCCGGATGGTGAAGTGCTGTTCCTCCCCGGGCATAACCATGTACAGCACGCAGTACAAGTTGCCCACCAGCTGGACCTGGGCTCCCTGGGCGTCCAGAGACAGAATATCGTCTCCGTTGAATGTGGACATGGCGGTAAGGATCAGGTTGTTTCGGCTGTATTCCGAGGCGTTGGGGCTGGGCACGGCATCCAGAGTGATTTCCACCAGGCCGCTCTTACCCGCCAAATCCTCGGCTTTTGTGGGTACCCCATTCAGGGTGTAAGACAGAGACAGCGTCCAGGGGAACTCATCCAACGGCTTGGTGGTTTTTCCCTCGAAGTAGAACCGGCTTGGGGCCTCTTCCCCCAACTGGAAGGTGACGGTGCCGTCTCCCAGAGCGGGTTCCAAGTCGTCGGTGAGGTTGACCACCTCGTCGTAGGTCCCATAGTCGGTGATGGTGTCATTGCCGTAGGTCTTATAGCTCTTGACCACGCTGCTGTCCAGAATTCCACCATAGTAGTCCAGGGTAGCATAGTAGGTTTCGTCGTGGGTGGCGGTCAGTGTGCTGCCGTCCGCCAATGCGGTGGTGGACAGTCCGGCGGTGAGGAACAGGGCCATAGTCAAGGCCAGCCCCCGCCGGAGGCAAATGTTCCGTTTATTATTCATCTCACATTGCTCCTTTCATTGGACGGGTTCGGCCGGAGTCGGTTCGTCGGCCGGGTCTGGGAGGGGAATTTCCGCCTCGGGAGCGGGAAGGGCATCCTTCTTTTTCCCAAACGGCAGGGTGGGACGGCCGTCCTTCGAAGGCTTTGGAGCCTTTGGGGTCCGCCAGTGAAGCGTGGTCTTGGCAATAATGGGTTCGAAAACCACCAATACCGAGGGGAGGATAAACATACAGACCAGAGCGGAGATAACAGCCCCCCGGGACAGCATCAGACAGATGCTGCTGACAATCTCCATAGTGGAGATGGAGGCTACGCCCAGAGTGGAGCAGAAGAACACCAAGGCGCTGGTGAGGATGGAGACGTCCGCCGAAGTGGCGGCTGCCCGAATGGCCTCCTTCCGATCTTTGCCCCTTTGTATTTCTTCCTGAAAGCGAGTGGTCATCAAGATGGCGTAGTCCACCGTGGCCCCCAGCTGGATACAGCCGATGACGGTGGGGGCCACAAACGGGATGACCGTTCCGGTAAAATAGGGGAGGCCCTGGTTGATGAAGATGGCCAGCTCGATGGTGCCCACCAGCAGAATGGGGATGGACACGGACTTGAAGGCGATGGCCACCAGGATTAGGATGGCGATGATGGACAGATAGCTGGTAACCTGAAAATCCGTGGCGGAAACCGAGATCAGGTCGGCGGTCATGGCTGCCTCGCCGGTGATGTAAGCGCCGGGATCGTATGTTTTGACCAGGTCGCCGAGCTGATCCAACTGCTGCGCCACGGCAGCCGAGGCGGTGACATATTCCGAATTGACCATCAGGATCTGATAGCCGCCCTGCTTACACAGGTCCTTGATCTCCTGTGGAATGAAAAAGTCTGGAATGGTACTGGGAATCAGCTTGTCATAGGCCACCACACTGCTAATGCCGGGTAACGCGTCGATGGATTCCTCCAGCTGCTTCATTTTGACCCGGCTCAGGTCATCCCGCATGACGATGAAGTGGGAAGAGGCCATGCTGAATTCATCTTTCAGTTTGTTGGTGGACACAATGGAGGGCATATCCTGAGGAAGGGACTCATCCAACTTGTAATACACCTGCGTGTGATTGTTGGAGTAAATGGCCGGGACGAACAGAACGAGAAACAGCACGACAAAGAAGTGACGATGGCGGACAATGAAGGCGTTGAGCCGGCTCGTGTTTAGTTTGATTGCCGGGTGGCGGTATTTGCGGATGAGGCCGTCCATTTGAAGCAGAATGGAGGGCAGCACCAAAACCACGGTGGTGATGCCCAGAACCACGCCTTTTGCCATGACCAGACCGATGTCACGGCCCAGGGTCAGCCGCATGAAGCAGAGAGCCAAAAAGCCGGCAATCGTCGTCATGGAGCTGCCGGAAAGAGATTTGAAGGCGGCTACGATTGCGGCCGCCATGGCATCTCGCCGGTCTTCGTGGCGATGTATTTCTTCCTGATACCGGGCGTAGAGAAAAATGGAATAGTCCATGGTGACGCCCAGCTGGAGGACTGCCGCAATGGCTTGGGTGATAAACGATATTTCACCCATGAAGATGTTGGTGCCAAAATTATAGAGAATGGCAAGCCCGATGCTGAGCATCAAAGCCACCGGTAGCAGCCAGGACTCCATGGTCACGCACATGGCGATGGTGGACAGAGTGGCCGCCATGAGAACGTACCAGGGCATTTCCTGAGAGATCAGATCTTTCGTATCTTTAATAAAAACGGAGAAGCCGGCCAAAAAACAGTTTTTATTGCACAGGGAGCGGACCTGCTCGATGGATTTCATCGTGGCTTCCGAGGCGCCGGGCTGGTCATACTGGACGACCATCATTGTGGCGTCACCGGAGAAGAAAACGTCCCGGACATCCTCCGGCAGCAGTTCGGTGGGGATCTGAATGCCCACCAGGCTGGACAGCCAGATGGCGTCGCTGACGCCTGGGACCTGTTCTATCTCCTTTTGCAGTTGGTGGGTGTACTCGGGAGGCATCCCATCTACAATCAGCATGGTGGTTGCAGCCGTTTGGAAGGGGTCCTCCAGCAGAGCCTCGCCCTTTACAGAGTCCAGGTTCTGAGGCAGATAGGACAAAATATCATAGTTGATTCTGGTGAAGGCGGCGCCCAGAATACCTGGGATTAGCATCAGCACCGCGATGAAAATGACCAGCTTTGGCTTTCGAGTCAGTTTGTGCGCAACTTTTGTCAGCAAATGGGCCACCCTCTCTATGAATTGAACGGTTTCAAGAATCTTTTTTCTGGGTTTGCATTTTATGACCGCAGGGGGGCAAAGTCAACCGATTTTGGCTATTCCTAATAATCCTTAATAAATGGACAAAGCTTACCCGTCGCTTAATAATTCTTCATGTTCATGAAATGGGCTTTCTGCTATAATGGGGACAAGGAAGTGCCTTTTGGCGGGAAGGGTAGGGCAAAACGGATGAAGGAACGGATTTTAGCGGTAGACGATGATTCCTCTATCCTGGAGCTGATCTCCGACGTGTTGAGTGAGCAGGGCATGGCGGTTCAGACCGTCCCCTCGGGAGAAGAGGCTGTGGAGGTGCTGGAACAGGAGTCGTTTGACCTGGTGCTGCTGGACATTATGATGAAGGGCATCAGTGGGCTGGAGGTCTGCCGGCGGATTCGGGCCCGGGTAAGCTGCCCCATTGTATTTCTCAGCGCCAAGGACAACGTAAAGGACATCGTCCAGGGACTTGGCTTGGGGGCGGACGATTATCTGACCAAGCCATTCGCCCTGGAGGAACTGGTGGCCCGCGTTCAGGCTCACCTGCGGGCCCAGGCCCGGGTGCGCATTCCGCCACAGGAAGAGCGGCGTCCTATCCAGATTGGGGAAATTCGTCTGGACCCCGAAAGCCGGACCGTGGAGCGCAACGGGGAGCCGGTGGAGCTGTCCACCAGGGAATTTGATCTGCTGGCCTATCTGATGAGTCACGCAGGCAAGACTCTCTCCCGGGAACAGGTCTTCCGGGATGTGTGGGAGACCGACTACGGAGATGTGGGTACTGTAGCCATTAACATCAAAAAACTGCGGACTAAGATCGACCCTCAATGGGAGTATATCAAGACCATTTGGGGCTCGGGTTATCGCTTTGTCACCAAGAGCGGCTACGATGAGCAGGCGGGAGGAGCGGCAAATGGACGCTGAGAGAAAGCGGTGGCGTTTGCCGGGGGCAGGATGGCTGAGCGCCAAGCTGTCCCGGAAGATGATTCTGATTCTGCTGGCGGCGGCTGCGCTGGGCTGGCTGCTGTCCTTTTCCTCGGTGTTGGCCTACCTGAGGGCCTACGTGGGAGAGACCTATGACCGAACTATGGTTCAGGCCCAGGAGCAGGCTCGGCAGGTGGCCTCCTTTTTGGAGGGAAGCCAGGGTAACTGTTCCGGACTGGAGGAGTATCTGACCGACCGGCAGCTTGGGTGCAGTATTCAGGACAGCAAGGGCGCCGTTTTGTTCCAATTTATGCCGGAGGCGTGGACGGATGCCCGCCTGGAAGTGGCCAGCGGAGCCTCCGTCTCCCTGCGGTCGGGAGAGACGCTGCGGGTCTACGTATGGAGTTCTACGCTGAGTCGTCAGGACCTGATCGACGCGGTGGGCCACCGGACCTTTGTAGCGCTGGCCGTGTTTAATCTGACGCTGTTTGTAGTGGCCGGGGTGATGCTTTATCTTCTGATTGTTTCCCCTATTATCGGTTTGCGGAAGACCATGCGGGAGTACTCGGAAAAGGGTACTCTCCCACCCCGCAGCCCTCGGATCGACGAGGTGGGCAAGCTGCAAAATACCTTTGCCGATCTGGCGGGAGTGCTGAAGGCCAAGGAACAGTCGGAGCGCCGGCTGATCGCCTCCATTTCCCACGACATCAAGACGCCGCTGACGTCGGTGCTGGGTTACTCCGAGCGGCTGCTGTCCGCCCAGCTCAGTCCGGAAAAACGGGAGCGCTACCTGCACAGCATCCACGACAAGGGGCTTGCGCTCCAGTCCATTGTGGACGAGTTTGACGACTATTTGGAGGCGGGTCTGCGCGACGAGACCCCCATGGAGCTATTGACGGCCCAGGCATTGTGCGACAGCCTGCGGCAGGAGTACCAGGCCGAGCTGCTGGATGCCGACGTGCGCCTGAACATCCGATGTATCTGCCCGCGGGCTGAACTGATTTGCAATCCGCACCACATGAGACGCTATTTCGGCAACCTCATTGGCAATAGCATTCAGCACAGCGGAGCGGAGCACTTGGAACTGGAAGTGCTCTGCCGCCAAGTGAGCAAGGAATTGGTGCTGGAGTTTTGGGACAATGGGAACGGAGTTCCAGACGAACTGCTTCAGCAGATTTTCGAACCGCTCTATACCTCCGACCGGGGGCGGAAGGTATCCGGACTTGGACTGTCCATCTGCCGCAGTATCGTCCGAGCACATGGGGGCACGGTTACGGCGGAAAACCGCCCCCAGGGGGGGCTGCTGGTGCGGGCCATCCTGCCCTGCGCCAACTGCTGAGTCTTTAAGAATTCCCAAGGTAAGACCACTGCGGCGGCGCAGAAAACTGCGTTGCCACGAGGCCTGTTTCTACGAGCAAAACAAGAAATCCAGGCTGTTTCAACAGCCTGGATTTCTTGTTATAAAATGTCTAAGGCTTAAAAAAGCTCGTTGGGGATCAGATAGTCATCCACGTCGAACGGACGGTCCCGGTAGTAAAAGTCCCGGTCCGCCTGGGTGATCTCCCGTACGATGCGGCAGGGGTTGCCCACGGCAATGACGTTATCGGGCAGGTTTCGGCTGACCACGCTGCCGGCGCCGATGACCACGTTGTTCCCAACGGAGACCCCGGGGAGGATCACGGTGTTCCCGCCGATCCACACGCTGTCTCCGATGGTCACGTCCAGTCCGTACTCATAGCCGGAATTCCGGGCGTCGGGGTGGATGGGGTGTCCCGCCGTATAAATGGATACATTGGGAGCGATCTGGGCGTAGGCGCCGATGCGCACCTTACCCACGTCCAGGATGGTAAGGTTGTAGTTGGCGAAAAAGTGCTCGCCCACTTCAATGTTTTTGCCGTAGTCACAGTGAAAGGGAGCCTCGATAAAGACGTTTTCTCCGGTTTTTCCCAGAATATCCTTCAGCGCGGCGATGATCCGGGCGGTATCCTCGGGAGGGAGGAGGTTGAAGCGGCGAATTTTCTTTTTGTTTTCCAGCCGGGCCTCCGCCAGACCGTCCAGCCAGGATTTGTAGGGTAGACCAGCGGCCATTCGTTCTCGTTGATTCATGTGCATCCCCTCCTGTTCCATCGTACTGCTATTGTACTACAGGTATAAAAACTCCGCAACCGTACAGCGGTTGCGGAGCTGAGACGAACGAAAGACACAGTTACTTGGCCGTTGCCACAAGGATACGGATACGGCCTCCGGCGGAACAGCCCAGATTGTCGTACCAGCCCTTCACTGTATAGTCTGAAAGATTAATGGCAGACAGGGTGGTGGCATAGTAGCCGCGGCCGGAAGAATCCTTCAGCAGGACCTGTACGTCTTCCGCCAGAGAATATTTTTTGTCGCTCGTTGTGGCATACAGGGTGGATAGATCGGTGACGGTGACGGAGGTGAGCTGCTTCATGCTGGACAGACTGCCGTCCTCATAGATCAAAGCTGCACCTCCCGTGCTTGCGCTGTATATTTTGCTGCTGGTGAGACTGTAAGTCGTCCCGTCCAATACATACTCGTAGCTGGCGGAAATGCTGTCACCGGAAGATTTTTCTACATCAGTCAGATATGCGTAAGTCCAGGTGTCGCCGGTGACCTGATTCAGCACCAGACAATCAATATCTCCGTCATCGTTGAGGGTGTAGTACCGCACATCATCCGAGTCCAGGCTGGAACCGGCCAATCGAGATGGGTAGACCCGGGCATAGCCGCCGTTCTCATCGGTGTCCAAAATCTGGACGTCGTCCGCAAAGTCATAGCCCGCGAATTTGGTGCCGCTGGAATTGACCGTGCCGGACAGGCTCTTGCTGGACATGCTTTTTACCGTGGTTCCCGACTCGGTGACGGACACAGTGACCAGCTTGCCGGAGGACAAAGCGCTTCCGCTGTGGTAGAAGGTGCGCGCGGTGCCGTCGGCGCAGGCAACCTGGGTGGTCACCTGAACGCTGGTGGTGCTGGAGGAGGTGGTGGACGAGGAGGAAGCGCTTTTGGCACTGGAGACCACAATACCGTAGTACACTGCCTCGTTGTCCTGGGCGGAGATTACGTCGGCCACGTCTCCATTCATTCCCAGAAGCAGGGTGACCAGATCGCCCTCGGAAAATTCGCCCTGGCTGGATAACTGGTAGGTGGCGGAGGCGGTGCCAATGGTGTAAGAAACTCCGGCCACGGTGACGGAGGTTGGGGCAGTGCTGCTGGGCGACAGGCCAGTGAGGGTACCGGTGACTCGGTCGTTATATACCCACACGGTGCGCAGGTTTGTGTTGTAATAATAGACATCGTATTGGTTTACCGCGGAGACAGAAGAGACGGTCCCGTCGCGGTAAACGGTGATGCCCGAGGTGCTGAAGGGCAGGGTCAGGCTGCCGGACGCGGAGGCGACATAGGGGCCTTTGGTGTCGGCGCTGACCAGAGTGGAGTAGTCAACCTCACCGTTTGTTACGGTGTAGCCCAGTGTGGTGCCGTAAACGGTTCCGGAACTGTTGTCCGACACCAGCAGGTTATAGAACAGGGTAACGCAGTCCTGGCGGGTCAACGCTTGACCCTGAACCGCAGTTACGTCGTCCAGCAGGCCGATGGCGCCGGCCTTGGACAGCTGGGCGGTGGGGAACGATCCGGCCAGACTGCCGGAGTCGTACCCCAGCAGACGCAGCAGGGCGGTGCACGCCTCTTCCAGCGTGATGGTGCGCTCGGGCCGGAAGGTGCCGTCTACATAGCCGGCCATCCAATTCTGTTCCACAGCCAGCTTGATGTACTCGCTGGCCCAGTGGGTGCTTTTCACATCCTTGAACAAAGAGACGCCGTAGCCACTGCCCACGGTGTCCTGATAGGCGGAAGCGGCGGTCATCATAGTAACAAATTCCGCCCTGGTGACGGAAGCGGACAGATTCAGATTGCCCTCAGAGTCCCCGACCATAATGCCAAGAGCGTGGACGGTTTCCAAGGCGGTGGACTGGCTTGCGGCCGAGGCAGTTCCCATATACCCCAGAGAGAGAACCAGGGCCAGGGTGACGGCCAGGGCAGTCAGACGATGTTTCATAGTTCAAATCGCTCCTTTTTCCTTTGATCAGTCATAGCGCAGCGCGTCGATGGGGTTGAGCATTGCCGCCTTTTTGGCGGGAAGGTAGCCAAACAGAATTCCGATGCCCACCGAAATGCCAAAGGCCAGCAGGACGGCGCCCAAGGTAGGTGCTACGGTCAGAGAGGCTTCCATGGCTTTGGTGACAATGGAGGTAGCGATAGCCGACAAGGCATAGCCCAGAAGGATCCCGATGATCCCCCCCAGGGCGCTGGTTACTGCCGCCTCAATGACGAACTGCTGCATAATAAACCGTTCTTTGGCACCCAAAGACTTGCGGATGCCGATTTCACGGGTGCGCTCGGTCACCGACACCAGCATAATGTTCATAATGCCGATTCCGCCTACCACCAACGAGATGGCGGCGATGCCGGCCAGTACCATCACCAGAATGTTGATCATGCTGGTCATGGTCTCCAGCATTTCGGACATGCTGGTGACGGTGTAAAAGTCGTCGCTGGCGAAAAATTCATAGAGGGCGTTTTCCAGGGCTTCCTTGCTTTCGGTCAGCGTGTCCTCACTTTTGACGGTGACCACAAAGTTGGACACGCGCCCGGATAACCGGGAAGCGGTGGAGTAGGGGAGGTAAAGGAAATCATCGGTGCCTCCCTCCTCCAGCTCATCGCTCTGCTGTTCCACCACTCCAATGATGGTCAGGCTTTGGCCGCCGACCCGCAGGGTCTGACCCACCGCATTGCCGCCGTAGTAGGCCTGATCCACGTAGGCCCCTACCACACATACTTTCCCGCGCTGGGCAATGTCGCTGTACTGCAGGCCACGACCCTTGGAAACCGTATAGTCCTTGATGGCCAGGTAATCTTCGCTGACCCCGCTTACCGAGGTGCTGGTGGTCTCCGTCCCGATCTTTACCGAGCCGGACATACTGGCCATGGGGGAGCACAAATCAAAATATTGGCTGTTTTCCTCCACAATGTCGTACATGTCTTCCACTTCCAAAGTGCGGGTGGAACCCCGGGACATAACATTGACGGTGAGGGCGTTGGTGCCCATACTGGAAAAGCTCTCGGTGATGTAG
This sequence comes from Lawsonibacter sp., assembly GCA_050251755.1. GTDB lineage: Bacteria > Bacillota > Clostridia > Oscillospirales > Oscillospiraceae > Lawsonibacter. The sequence continues at coordinate 47,217 of JBFWME010000006.1, read as the reverse complement.
CCCTCCAGGCCGTTGCCCAGTCCCACAATGACGATCACGGCGGCCACGCCGATGATGATGCCCAGCATGGTCAGCACGGTTCTGGTTTTGCTGGATACGATATTTTTGATGGCCAAATTCAAAGATTCTAGGACACTCATGCCGAAGTCCCCCCTTCTGCCGTTCTGACAGCCCGGGGAGTTACCACAGCCTCCGGAGCGTCAGAAGGGCCGTCGTAGACCACCATTCCATCCTCCAGTCGGATGATTCGCTGGGCCTGAACGGCAATGGAATTGTCATGGGTGATCAGAACCACGGTGTTTCCGGCGGCGTGAAGCTGCTGGAGCATGGCCAGTACCTCCCGGCCGGTTTTCGAATCCAGAGCGCCGGTGGGCTCGTCGGCCAGAATGACAGCCGGATGGCCAACTAAAGCCCGGGCGATGGACACCCGCTGCTGCTGGCCGCCGGAGAGCTGATTGGGCGTGTGCCGCCATTTGTCTGCCAGTCCCACCTGCTGCAGAGCCTCCAGGGAGCGTTTCCGCCGTTCCGCCTTTTTCACGCCGGCATACATCAGGGGAACCTCTACGTTTTCCACCAGATTCAGCTTTTGAAGCAGATTATACTGCTGGAAGATAAACCCCAGCATTTCATTGCGAATTTCAGCCAACTCGTTTTTGTTCATCTGCCCCACGTCCCGACCGTCCAGAAGATAGGCGCCTTCGGAGGGAACATCCAGACAGCCGATGATATTCATACAGGTGGATTTGCCCGAGCCGGAGGAGCCCACAATGGCGACAAACTCTCCCTTGAAAATTTGAAAGGAGATATGGTCGGCGGCCGTCACGGTGGTATCCCCCATGCGGTAGTACTTGCAAACCTGTTGGAATTCAATGAGCGCTTTCATTCTCAGAATCCTCCCGGGCCGCCGCCGCTTGGACCGCCGCCGCTTGGGCCGCCGGACATGCTTCCGCCCGGCATCCCCATGATCCCCATCTGAGTGGTGTTGTCAGAGGAACTGGTGGCGATGTAAGCTACCGTGTCTCCCTCCTGCAGGCCGGAAGTGACCTCTGTATAGGTATCGTCGCTGACACCCACGGTGACGGCCACGGAATAGTAGGTTTCGCTTCCGCTCTGGGAAGTATCTCCGTCCTCACTGCCGGACTGGTTCACGGGCGTACCGCTGGAGGCGCTGGGGGAGTCAGCAGTGACCAGTACCGTGTTGCCCCGCTGAAGGGCGGCGGAGGGGATGGCCAGCACGTCGGTGGCGCTGTCCAGCACAATGGTGGCATCTACGTTCATGCCGGGTAGCAGACCGTCGGTTTCATCAAGACGGATGGTGACGGGGTAGGTGGTCACGCCGCTGGAAGAGGTCCCGGCCACGCTGACCTTGGTGACCACGCCCTCGTAGGTTTTATCTTCCACGGCGTCAGCGGTTATGGACACGGTCTGCCCCACGACGATGTTGGAGATATCCAGTTCATCCACGTCCAGCGTCATGGTCAGATAACTCAAATCATAGATGGTACACATCACCTGACTGGATTCGGTGGTCTCGCCGGCATTATAATTTTTGTCGATGATGGTGCCTTTGATGGGGGATGTGATGGTATAGTCGTCCAGCTGGTCATAGCGGTTTTCCAAGGAGATTTCTGCATTCCGCAGGCTTTCCGAGGCGCTTTGCAGGGAGTCGTCCAAATCTTCGCTGACCAGCACGACCAGAGTCTGACCCTTGGATACCCAATCCCCTTCGGATGCCTGGATGCTGCTGACCTCGCCGGCTACGTTGGCGGTAATTGTTTTCTCCGCGTGATAAGTAAAGGTGCCGCTTCCGGTGCTGGTGACGGAGCCCACTGCGGCGCTGGCACTTTGATCCGTGGACAGACCGCCTGGATTGGACACGTCGATGGTGACGGTGCGGACCATCACGTTGCCGCTGAGAATGGTGGTGTTTCCGTTGATTTTTGAGATGGTGCCGGACAGCGTCTCAAAGGTGCTGTCCAGGGTGACGGTGGCGGACTGCCCCACATAAAATGCAGACACCTCGTCGGCGGGGAACGTAACCTCCAGACTCATGGTGCTCGAATCCCGGATGGTGGCAATGGTCTGGCCCGAGCTGACCTCATCTCCAATGTCCACATCCAAGGTATATACCTGGCCGGCCACGGTGGAGGTGACATTGAGATCGGCCTGCTGTTCCAGTTGCTTGTTGTAGCTGCGCTGGACCTGATCCAAAGAGATCTGTGCCTGTTCCAAAGAGCTTGCGGCATCGGAGGAATCGATGGTGTACAGCACCGTGCCCTCCTCAACTTCGTCACCCTCTTCAAAATCGGCGGTGAGAATGGTGCCTTCCAGCAGGGTGGTCACGGAATAAGAGTCGGCAGCTTCCAGCGTACCGCTGCCTGTAATCGAGGACGTAATATCACGGCGCTCCACGGCGGCAGTGGTATAAGAAAGGTTGGCAGCCGAAGCCGAGCCTCCGTCGCCGCCAAAAAAGTGGATGCCAAGCCCTACGACAAACACCAGGGCCACCGCCAGAGCGAGGATGCGTTTTTTCCCAAGGCGTTTGAATGGATTCTTGCTCCAGCGCTTTGGCGCGGCAGATGAGGTGTCCTCCCCGGGGGGGGAGGGCTTCTTGAACATTGGAAGATACATGTGGAAGACCGTCCTTTCCAAGTGGAAATGATTTCATTAACGGCTTCCATTGTAGGTGGAAAATTTAAACAGGCAGAGGCGAGAAACGAAATTTTTTCTAAACAGAATCCAAACATTTTCTTCCGATAAGGATCCTTGTAACATTAAAAAAAGAGCGGGGAAAATTCCGCCGCTCTTTTGACAATCGGTTCGATAGACAATGATGCCATGTTTATCCGTTCAGCCGGTATCCGGCGCCCCATACCGTTTCGATGATTTTAGGGTGGTTGGGGTCGTCTTCGATCTTGTCCCGGACCCGGCCCACGTGGACGGTGACGGTGGCGCTGTCTCCCACGTAGTCATAGCCCCAGATGGCCTCGAACAGCCGCTCCTTGGAGAAGACGATGTTGGGGTGCTCGGCCAAAAATTTTAGCAGCCCAAACTCCCGATTGGGCATTTTGATCTCTTTGCCGTTTTTATAAACCTTCCAGCTTTTCAGGTGGATTTCCAAGCCGGCCACCGCGATGACGTCGTCGCCGGACGAACGGCGCTCCCCCTTGGTCAGCCGGTCATAGCGGCTTAGATGGGACTTAACCCGTGCGACCAGCTCGGCGGGGTCAAAGGGCTTTGGAATATAGTCGTCTGCCCCCAGCCCAAGCCCGCGGATCTTGTCCACCGATTCCGAACGGGCGGTGACCATCAAAATGGGGATGTCGACCTTGTCCCGGATCAGGCGGCAGACATCATAGCCGTTGCAGCCGGGCAGCATCAGATCCAGAAGAATTAAATCGCATTCCCCCTTCATCGCTTCCACCACAGCGGTTTGGCCGTTGTTTGCCAGAACGGTTTCGTATCCTTCGATTTCCAGGTAGTCGCGTTCCAGCATGGAGATCTCCGGGTCGTCTTCCACAATCAGAATTTTACTCATTTAATTATCCTCCCGGCAGGGCAGAGTGATCTCAAAGACCAGGCCGTGGTCGTTACTGGCCTGAACGGTCCCTCCGTGTGCCTCCACAATGTAGTTCACAATATAGAGTCCCAGGCCGCTGCCCTCGCCGCCCCGGCTGCCTCGAGCCTGATCGCCCCTCCAGAACTGTTCGAAGAGGTGGGGCAGATGCTCTGCCGGAACTCCGTGCCCGTTGTCGGCAAAGCGCAGACACTCCCGGTCTTTATCGTGCCAGACGGTCAGGGTCAGTACCAGCGGCTGGGCCCCGGCATAGTGCAGGGCGTTTTCCTTCAGGTTGGTCAGCACCCGGTACATCTGTTCTTCATCCAGCAGGACAGGATGCCGTTCTATGGTTTGTGAAAGAACCACCTGCCCGCCCGCCGGAGCCAGCTCCTGCCGGGCGTCGTCGGCAAACCGGCGCGCAAAAATGCCCAGGTCTGCCGGAATCAGACGCAGAGGTAAATTACCCGTCTCCAGTTTGGAAAAGTAGAACAGGCGCTGAAGCAGCTGCTCCATATCGCAGGCTTTCCGATAGGCGATGTCCAAATACTGCTCCCGCTTCTCCGGAGTATTGGCCACCCCGTCCCGCATCCCTTTGATGTAGCCCTTTACTGAGGTGAGCGGGGTGCGCAGATCGTGGGAGATGCCGGCGATCAAATCGGTGCGGGCACGCTCATAGGCCGCGTTTTTTTCCCGCTCGGAAAGCAGGTGCTGCTGCATATGATCAAAGGCCGAACAGACTGAGGAGAACTCGTCCTGTCCCTGGTCATCCACAGGGGTAGATAAATCCCCCTGCTCGACACGTTTTGCCGCCTCGGCCAAGGCGTTGACCGGATGCATGATCCGTTTAATTTGGTAGCGGGTGAACAGAAGGCTGAGCAGGACAATAATCCCGATGGCGGTCGCCCCGCTGGCCAGCATAGACAGCAGAGTGGCCTCCCCCTGGGGTCGCTGTCGGCCCAGCACCGGAGGAATGTCCGGCCTTGGAATCGCGACCACAAGATAACTGCCGCTCCGCAGGCCAACCATTACCACACCATCGCTTTGTACCGTGAGGGTCCCCTGCTCCGGCCAGGAGGCGGCCTCTGCAATCTTGAGGTACAGGTCTATTTGCATCTGATTCAAGGAGGAGAAAATCTCCTGGTTGTTCTGAGTGACCACCAGATTGTAGTCCAGCCTCCGCAAAAGTCCGTCCAGTTCCAACCAGTCTTGGGAATCGGCGTTCCAGTCTTCCAGAATGGAATGGACTTGCTCGGACCGGCTGTTTGCCGCTGGGATTGCCTGCTTTTGGTAATAATTGACGATCCAGTGAACCACGCCCCAGTTGACGGCCAGCAGCGTTACCATGGCGGCAATCAGGGTCATGGTATGAAAAAAGAAGATCCGTTTCCGCACAAAAATCCCACCAAACCGATTCGATAACCTTATTGTAACGAAAAAGTCTAAACAAGGAAATTATAAAATATAAATTTTTTTAAAATTCTGCACAAGTGCTTCAAAAATTGCGGGATTTTCAGGATGGATTTTGGGAAAATGCATTGACAATGACAAGCGCACGGTACTATAATAGCAACAATAGCACACAGGCTGTATACAGCGTGTACCCTACCCT
>JBFWME010000006.1:39309-41949 GCA_050251755.1 Lawsonibacter sp. | reverse complement strand
TGACCGCAGTGGACAACGATACATCGGTATCTGTGCTTGTATGCATGAAAATGAAAAGGGAGGAACGAGTATGATTCTGAACGAGGAACAGCAAGCCATGCTGGATGGGAAATATGGCGAAGGGGTCGCCTACGCCATGAAGATCCAGTTCGCGCTGGGCGAGGCCTTCGACGCACCCCGCATGGTTCCCATTACCCGGGCTCACGTGGCTTTGAGCAACCAGGAGGCGGACCTGTGGTTCGCCGAAAAGATGCTTGCGGGCGGCGCCAAATGCCGGGTAGCCCCCACCGTCAACCCAGGCTTCTGCTACTCTTACTTCACCAGCTCGGATCAGAAGCACCCGGTGGATCCAAAGTTTGCAGGCCTGATGCAGCGCACCCACAACGCCTATAAGGGACTGGGCGCGGTCCTGTCCTACAACTGCACCCCCTACATGGGGTCCAACATCCCCAACTTCGGTGAGGTCTGCGCGTTCTCCGAGTCCAGTGCCACCCCCTACGTCAACGCCGTGTGGGGCGCCCGCTCCAACCGGGAGGGGGCCAACAGCGCGCTGTGCGCTGCCATCACCGGCTATGTGCCCGAGTACGGTCTGCTGCTGGATGAAAACCGGAAGGGCGATATTCTCGTCCGCGTGGAAGCGGACATGAAGACTGACTACGAGTACCACCTGCTGGGCATGCTGGGCAAAAAAATTGGAGAAGGGATTCCGGTCTTTACCGGTCTGCCCAAGCACATCTCCCCCGAGGCCCTGCGAAATCTGGGCGCGCAGCTGAACACCTCCGGAGCCTACGGCATGTACCACATTGTGGGCTTTACCCCCGAAGCGCCCACGGTGGAGGCCGCCTTTGGCGGAAACAAACCAAAGCGTGAGGTGGTCATTACCGACCAGGATCTGAAGGACATTCTGGGGGAGATCAGCGATGAGGGCGGACGGAAGGTAGACTTTGCCATGTTCGGCTGTCCCCACTTCTCCCTGAACGAGACCAAGTATATTGCCGACCGGATCGAGGGCAAGAAGCTGGCGATTCCCATGTACATTCTGGTATCCAGCACCACCACCGAGATGGCCGAGCGGATGGGCATTGCCGACGTACTCACGGCGGCCGGCGCGGAACTGATTCCGGACACCTGTCCCGACCAGCCCTGCTGGCACTATCTGGCAGGGAAAGAGGGCATCACTGAGTCCCCCAAGTGTGCCTACTACCCCCGCCGCCGGGGTATCAACTTTGTGATTCGCGACCTGGATACCTGCATCGAGGCCGCTTTGACTGGAGAGGTGAGATAACATGGCGAAACGGTTTACCTGTCACAAAATTTCCGAAGGTATGGCCCAGGCCGAAGCGATTGTTTCCAAGGACCATATTATGTTCTACCAGATCGTGCCCGAAACGGGCGTGGTGATGGAGAAAGCCCACGATTTGGAGGGGGAGTCCATTGCCAAGAAGATCCTGGTATTCCCCGGCGGCAAGGGCAGCTCTGTGGTTCAGGCCGACGGGCTGTACCAGCTGAACATGCATCAGAATATGCCGGCTGCCATGATCATTCAGTTCGCTGAGCCTGTGCTGGTCTCCAGCGCCATCATCATGGAGGTCCCCCTGGTGGACAAGGTGGATCCCGCGTTCTATGAGGCGGTGAAGGACGGGGACACGGTTGTGGTCAACGCCGACGAGGGCTATCTCGAAATCCTGGACTGACCTGTTGGGCGGGTCGGAAACCAGATAGAACGGTTGCAAACGGCGTGCCCGTTTGTCCATCCTACGGGATGCGGACAAACGGGCATGCCGTTTCTCTTGATTCAGGAGGATACATGCAAGTGCTGTCAACGCGGGTTCTTAGCGGACCGGACCTACAGGCAAAAAACCGGGAAGGGTAATAAAATTTCTAGTTGCATTCTCGTTTTGCCCGTGTTATATTGTATACAGTTTGTTTTATACCTGCACTTGAATGAAATGGAGTGAAAAACACCAAACATGATCAAAGCAAAGAGAAGCGGCCGAGTCAATCTGTCTGAGCGAGCGTATAATCAAATTAAAGATGCCCTTTGCGAAGGAAAGATCATTCCCGGCGACATTCTCAGCGAGAGCCAGCTGGCGGAAGAGATGAACATGAGCCGTACTCCGGTTCGGGAGGCCCTGCGTGCGCTGGCCAGCGAAGATTGGCTGGAGATCAAAAATGGAATCGGGGCTTATGTGAAGCCCCTGTCCTCAAAGGATATGGAAGACCTGTATGAGATCCGCTGCCTGTTGGAAGTGCAGGCGGCCAAAACCTCGGTCTATCACATCACAAATGCAGAAATTGATGTATTGGAGCGGCAGTTTCGGGATCTTCTGGAGGAATATGAGAGTGGAAATACCCCGGAGCCCCAGCGGTTTTCCGCGTTGGACTGGGAACTGCATGAGCTGATTGTGGAGCGCGGTCAAAATAATTATATTAAAGTGATTATGCGCAACAACAACACCAACATGAGGCGGTATCAGGTTCTCTCCGCAGAAGCCCTGAACGACATCAAAACGAGTATTCTGCAGCACCTGGATATTTTGGCGCTGCTTCGCAGCCGGGATGTGAACGCAGTGACAGATGCTCTGCAGCGGCACCTGATTTGGGCGTCTGGTATTTTGAAGCACGTTCAATAAACGTCCC
>JBFWME010000006.1:27328-39209 GCA_050251755.1 Lawsonibacter sp. | reverse complement strand
AAAGCGGGATGGAACAGGAGCTGGCTGGGATGAAGCGCCGCATGATCTGGTCCTTTGTGTTCCTGATTCCCCTGTTTTACCTTGCCATGGGCAGCATGATGGGGGCGCCCATTCCCTCGTTTTTGACCGGGCACGAAAATGCGGTGGCGTTCGGGCTGACTCAGCTGCTGCTCACTCTGCCCATACTCTACGTTAACGATGCGTACTATAAGGTGGGTTTTAAAACTCTTTGGCATCGCGCCCCCAATATGGACTCCCTCATTGCCGTGGGATCCGCCGCCGCCGTTGTCTATGGTGTGTTTGCCATTTATCAAATGGGCTATGGCTTGGGACACGGGGATATGGAGCGCGTGGCCCGGTATCATATGGACCTGTACTTCGAATCCGCCGGAATGATTCTGACGCTGATCACGCTGGGCAAGTTTTTAGAGACCCGGTCCAAGGGCAAGACCTCTCAGGCCATCACCCGGCTGATGGACCTGGCGCCCAAGACGGCCACGGTGCTGCGGGACGGCAAGGAGCTGGAGATTCCGGTGGAAGAGGTTCGGGTCGGCGACCGGGTGACCGTCCGGCCCGGTCAGGCCATCCCCGTGGACGGGATCATCCGGGAGGGACAGTCCGCTGTGGACGAGTCCGCTCTGACCGGAGAATCCCTGCCGGTGGACAAAGGGCCGGGGGACAAGGTGGCCGCCGCCTCCCTGAACAAATCCGGGTTCTTTACCTTTGAGGCCAGCCGGGTGGGCGAGGACACCACTCTGGCCCAGATGATCCGTTTGGTGGAAGAGGCCTCGGCCTCGAAAGCCCCGATTGCCAAGCTGGCCGATCAGGTGGCGGGGGTCTTCGTCCCTGTGGTGATGGGTATTGCGGCGGTCACCGCTGTGGTGTGGCTGGCCGTCAGCGGAGGAGATGTGACCAAAGCTCTCACCGCTGGTGTGGCAGTTTTGGTCATCTCCTGTCCCTGTGCCCTGGGCCTGGCCACCCCGGTGGCCATCATGGTAGGAACGGGCAAGGGGGCGGAAAACGGTATCCTCATCAAATCGGCCGAGGCGCTGGAGACCCTGCATACCATCGACACGGTAGTGCTGGATAAGACGGGGACCCTGACCCAGGGAAAGCCGGTGGTGACCGATATTCTGCCTGGAGAGACCATGGAAGAGGACGGCCTGCTCACTCTGGCTACCTGTCTGGAAAGCCCTTCCGAACACCCCCTGGCCGCCGCCATTGTGGAACAGGCCAAACGCCGGAAGCTGCCCGGCGCCCCAGCCCAGGGTTTTTCCGCCATCCATGGCCGAGGTGTCAAGGCCGCCATCGGAGGCAGAGCCTTTTTGGGTGGGAATCGGGCCATGATGGAGGAGGCCGGCGTGGACCTGGCCGGGTTCGACGTCCAGGCCGAGGCACTGGCCGCCCAAGGCAAGACCCCTTTGTATTTTGCCGACGAACAGCAGGTTCTGGGCCTGATCGCAGTGGCCGACACCCCAAAACCCACCAGCGCCGCCGCTGTGTCCGCCTTCCGGGCGCTGGGCATCGATGTGATCATGCTCACCGGGGATAACCGGCGCACCGCCGACGCCATCGGAACCCAGCTGGGCGTGACCCGGGTGATGGCCGAAGTGCTGCCCCAGGACAAAGAGAAAACGATCAAGGAACTTCAGGAGCAGGGAAGAAACGTGGCGATGGTGGGTGACGGCATCAACGATGCCCCGGCACTGGCCCGGGCTGACGTGGGGCTGGCCATCGGCGCGGGGACCGATGTGGCCATTGAGTCCGCCGACATTGTGCTGATGAAGTCCGATCTGTTGGATGCCGCCGCCGCGGTGGAGTTGTCCAAGGCGACCATTCGGAACATCAAACAGAACCTGTTCTGGGCTTTTTTCTACAACAGTCTGGGGATTCCCCTGGCCGCCGGGCTTTTGGTTCCCCTCACCGGGCACCAGCTTAATCCCATGTTTGCCGCCGCCGCCATGAGTTTAAGCTCGGTATGCGTTGTGACAAACGCACTGCGCCTGCGGTTTTTCAAGAGTAAATGGAGCGCTGTGTCCGCCGGGACGCAGTCGGAAGTATCGCCGGAGTGTTCCGGCGCCTGTCCCATGGAACAATCGAAAATTGAACAAGGAGGAGCGAATACAATGAAAAAAACCATAAAAATCGAGGGCATGATGTGCGCCCACTGCACCGGGCGGGTGGAGCAGGCCCTGTCCGCCATTGACGGGGTGGAGACCGTGGAGGTAAGCCTGGAGGGCAAATCCGCCACCCTGACCCTGTCCAAAGAGGTAGACGGCAAGGTGCTTTCCGACGCTGTCACCCAAGCGGGCTACGAGGTGGTGTCGATTCAGTGAAGGCAGACCATGCCCAGGTGACCCGGCTGCTGAAAACGGCTAGGGGTCAGATCGACGGCATCTTAAAAATGGTGGAGGAGGACCGCTACTGTCTGGATGTGTCCAACCAGCTGATGGCCACCCAGTCCATTCTGAAGAAGGCCAACCGGATGGTGCTGAAGGCCCACATGGACTGCTGCGTCCGAGAGGCGGTTGCCAGCGGCAGTCCGGACGAAAAGCTGGCCGAGTTGGCTACCCTGCTGGACAAGCTGGCGGATTGAGGGCCGAAATTCACATAAGCCGCCCCTTTTTTGGCACACTAAGCCAAAAGGGGGCGGTTTTTTGCAGAACATCAGATGGCGCGCTTTGGCTTCCGGCGCAGCGGCAGGCGTCGCCAACGGCTTTTTCGGCGGGGGCGGGGGCTCGGTGCTGGTGCCGATGCTCACCCGGTTTTGCGGACTGGAGCAGCGGCAGGCATTTGCCACCTCGGTGGCGGTGATTCTGCCCCTGTGCATGCTGTCGGTGGGAATCTATTTTCTCCGGGGCGGCCTCAGTTTTGCCGTCGCTCTGCCCTATCTCCTGGGCGGTACCGTGGGTGGCTGGATCGGAGGCCGGTGGTTTAAGGGGGTGCGGATCGGGTGGCTGAAGCGCGGGTTTGGGCTACTGCTCATGTACGGGGGAATGAGGTGCCTTCTGTGACGGACTGGCTGCTGCCGCTGGCGGTGGGAGCGGCCACCGGGGTGCTGTCCGGCTTTGGCGTGGGGGGCGGTACGCTGCTGCTGGTCTATATGACCGTTTTTGCCGGATTGGATCAGCATTTGGCCCAGGGGATCAATTTGCTTTATTTTTTGCCTGCGGGATTGATGGCCCTTCCCTCTCATATAAAAAACGGCTACATCCAAAAGCCGGTGCTTCTGCCCGCCATTTCGGCAGGCCTGGTCTGCGCCGTTCTGGCCGCCTGGGGGGCGACGGCACTGGACGTGGCGCTGCTGCGGAAATGCTTCGGCGGCTTTCTCGTGGTCATCGGAGCAATGGAACTGTTTGGACGGAACGGCGAGAAACGGTAGGAAAAGAATGGTTCTGGGTGCTCGGAACGGGATGCGGGAAGGGCCTCCAGATTTTTCTTGCCCATTGGGGACGGATGACGTATGATAAAAGAACAGATCCGGCGAGGCCCACGGGGTAACATCAGCGGAGACTCCCGGAACGAGGCCTCATTCTTGCGGCCGGGTTTGCCGTGTCTGCGGAATATGCCGGAATGTTTCCTGCCCGGAAGCGTTCGTTTGATTGGAACGCCCCGGGTAGATGGAGGGTTTGCAATGTGGTTTGATCGAGCAGTGGTGTATCAGATTTATCCCCTGGGCCTGTGCGGCGCGCCCCAGGACAACGACGGCGTGACCGAGTCCCGGATTTTGCGCTTGCTGGATTGGGTGGAGCACATCAAACGGACCGGGGCGGATACGGTGCTCCTCAACCCGGTGTTTGACAGCGACCGCCATGGCTATGACACCCGGGACTATTTCAAGGTGGATCCCCGGCTGGGAACCGAGGAGGACCTGGCCCGGGTGTGTGAGGCAGTTCACGCTGCTGGCATGCGGGTCATGCTGGACGGGGTGTTCAACCATGTGGGCCGTGGGTTTTGGGCCTTTCGTGAGGTGCAGGAGAAACGGTGGGACACCCTGTACAAGGATTGGTTCCACATTGACTTCGGCGGGAATACCGACCGGAACGACGGGTTCTGGTACGAGGGCTGGGAGGGACACAACGAGCTGGTGAAGCTGAATCTGCAGAACCCGGCGGTGGTGGATCACCAGTTCCAGGCCATCCGATTCTGGATCGACCGGTTCGGTATCGACGGGCTGCGGCTGGATGTGGCCTACAGCTTGCCCCCCGAGTACTTAAAACAACTGCGTACCTTCACGCAGAGCCAAAAGGCCGACTTTGTTCTGCTGGGCGAGACCCTTCACGGGGACTATAACCGCTGGATGGGTCCGGACTTGTGCCATTCGGTAACCAACTACGAGTGCTATAAGGGACTGTGGTCCAGCTTCAATTCCGGAAATATGTTTGAAATCGGGTACAGCTTGAACCGCCAGTTCGGCCCGGAGCCATGGACCTTGTATAAAGGGGCCCACCTGCTGTCCTTTTTGGACAACCACGACGTCAGCCGCATTGCCGCTCAGTTGACGGATCCGGCCCACCTGCCGCTGGCCTATGCCATGCTGTTTACCATGCCCGGGGTACCCGCGGTTTACTACGGCAGCGAGTGGGGCATTCGGGGCAGCAAGCAGGCGGGGAGCGACGCGGACCTGCGTCCCGCGCTGGAAAAGCCGGAGTGGAATGACTTGACCGACTGGATCGCCAAGCTGGCCGCCGTGCGGAAGGAGAGCGACGCACTATGCTGTGGCAGTTACCGCAATGTGGTGCTGACCAATGAACAGATTATCTTCGAGCGGAAAACGGACGCCGAGCGGGTGTTGGTGGCGCTCAATTCCGACAGCCAGCCCTACACCGCCCACTTTGATGCGGGTTGCGGCATGGCGGTGGAGATGCTCTCCGGCCGGCGGCACGACTTTGGCGGCGGAAGCGAGTTAGCCCCATACAGCGTGGCGGTTTGGAAGATGGAGCGATAAACAAAAAACACACCGGACGACACATGGTGTCGCCCGGTGATTCTTGTTGCAATTCAATCGGGAGGAACGGCCGCGCCGTGCTCCGGCGGAAGACCTTACAGAAAAATCTTGCTTTCCGCCCGGCGGCCGCCGTACATGTCCTCCAGCTCGTGCTGATGGTACAGATACCCCTCGTGGTCGAAATACTTGGCACCCGTGGGGCATCGTTTGACACAGGCGCAACACTTGATGCACTTGCCGATTACGCTGGATACGTCGTTGGGGTCGATGGCACCCATGGGACAGATGCGGGCGCACAGGCCGCACTTGACGCACTTGTCCGGGTCGGTCTTGGGCTTGGCCTTTAAAAAATCCACAATGGGGCTGCCGTTGTGGTCCCGGGGCGTGTAATAGGGGCGAATGGGGTCACAGCCCTCCACCGCCACCACTTCTGCGGGAGCGGTGGTCAGCGTGGACACCGTGTCAATCGTTCGGTCGGCCAATGTCTGAACCAGAGCCATGTCCTGGTCGTCGGGCCGGCCCGCCCCAAGGGTACGGGAGAATGAGTGCTCGCCCACGAAGGCACCGGCGGAAATGGGGTGGAAGCCGTTGTCCCGCATCACGTTGCGCAGCTCAATCAGGCCGTCGTCAAAATTCCGGTTTCCGTACAGCACCACGGGGACAGCCAAAGCGCCGTTCCCGTGGACCAGATCCCGAAGGTAGGGGAGCAGTAAGTTGGGCACCCGACCGGCATACACGGGGATACCCAGCACCACCAGGTCGCCGGGGGCAAAGGAAAGCTCCTTTTGGCGGGCGGTGGGAAGATTGAAGGAAAATTCCTGATAGTCTGCATGCAGAGACTGGGAAACCGCTTTGGCCAGGGTGGTGACCACCTTCTGAGTCGTGCCGGTGCCGCTGAAATAGACGGCCCACACGGTGTTAAGTTCCATAAGTAAGAATTCCTCCCTATGATTCCTCTTTGACGGTAAGAAACGGTCAGAGTTGGTAAAATTCCAGCGCGGTGTCAAGGGTATAACGCTCCTTGATGTCCTTGACCTGCGCCATGTGGGGCTGGTTCATGTGGACTACCTGAGCCTCCCGGTCGGCCCACTTCTCCAGCAGGAACAGTTGATCGGGGTTCTCCACTGAGCGGAAATAGTCATATTGGATGCAGCCGGCCTCATTCCGGATGGCCTCCTGCGCACCGGAGGCAGCGATTTCAGAGAGAAATTCCGCCCGCTTTCCCGGCTTCATGGTGTAAGTAACGTTGACTCCTAACATAAAAAATTCCTCCAATGATTCTGTGGCGCAAGGGGCTTACCGTCAGCCCCGCATACGTTTAAAGTTTAGATACCCCTCCAGAATGAGAGAGGCCGCTACGGCATCCACGGTTTTCTTCCGCTTTTTGGCGTTTTTCCCGGACTCCTGGAGGATGCGGTGGGCGTCCACCGTCGTTCTCCGCTCGTCCCACAAGATGGGTTTCAGGCCCGTGACCTCCTCTACCCTGGCGGCAAAGGCCCGATACAGTTCGGCCCGGGGGCCTTCGGTGCCGTCCATGTTCCGAGGAAAGCCCATGACCAGCTCGTCCACGCCCTGCTCCCGTACCAGCCGGGCCAGCTCCTCTAAAACCACGTCCGCCTTTCGGCTGTGGATGGTTGTGGCGGTTCCGGCTAAAAATCCTGTGGGGTCGGAGAGGGCGATCCCGGTGTGGGCATCTCCGTAGTCGATGGCCATGATCCGCAAAGACCTCACTTCCTTTCAGAGCCTATGATACAAGAATTTTTAGGAAATTACAATTCTTTTTCCAGGTGGCTGCACCAAAAAAGGAAAAAATGCCCTGGATTTTTCTGAGCGCCGCAGAAAAGGCGGCGATGCTTTAGGTATTTTTTAAGTATGATCTGTATGATCATAAGAAACCAAATCTGGGAGGTTTCTTTTATGACATTGAGTTTGATCTTGGCCTGGATTGCCACGCTGTGCGCGGCAATGACTGCGCTGAAGTTTCTCGCACGTATCAGCAAGATTCGGGCGATCAACCGCTTTTTTTCCAAATGCCACATTCCATTTGGCGTGCTGATGCTTGTGACCGGGCTGCTCCATGGCATATTGGCGGGAAATCCGTCGTGGGCGACGCTGTCTGATGTTCAAGTCGCGCCCGTACTGTTCAGCTGGAACTGGGGGACGGTTTGCCTGCTGCTGACGGTGGCGCTGGCGGCAACCTACCTGCTGAGAAAGCGCCTGAAGAAGCGCTGGATGACCGCGCACCGGGCGCTGACGGCGGCGCTGCTGGTCTGCCTTGCGCTTCACCTTGCCAATGTGGGTATTCAGCTTCCGGATCGGCTGGCGGCCCTTGGCCTGGCAGGCAGTGCCTCAGCGCTGGAACAGGCAGATGGCTCAACGCAGGATTCCTCTGTCCAGACCGATACCTCGACGCCGTCCGCTTCCGGAACGGAAGAGGCAGATGGGTCTGCGCAGTCTGATGCCTCTGCGGGGCAGGAGAGTTCAACCGGCAGCGAGACAGACGCATCCACTTCCACCGATCCAGCGGCCGATTCTTCCGGCTCGGCCTCCTCTGCTTCCGGCAGCATCGTTACCTTTTCGGGTGCGCAGTTGAATGACGGAAGCTATCAGGGCTCTGCCCAGGGATATCGAAGCACCATCACCGTTTCGGTGACGGTTTCCGGCGGGCAGGTATCGGAGATCAGCGTGATCAGTGAAAGCGATACGCCCCAATATTTTAGCCGCGCCGAAGGTATTTTGGATACCATTGTGAGCAGTCAGTCCCTGGAAGTGGATGCGGTCAGTGGAGCTACCTTCTCCTCGGCTGGAATTATCAACGCGGTCTCCGATGCGCTGCAGGGCGCCGTGGAATCGGGAACGCTGCAAGTGACCAATATTGATCTTACCGCAATCAGACGACACTGAGCACGGCTGTCGGGAAAGGAAAACAGACGCCCCCATTCAGGGAACAACGAGTGAACCGGCTCCGCCGTCCACGCCCCTCGTCTCCTCCGCGTTCATTACCACCTTGAGCCGAAACATCGGCAGTGCTGCCGCTCCAAAAAAGAAGAAGCAGATGCACTCTTTCTGAGTGGCATCTGCTTCTTTTTCATTCGTATCCAGATGTCCATCGGGTCAATCACCGTTTTCTTGGGTGAACACCTATAGACTTTGGGAACGTTTGCTCCGAGAAAAATCAGGCCAGGGCCTTCTTCGCGGTGTCGGTCAACTGGGTAAAGGCAGCCTTGTCGTTGACGGCCAGCTCGGCCAGCATCTTGCGATTGATCATGACGCCGGACTTTTTCAGACCGTTCATGAAGGTGGAGTAGTTCATATTGTTGAGCTTGCACGCAGCGTTGATTCGGGTGATCCACAGCTGGCGGAAGTCACGCTTCTTCAGCTTACGGCCGGTATAGGCATAAACGCCGGACTTCATCACGGCCTGATTGGCCATCTTATAGTGCTTGGACTTGGAACCCCAGTAGCCCTTGGCCAGCTTGAGGATTTTATTTCTTCTCTTGCGCGTCATCATCGCGCCTTTCACTCTTGCCATTGTTCGTTCCCTCCTCTTCTTACTTGTACAGGATCATGCGCTTGATGGCGGCCTCATTGGTCTTGTCGGCGTAAGTGGTGCCGCGCAGAGCCCGCTTCAGCTTAGTGGTCTTGCCGTGGCCATTGAGCAGGTGACGCTTCTTGGTCATGGCGCGCTTGACCTTGCCGGTTTTGGTGAGGGAAAAACGCTTCTTGGCGCCACTGTGAGTCTTAATCTTGATCTTCGGCATAACAGAGAACTCCTTTACTTACTTTTTCGTGTCTTTTACGGGCTTGGGGGACAAAAAGATGGACATATGGCGTCCCTCCAGCTTGGGGCTCTTGTCCATGACGGCCGACTCGCCGCACTCTTCGGCAAACTTCAGCAGCAGGTCCTGGCCGATGTTTGTGTGGGCCATCTCACGGCCGCGAAAACGAACGGTGACCTTGCAGCGGTTTCCTTCGGACAAAAACTTAAGGGCGTTTCTCAGCTTTACATTGAAGTCGTTGACATCAATGCTGGGAGACATCCGGACCTCTTTGATCTCCACCACGCGCTGATTTTTGCGGGCTTCCTTCTCGCGCTTGGTCTGCTCGAACCGATATTTGCCGTAATCCATAAGCTTGCACACCGGAGGTACGGCATTCGGGGAGATCTTGACCAGATCCAGACCCTGCTCCTCAGCCAGGCGCAGCGCCTCCTGCGAGGACAGAATCCCCAGCTGTTCCCCGGACTCAGAGATCAGGCGGACCTCCTTGTCCCGAATTTCTTCATTGGTTTGATGACCTGTGTTAGCGATGGGAAAGCACCTCCAAACAAAATAAAAAATACGGTTGCCGACAAGGCTCCCGTATCACAGCAGACAACGCCGGAGAACCGGCGAATGTTGTTCCATGTTAACCCGTTGGCGCAAGCCTAGGGTGAGGACGGGGAACCGTGCCTACTTTCTTGTACCATGGCATTCTATCATCAGGGAGCAGAGATGTCAAGGAAAAAATGAAAAAATCCGAAAACAGAAGAGAGAAGAGAACGATTTGGAGTGCTCTGTGCGGCAGACCGAAGCAGAAAAAAGAAGGGAAAAGATTGACATAAATTTCGGAGAGAATAAAGGGATGAAAAAGTTATACACAATTTGCACAGAGTTTTCCACAATATTTTGGGAAAAGAAGAGGGAAAAATGGATTTTTGGGCGGTGTTTCCGGGGGTGAAAAAATTATATGCAAAACAGAGGAAAAACATCAGGTTACATAATGCAAAAAAAGGAAAGAACTGGAGTCAGCCCAAGGCGATATCCCGCGTAGCATACGCGTTTAAGTCCGGGCCGGCGACATGGCCGGCCGTCCACTCGTAATATCCCTGGCAGCCGATCATTGCCCCATTGTCGCCGCAATACTTCAGCTCGGGGAGGAACAGCTTGTCGCAGCTGGCGGCGCAGGCCTGCTGTAGATCTACCCGGATGCGGCGGTTGGCGGCGACGCCTCCGGCCACAGCCACCTTGCCATAGCCCTTGCAGCGGGCGGCCTCCATCACGCGGGGGACCAAAGACTCGCTCACCGCCCGGCCAAAGCTGGCGGCAAAGGAGGGAAAATCCAGGGGTTCCCCTTTCTGCTGGGCGTTGTGGATCAGATTCAGACTGGCGGTTTTGAGTCCGGAGAAGGACATGTCCAGACTTGCCCCTTGAATGTGGGCCCTGGGCAGTTCATACTTGTGGTCGTCCCCTCCGTCGGCCAGCCGATCCATTGGCCCGCCCCCGGGATAGCCGATCCCCAGCACCCGGGCTACTTTGTCAAAGCATTCCCCGGCGGCATCGTCCCGTGTGCCGCCCAGAACTTCCATGTCGGTATAGGTTTTTACATCTACAATGGCGGTGGTGCCGCCGGAGACGCACAGACAGACAAAGGGAGGCTCCAGATCGGGGTGGGTGATATAGTTGGCGGCAATGTGTCCCCGGACATGGTGGACGGGAATCAGGGGAAGGCCCAGCGCCATGGCCGCGCCCTTGGCAAAGTTCACCCCCACCAGCACCGCTCCGATAAGGCCCGGGGCGTAAGTGACCGCCAGAGCATCCAGGTCGGTCTTACTCAGCCCTGCCTGGGCCAGCGCCTGATCCGCCAGGCCGGTGATGGCCTCCACGTGCTTCCGGGAGGCGATTTCAGGCACCACACCGCCGTAGATGGTGTGCATATCAATCTGGGAAGAGACGCAGTTGGACAGGACGGTCCGTCCGTCCCGGACCACTGCGGCGGCGGTCTCGTCGCAGGAAGATTCAATGGCTAAAATGTTCATGGGGTTCACTCCTCAGGCATCCGGCTCTGAAACAGGCAGATTGCCCGGAGCCGGGGTCAGCAAAATTGAATTTGAACTGGGGTTTAGGGGAGGATCGGCTGCGCTTCCGGCCACCGGCGGCGGAGCGGCGGGTCAATCGTCTTTCTGGGGGAACTCCCGTGTCATAATGGCCGCGTCTTCCCGGGGAAGCTGGTAATAGCCCGGGCGCAGACCAACCTGCTGAAAGCCGTGCTTCTCATATAGGCGGATGGCCGGGAGATTGGAGGCCCGGACCTCCAGCGTCAGGAAAGACAGATTGGCAGCCCCAAAGCGGCAATATACATCCAGCAGGGCGGAAGCCACTCCGTGGCGCCTTGCGTCTGGCTCCACGGCAACGTTGTCGATGTAGCCTTCGTTCAGGACGACATGAAGACCGGCATAGCCCAAGATGTTGCCCTCCCCGTCCTCGGCGACGATGAAGCTGGCCTGTGGATTGAACAGCTCTTCTTCCAGCATGGCTTCCGTCCATGGAGAGGAGAAGCATTCCTTCTCCAGCGCAGCAATCTGAGGCACGTGGCCACGGTCCATGGGGACGATTTCATAATACATGTGTGTTCCTCCTACAGGTTTAGTTCCGGGGGGAAGGGATCCTGGCCCATCAGGCTCCACATTTTGTCAATGTAAGACAGGGTGTAATATCCCTCGAAGACGTGAAAACGGAAGGCGCCAGCATCTGTCAGATGCCAGACATCTCCTTCTTTCCTGACCCAGCCAAGCAGGCGGGCCAGCGCCAGTTCCGGACCGTACCTCTTGTTCAGTGGAACGCCGAAGAAAGACTGGAATTCCGCTTCCGAAATGCGGGTGGTATAGGCTCGCCAGAACAGATCATACACCATCCGCTGCCGTTCTGTAAAGCGGCAGGTGAGCGCGGTGGGCAGGTTTCCGGCCGAAATCCGGTCCAGGTAGGCGGGGATGGAGAAGGTATTCACCTTAAACTGATCCCGCAACAGGGTAGTGGCCGAGCAGCCGAAACCCAGAAAATTGGTCCGCGTCATGGAGGAGTAGCCTTTGCCGGGGGTGCGGGCAAAGGTCCAGATGGAGTCCCGCACATAGCCGCGCGTCCGGAGAAAGGCGGTCACCTGATCCAGCAGGGCCCG
>JBFWME010000006.1:0-27228 GCA_050251755.1 Lawsonibacter sp. | reverse complement strand
ATCCGGGCCCCGGAAATCAAAGCGGACATCAAGTCGCCTCCGTTCAGATGTACTTCAAATAGGTGGACAGCATATCCCAAATCACCGGGAGGTTTCCCTGAAAGACCAAAGCGTACTCAGCGGCGAAGAAATAGCCGCACTGGTCGCACAGCCCGGGTACCTCGATACACCGGCCGCATACGGACACCTTACCCCGCTCGACCACCACGCACTGGCGGCAGGGAGTGGGAAAGGAGTTGTCGATCAGGTAGGGAAAGGCGGTTTTCAGGTTGAAGATGGGGTCACCCGCCGCCATCCGCTCCTCCAGAAGGGCGCAGACCGCGCGCTTTTCCGCCCGGCTCAGAGCCAGGGGCTGGGTGTCCGGGTAGGGGGTATGAAAATTGAAGGAGACAGCCCGGACGTTGCGCTCCTCCCGGGCCACCTGGCACACATGGGCCACCGTGTCCTGGTTCAGCTGGTTGATGGCCATATACAGGCAGATGTTGTCCGACGTGGCCGTGCGGATGTTGGCCAAGATAGCGTCATAGGTGTCCCCGCGGATGGCGTTGTGGGCATCCCGATCCCCATCCAGGGAGAGGAGGATCAGGTCGGCCTCGGGCAGGTCGATGGGAAAGGTCCCGTTGGTCACCGTGTTGACGATGAGAAATCCCATCTGTTTGGCCTCGATCACCAAATCCCGCAGACATCGGCTTCCGTCCCGCCAGAGAAAGGTTTCACCCCCGCAGAAAAATAAAATGCGCACCCCCATGCGGTACAGCAGCTCCATCTCCCTGCGGATGTTTTTATAGGGGTAGTCGGCGGAGATAATGTTGTTGACCGAGCAGTGTTTACAGTGAAGGTTGCACCGGTCGGTGAGAATAATGGTACCCAGGATGGGGGTGTTCCGCCGGAACAGGATGGTGCTCACGCCAAAGGCGGAAAAGGTGAGAAAGGATGATACGTTCATAGTCTTGGAGTTCCTTTCTTAAGCTGTGCCCGGCGATATTGTCCACGGACGATCCATCCAAGAACACTGCCTGCCGCCGGGGCGATGGAGCCCAAAAGAAAGACCAGCGCCCCCAGCCGGTCCCAACCATGGTTGCGCAGGAAGAGGAACAGCGCCAGGGCCAGAGGAATGGCCAGCAGCAACAGAGGAACGGCCCGCAGGAGCTTGTTCTGTGTCACCCGAAGCAGCCAAAGCTGCAGGCAGAAGGCGGGTGCGGCATGGAAGGTCAGACGCAGCTTAGGGATCAGTTGGGGCCAAGGGAACGCCAGAGGCCCCACATTGGGCATCCAAATCCAGAAATACAGAGCCAGGGACAATCCAAACCCCAGCGCGAGCGGAAACGTCCGAACGTGTTTCATGAGTTGGCCTCCCTAAAAATATGATAAAATTAGGATCATCCACAGTCTATCAGAACAGAAACGGAGAAGCAAGAACAGGAGGACACGTGGTGTGTTTTAGGGGACAGGCGGTCAAAACGCCCTGCCGGGAGAAGTTCCGGCAGGGCGTTTGTGCAGTTGTTGGGACAAGACAGGAATCAATGGGCAGATGCCCAGCTTGTTCCGGCGGCGGTCTCGGCAATGAGGGGGACGGGGAGGTTTGCTACTGCCTCCATCTCCTCCTTCAGCAGCCGCTGAACGGCCTCTGCCTCTCCCTCCGGGCACTCGACGATGAGCTCGTCGTGGACCTGAAGAACCAGCCGGCCCTTTCGCCCCTCGGCCTTCAGACGGTTGCGGACACGGATCATGGCCAGCTTGATGATGTCGGCGGCAGTCCCCTGAATGGGGGCATTGAGGGCCACCCGCTCGCCAAAGGACCGGGTGTTAAAGTTGGAGGAGTTCAATTCGGGCACCCAGCGCCGCCGTTTGAACAGGGTGGACACATAGCCGTCCCGCTTGGCCTGCTTCACCACGGCGTCCATATAGGCCCGGACGCCGGAGTAGTGCTGGAAGTACTTTTCCATATATTCCTTGGCCTGGGCCACGGTCACGCCGATGTCCTGGGACAGGGAGAAGGGGGAGATGCCATAGACAATGCCGAAGTTGACTGCTTTGGCGCTGCGGCGCATCTGAGGAGTGACCTGGTTCTGGGGGACCCCGAAGACCTGAGAGGCGGTGATGGTGTGGATGTCCGCTCCGCTCAGAAAGCCGTCGATCATGGCCTGGTCTCCGGCCATGCAGGCCAGCAGGCGCAGCTCGATCTGGGAGTAGTCCGCGTCCACCAGCACGTTTCCTGCTGGGGCCACGAACATTTTGCGCAGTTCGGACCCCAGCTCGGTGCGCACGGGGATATTTTGAAGATTGGGCTCGGTGGAGCTCAGTCGCCCGGTGGCGGTGACGGTGTTCTGGAACGAGGTGTGGATGCGCCCGTCGGGAGGAATCACTTTGCGCAAGCCGTCCACGTAGGTGGACTTTAGCTTGGTCAGCTGGCGGTACTCCAGAATTTCCTCAATGATGAGGTGACGCCCCCTCAGCTTTTCCAGCACGTCGGCGTTGGTGGAATATCCCGTCTTGGTCTTTTTCACCGGAGGCAGACCCAGCTGGTCAAAGAGAATATGGCCCAGCTGCTGGGTGGAGTTGATGTTAAACTGCTCCCCCGCCAGCTCAAAAATTCTGGCCTGGGCGGCGTCAATGCGAACGGACAGCATGTCTCCAAATTGCACCAGAGCCCCGCGGTCAATGAGAAAGCCCTCCGTCTCCATCTCGGCCAGCACCTGGCACAGGGGGAGATCCACCGTTTCATACAGCTCCGTCATGCCCAGCTCGTCCAGCCGCTGGGACAGGGTGTCCCGGAGCGCGCCGATAAGGGCGCAGTGGGACAACAGGGCGGCGGTGGGAGCCACCGGGTCGGCGAGCGGACCAAAGGCGCCCTCGGCCAGGTAATCGGAGGCTTTGGCAAACTGGTGGTTGTAATAGGCCAGTCCCAGCTTCTCCAGGTCGTAGCTGCCGTCGGCAGGGGCCAGCAGATAGGCGGCTACCTCGGTGTCAAAGACGAATCCGCCAGGGGCAATGCCCTCCTCCAGCGCCCGTCGGCACAGTGCCTTTACTCCGTGGGCCGCCTTTTTGATATCCGGGGCGAACAGAGCCTTCAACACATCGTTGTAGCGCTCCAGCCGGTCGGCGAACAACAAAGCGGCGTGGCTCTCGCTCTCGGTAAGTCGGCATTCCACGCATACCGCGTCCAGAGAGGGCAGGGCCAGCACGTCCACCACGTCCTTTGTCCGCCACAGGGCGAGCAGCTCCTCCGCCCGGGCCCAGCTGTCCACTGCCTCACCAGAGCAGATGCCTTGAACCAGCGGGGGCTGCTCTGCCTTGCCGGTTCCCTGTGTGGCGGTGAGATGGAATTTGTCAATCAGCTTGGAAAATTCCAAATCCAGAAACAGCTGATACAGCCTGGGGGCGTCCATCTCCCGGCGCAGGTTCTCTTCCGGATGAAAGTCAATGG
Organism: Lawsonibacter sp.; assembly: GCA_050251755.1. GTDB lineage: Bacteria > Bacillota > Clostridia > Oscillospirales > Oscillospiraceae > Lawsonibacter. Next base: position 23,801 of record JBFWME010000006.1, on the reverse strand, counting down.
GGGCGTCCGTATGGATGGCGGCCAAATCATAAGACATGCGGGCGTTGTCCTCCCCGTCCGTCAGCTTTTGAATGATGCCGGGCTTGGCGGGGGTACCGGGGGCCATTTCCGGTGTGGGCATGGCCGCGTACAACGCGTCGAGAGAGCCGTACCGCTGAACCAGAGCCATGGCGGTCTTCTCCCCGACCCCCTTGACCCCGGGAATGTTGTCGGAGGCATCGCCCATCAGGGATTTCAGGTCGATGATGTGAATGGGGTCAAAGCCATACTCTGCCCGGAAGGTGTCCGGCGTCATCTCCTTTGTGGTGGTCTGCCCCATACGGGTGGACACCAGCTTTACGGTGGTGAAGTCGCTGACCAGCTGGAGCGAGTCCTTGTCCCCCGTGACCACCGTTGTGTTCCAGCCTGCGGCGGTGTCCTGCACCGAAATGGTGCCGATCAAATCGTCGGCCTCCCACCCGTCCAGTTCATACATGGGGATGTTCATCGCCGACAGGATGTCCTTCAAAATGGGAATCTGGCTGGCCAGCTCGTCGGGCATTCCCTTGCGCTGGGCCTTGTAGCCATCAAAGGCCAGGTGGCGGAAGGTGGGGGCCTTCCGGTCGAAGGTGACGCACAGTGCGTCCGGGTGTTCGTCCTCCAGCAGCTTGTTCAGAATATTCAAAAAGCCGAAGATGGCATTGGTGGGCTGGCCCGCCCGGGTGGCGAGATTCTGGCTCACCCCATAAAAGGCCCGGTTGACAATGGAGTTGCCGTCCAGGACCATCAGTTTATTCATCTTGGGACCCCCTGTTCTCCGGCCGGACGGCCGGGTGCAATCATTGGTTTCCAGTATACCAGCCTTTCCCCCTGCGGGCAAGAAAAAGCCGAAGAGCGGCGTGCCCCCGGAGCATTCAGAGTTCCACCGGGTCGGCCAGGGCCTGCCGGGCGGTCTTGACCAAATACTCCATAGCCTGTACGGGATATCGGCCCACGGCGGTCTCGCCGGTGAGCATGAGGGAGGCGGCCCCGTCCAGTACCCCGTTGTAGATGTCACACACCTCAGCCCGGGTGGGCACCGGCCGCTGCTCCATGGACCACAGCAGCTGGGTCACCAGACAAAAGGGCTTGCCGCTTGCGCGGCACCGGCGGGAGATGTGCTTTTGGACACCAGGCAGTTCCCACAGGGGCATAGTGTTGCCCAAATCCCCCCGGGCGATGCAGATCTGATCGGCGGCCTCCAGAATCTCATCCAGGTGTTCCAGTCCCTGGCGGTTTTCAATCTTTGCCATAATCTGGACGTGGGCCAGACCGCGGGCCTGCAGGGCCTGCCGCAGGGTATCCACGTCCTGACAGCTGCGGACAAAGGGTTGGAGAATGTGCGTGACTCCGGCCTGTTCCGCCAGATCCAGGTTATCCAAATCCTCTTCGGTGAGAGCGGGAGCATCCACCGCAGTTCCCAGGATGGCCAGACTTTTCCGGCTGGACAGAGTACCGCCCCGGAGCACCCGACACAGAAGAACCGAGGGGCGGCTCCGCAGAACCGTCAGCATCAGAGCACTGTCGTCCAGCGAAATCTGGTGTCCAGGGCGGGCGGCCTTCAGTACCGCATCGGGCACCGGAATGCCGTCGTTTCCAAGCAAAATGTCCTGCCCCTTCCGGAGGAGAATGGGTGCGGGCAGGCGGCCGATTCGAAGCTCGGGGCCCTGAAGATCGAGAATGAGATGGGGCGTCACTCCGGCATCCAGTGCGGCGGGGCGAAAAAGATCCCAAAGCAAGGGCTTGCAGTCGGCCAGACTGGTGTGGGACAGATTGAGACGAGCCCCGGTCATCCCTGCCCGAAACAGGCTGAGTAAGGTATTCCGTTGGCTGCAGGCCGGGCCAAGAGTTCCGTAAAATTCCATCCGCATGCTCCTTCCGAACGGTCGCTTTCCTCCATTATAATGCCTGTGCCCAAAAGCCGCAAGACAGGCGGCAGAAGAAAAGGCCGTGGTCCCCGAATTGGGACCACGGCCTGATGGAATCGGGAAACGGGCTTAGGCGGGCTGGCGGTTCTTCATAAAGAAGAGGAAACCCACCGTCAGCAGGATGCCCACAGGCAGTGCGATCAGCCCGGGGAGACCGGCGTTGGTCAGAAGGCCGGCCAGAATATAGGAGAAGGCGGAAATTGCCGCGCAGGAGATGGCGTAGGGCAGCTGGGTGGACACATGGTTCACATGGTCGCACTGAGCGCCGGCCGAGGCCATGATGGTGGTGTCGGAAATGGGGGAGCAGTGATCGCCGCAGACGGCGCCCGCCATGCAGGCGGAGATACAGATGATGGCCAGGGGGTTATCCATAGAGAAGACGTTTTGCACAATGGGAATGAGAATGCCGAAGGTACCCCAGCTGGTGCCGGTGGCGAAGGCCAGTAGGCAGCCGATGACAAAGACGATGACGGGCAGCAGCATCTGGAAGTTGGCGGCGGAGCCACACACAAAGTCGCGGACAAAGTACTTCGCGCCCAGAGAGTCGGTCATCCCCTTCAAAGACCAGGCGAAGGTGAGAATCAAAATCGCGGGAACCATGGCCTTAAAGCCCTCGGGAATACAGCCCATCATGTCCTCAAAAGACATGGAGCGGCGGATGGTATAGTAGAGAATGGCAAAGCACAGCCCGAAGGCAGATCCCAGCATCAGGCCCACCGAGGCGTCGGAGTTGGAGAACGCCTCAATGAAATGAGAACCGGAGAAGAAGCCGCCGGAATAGAGCATGCCAATGACGCAGCAGATGACCAGGAGGACGATGGGGAAAACCAGATCCATGACCGTGCCCTTGTTCTCGTCGACATCTTCATCCAGCATCGCGTAGGGGTTAGACCCGGAAAACAGGTCGCCATGTTCCATGGCGTTGCGTTCAAATTTGGCCATGGGGCCAAAGTCCACCTTCATGACGACCAGACCGACCATCATCACAATGGTCAGCAGAGCATAAAAGTTATAGGGGATAGCCCGGATAAACAGGTTCAGACCCTGGCCATCCTCGGCAAAGCCAGACACGGCCGCAGCCCAGGAGGAGATGGGGGCGATGATGCAAACGGGAGCAGCTGTGGCGTCGATGATATAGGCCAGTTTGGCCCGGGACACCTGGTGCCGGTCGGTGATGGGGCGCATCACGGAGCCCACGGTGAGGCAGTTGAAGTAGTCGTCAATGAAGATCAGACAGCCCAGCAGGATAGAGGCCAGCTGAGCCCCGGTGCGGCTTTTAATATTAATCTGGGCCCATCGCCCAAAGGCGGCAGAGCCGCCCGCTTTGTTGATCAGGCACACAATCGTGCCCAGAATCACCAGGAAAATCAAAATGCCCACGTTGTAGCTGTCGGACAGGGAGGTCACGATGCCGTCGCGGAACACATGAAGGATCGTGCCCTCGAAGCTGAAGTTGGAGTATAACAAGCCGCCCACCAGAATGCCGATGAACAAAGAGGAGTACACCTCCTTGGTGACCAGGGCCAGGGCGATGGCGATGACGGGGGGCATCAGGGAAAAGACGGTGTTGTAGAAATGGCTGGGGGATGTGATGTAGCCGTCACCGCCGCAGGTGGGGCATACATTTGTGCCGCCGCAGGCTTCACAGGCAGCATCCAGACCATAACAGTCCATGCAGATGCCCGTGCCGCCGCAGGTAGGACACTCGATCATCTTGGAGCCGGGGGCATCGGTGGGATCGGCGGCAAAAACGGTGGTTGCTAAGGCCAGCACCATCATCAAAAGTACGATGGCTCGAACAGGCCAGGATCGTCTCGCTCTCATTTTGGTTTCCCTCCATTTGTTTTTTTGGGGTGCAGTCCTCATTTTGTGCAAATAAAAAGCCATAGGCACATCGAGCGCCCATGGCAAACCGGACGCCCCCGCACACATGGCGGGGGCATCTGGATAGCGCTTCACGCTTGATTCGTGACAGTCCGAAGAATATTCTCCTTCGACCCAGGTCTTCCGGCTCAGGCAAGCTGGGAAGCCTTCGGCGGCACACCCTCTCCCGGAAGACGGCTGCCTGGCCTTGTCCTCCGGTACGCATGAGTACCGCGCCTCTATCCATCATTCAGTTGGAATTGCAAGGATCCGATCATGGCTTTTCTTTCTTGTCAAGGCCGCTTTCGGAAAAAGAGAGAAGGAGCCATTTTGTCAGTGAGACATGAAAAATGTATAAGTGGCCGTTGCAACGACTACGTGTTGATCGTTGCTCAGGACCAGCTGAACCACGGACAGCGTTCGGCCCAGTTTCTTTGGGGTAGCCTCACAATAAATTTTGGAACCGGTGGCGGGTCGAAGAAATTCCATGGAGCTGCCTGCGGTGACGCAGCTGCCTCCATTTGAACAGGCACAGCACCCGCCCACGGTGTCCGCCAAAGTGGCCAGAGCGCCGCCATGAACATTTCCATGGGGATTGATGCTGTTTGGGCTGACGTCCAACTCGCCCTTGGCATAGCCGGGTGCTATTTCGGTAACCAGAACACCGTTTTCATAAGAGAACTGGTGGGGGGTATTGACGGTGCGAATAATATAGTTGCTGTGATCCTCGGGGGCCATGACGCTCGCTCCTTTTGACGAAATATGAGGGCATTCTAGCATAAACCACGGGAAAAGGCAAGACATTGCGTCATTTTTATCGGTTGCGCATAGGATGTCGGGAGGAAACCATCTGCTTGAATAAGGAGGAGATCATATGGAGCAGACATTGGACCGGGCCGTTCCAGAGGTTCCGCAGATCGACCCGGAGACCTTTCGTCGGGTTTGGGAGCGGGTCATGCCCGATCAAACGAACAGTCCTATTGTTATAAAGACGCCGAAATCTGCCCCTGCCCCGCTGGCCAATGACCTTGGGGCCGGCCTCCCGGCGGGACAGAATATCCAGTTGGAGCCGGCAGCTCCAAAGCCAAATCAGGAGACCGTACCAGGAGCTGCGACCGGGGAACAAGAACTGCAACGGCTCATTGATCTGGCCGAAGAGGGTGCGGCGGCGGCCCAGACATTGGCTCGCCGTGCGGGGGGAAGCGCCGGCCCGCTGTCCAGTCTGGCGGCCGACCACAGGCGGGCCATGCGGCAGCTGTCCGCAGCTTATTTTTTAGAGACCGGACGGCGCTATCAGGCGAAACGAGGCGCACCCATCCGAAGCAGAGGGTTGATCCTGGCCCTGCGGGAACAGTATCTGTGGGAACAGCAGTGGGCGCAGACCTGTCTTCAGGCCGCCCAGCGCGCGGAAGAACCCACAATTCGCGATCTGTGCCGGGAGTTGGCGCAGGATGCATCCCTCCATAACTGCGCAATCCGCAGGGTGCTGGAGCAAAGAATGTGAGGAGAAACCATTATTGACTGCATATATCCCCATGGAGTAAACTAAAAAGAGACCCGCGGCCCAGAAAGGGTGGGTTGGGAATGAGGTTAGGACATGAGCGTGCTACGGGAACTTACTTATCCGTCCTCCGACGGCGTCCATACCGTCTATGCCCAAGAGTGGCTGCCGCAGAGCCAGCCCCGGGGGATCGTCCAGATCGTCCACGGCGTGGCCGAGCACGTGGGCCGGTATGACCACGTGGCCCGATTCCTCAACGAGCATGGCTTTCTGGTTTGTGGAGAGGACCATTTGGGCCATGGGAAAACGGTGTCGGACGGCAAATACGGCTACTTCGCTCCCAAGGGAGGCTGGGACCTGGTAGCTCGGGACATCCGTCGACTGCGGGAGCTGGAGGAAGCACAATATCCCGGTGTCCCCTATGTGATGCTGGGACACTCCATGGGCTCTTTTTTGACCCGGACCTATCTGATCCGCTGGCCCGGGACGTTGGATGGGGCGGTGTTGTCGGGAACCGGCCAGGAGCCCGCCCTTTTGGTGGCGTTTGGCAAGGGGCTGGCCGGCCTGATCTGTGCCCTTAGAGGGCCCAACTATGTCAGCCAGCTGGTTTATCGACTTTCCATGGGGTCCTACAACCGAAAATTTAAGCCAAATCGGACCACTGGGGACTGGCTCAGCCGGGACGAGAAAATGGTGGATGCCGGGCTGAAGGATCCCCTGTGCGCGTTCAAGCCCACTGTTTCCATGTTCCGTGATATGATGGGCGGTCTGCAATTCATCGCCGACAGGAGAAATCTGGCCCGGATGAGCCGGAAGACGCCGGTGCTGTTTCTGTCCGGAGACCGGGATCCGGTGGGGGGCATGGGCCGTGGGGTGGAACAGGTAGTTGGCATGTTCCAGGAGGCGGGCTGTGAGGATGTGACGGTGAAGCTGTACCACGAGGGGCGCCACGAGGTGTTCAACGAGATCAACCGCCAGGAGGTTATGGAGGACCTTTTGGCGTGGCTGGAGCAGAAGCTTCCACAAGAGAAGCAGAGCGGACCAATCCGCCGCTCCTGACGGATTATTTCGGCGAAAAAGCTGTGCAGAATTTGTGCCGCGCACGGCAAGCCGCAGCTCATTCGAAAACGGGCCCTGGTACATGTTCGAAAATCAAAAACCGGGGAATGGCAACAGCCATTCCCCGGTTTTTTTATTCTTCCGCTGTAGGTCCTTGAGCGGGAGGATCCTGCTTCGGTTCCTCCGACGGATCCGCTCCGCCAGCTTCCTCAGCCTGCTCCGACTGGGTCTCTTCCTTGTGAGCATCCGCAGTCTCCGACGTCGGAGACTCGGCTTCCTCCAATGCGGGGGCTGGGATTGCCTCGCTGATGATATGAATGTTTCGGGCGGGAGGCTCGATATCCCTGGGGAGGGACTTGGATTTGGTGGAGGCGTAGGCATCTTCCACCTGAGCGGGATCCCGTCCCTGAATAATGGCCACCATCTCGCCGCCGGTGATGGTTTCCTTCTCCAGCAGATAGGCCACAACCTTGTCCATGTCCTCCCGGTTTTCCTTCAAAAGCGCTACGGCGTCCCGGTAACACTGGTCCAAGATCACTTTTACCGCCTTGTCCATAATGGCGGCAGTGTCCTGAGCACAATCCAGGCCGTAGCCGCCCTCCAGATACTGGTTGCGAATGGAGCCCAGCGCCATCATGCCGAACTCTTCACTCATACCAAACATAGCCACCATGTTTCGGGCGATGTTGGTTGCCTCCTGAATGTCTTGAGAGGCGCCGTTGGTCATGGTGTTCATGACCACTTCTTCGGCAGCACGGCCGCCCATGGAGACGGTGATCTTTGCCATCAGCTCTTCCTTGGTGCGCAAATTGGTCTTGTCCTCCTCGGGCATCAGCAGGGTGTAACCGAGAGAGCCTTCGGTGTGGGGAACGATGGTAATTTTCTGCACCGGTTCGGCATTTTTCTGCTTGTAGGCCACCATGGCGTGGCCCACCTCATGATAGGCCACCAGGCGGCGCTCAAACGGAGTGAGGACAGAGTTTTTCTTCTCGCTGCCGGCGATGACAAACTCGAAGGAGGCCAGCAGATCCTCCTGATTCACGGCGCGGCGACCGTTTCGGACAGCACGGAGCGCGGCTTCGTTGACCAGGTTGGCCAGATCGGCTCCCACGGTGCCTGCAGTGGCCAGCGCGATCTTTTTCAAATCCACATCCTCGGCCAGCTTAATCTTTCGGGTGTGAACCTGAAGCGTGGCCAGACGCCCGGCCAGATTGGGCCGGTCAATGGTGATGCGGCGGTCAAACCGGCCGGGACGCAGCAGGGCCTTGTCCAGCACTTCGGGCCGGTTGGTGGCGCCCAAAACAATGACGCCCTTGCTCGGGTCGAAGCCGTCCAGCTCGGCCAGCAGCTGGTTCAGGGTCTGTTCCCGCTCGTCGTTGCCGCCCATGCGGTTGTCACGGGATTTGCCGATGGTGTCGATCTCGTCGATAAAGATGATACAGGGGGCCATCTTGCTGGCTTCCTTAAACAGGTCGCGAACGCGGCTGGCGCCCACACCCACAAACATCTCCACAAAGTCAGAGCCGCTGATGGAAAAGAAGGGAACCCCGGCCTCGCCGGCCACCGCTTTGGCCAGCAACGTCTTGCCAGTACCCGGAGGGCCAACCAGCAGGGCGCCCTTGGGCAGGCTTGCACCGATTTCGGTGTATTTTTGGGGAGAGTGCAGGATGTCGATGATCTCCTGGAGGGACTCTTTGGCCTCATCCTGACCGGCCACGTCCCGGAAGGTGACGCCCGTCTTTTTCTCCACATACACCTTGGCGTTTGCCTTGCCCACGCCGCCCAGGCTGCCCATGCCGCCCTTGCCTCCGATGCCCCGGAACAGGAACATCATGGCGCCCACCATAATGACAATGGGCAGCAGATAGGACAGCAGCAGTGACAGAATGTAGGAAGAACTGTCCACCGGCTCGTCGTAGTACTGGGTATCGTGTGCGTCCATCAGATCGTAAATACCGGAATCCGACTCGGGTGTTGGGGTGGTCACATAGACGGTCTCCTGATCTTGCTGGGTCATCCAGGGGAAGGTCATGGAGCTGGAGTCCTCCTGATCCGGGACCTCCACCGTGACGCCATCCCGAAGGGTAACCGTGTACTTGTTGGACTGCATCAGCACCCGTTCCACTTTGTCCTCCGCCACCCACTGCTTGAAGGTGGAGTAGTCCACCTGGACCTCGTTGGCGCTGGCGTAGGAAGAGGAACAGCTTTTGAATACCATGGTCAGTACCATAGCCCATAAAATCAGGGTGATGAGACCGAATGTGTTTCGCTTGTTGTTTCCTTTATCAGGTTTCAAAGGAGAATACCTCCGTATTTCTGCTTAATTTTATGTCGATCGACTTCGTAGCAGAGGATATCATACCACATCCATACATTAAAAACAAGAAAGGGTGGTGTAAACTTTCTGTGAAGGCAGGAAAATTTTCCCGAAAACAAAATGATGCGTCTGTTAATTTGCACTTCCCCCCTTCCGGCAAATATGATATAATAATCGCAAAGTAGCCATTATGCCAGTATTTTGTGGCCGACGGCGCGCCATTTGCGCGGTAGCCGCCTTTTGATGGCCGGTGATACCATAAACGCAGAGCGTTTATGGTATCCTATTTTCTGTACGTCAAATACCGTTTGATATTGGAGGAGACCTCTATGGACAAAAGACCGCCCCTGCGCCGATCCGCCCCTGTGGAGACGGAGAACGACGGGATCATTGAGGGCCGCAATGCAGTCATCGAAGCGCTGCGAGCCGGGGTGACCATAGACAAAATTTTTATCATGAAAGGCGAAACCGATGCCGTCTTGGGACACATTGCCTCCTCCGCCCGGGAGCGAGGGATCGTGGTGGTGGACGCCGACCGGAGAAAGCTGGACGGAATGAGCCGGACCCATTCTCATCAGGGCGTGATTGCACAGGCTGCCGTTCGGGAGTATGCCAGTGTGGACGACATTCTGAATGCCGCCCGGGCGAAGGGAGAACCACCTCTCATTGTGGTGTGTGATGAACTATCCGACCCCCACAATCTGGGGGCGGTGATCCGTACGGCCGACGCCGCGGGGGCCCACGGGGTGATTATCCCCAAGCGCCGTTCCGCCGGGCTGACTGCCGTGGTGGCAAAGACCTCGGCCGGAGCGGTGGCCCATGTGCCGGTGGCTCGGGTGCCCAACCTGACCGCTCTGCTCAAGGAGCTGAAGGAGGAGGGAGTCTGGGTGTTCGGCACGGCCGCCGAGGGGACAACCTCTTTGTATCAGGCCGATCTGAAGGGCCCAGCCGCCATCGTCATCGGCAGCGAGGGGGAGGGGATGAGTCGCCTGGTGTCCGAGCAATGCGACTTTACGGTTTCCATCCCCATGTTCGGCAAGATCAACTCTCTGAACGCCTCCGCCGCTGCAGCCGTGCTGCTGTATGAGGCGGTGCGCCAGCGTACGGCTCAATAAACCGCCGGCTTGGCCGGATTTCAACACCACACCGAGGGAACCGCACATGAGCGACCGCAAAAAACAACTGAACAACGACGACCTGCTGGAAGTAAAGACGCTCATCGGGGATGCGAGTGGGAACCAGTTCTCGCTGGATGACATTCTGGCAGAGTTTGGCTCCCGAACGCTGACGGGGCGGGGTGCTGTTCCGGTGCCCCCGAAAGAGAACGAGCCAGCCCGGGGATCCGATCTGCCTTGGCCGGAACCCCCACGTACCCAGAAACGGGAGGAGAAGGTGGTAACCTTTCCGGGGGCGGTGCAGACCCCTCCGCGAACCGAGGAAGCACCCGAAGGGGAGCGCGCCAAACAACCGGGGCAGGATTCGGAGGAAGCGCCCGAGGAAGGACAGCCCTTTGAGGAAGAGAACGGCCATGAGGACCGGGTCCTCTCCTTCCCCGAGGAGGAGAGCGCCCTATCCACGTTTCTCAAAGACATGGGCCGGAAGGCGGACGACTACGCCGACCGGATGTTTGAAGAGGATGAACGTATCGACCCGGAGGAGGTTCGCCGGCTGGAGCGTCTGATCCCGGGTACCGATCAGGAAGAGCAACCCGGGGAAGATTTCCGCCGCTTCCGCCGGGCGTCACGGCCGGAGCCGCCCCCCCCCGATCGGTCTCCTCAGGAGCTGGCCAGAGCCTGTGGCCAGGGTCTAAAGGGAATGCGGATACGGACCCTGCTGGTCTTTTTGCTGACCGTTTTGGCCCTGGTTCAAATGCTGGTTCCCGCTGCGGGGCTGGCGTGGGCGTCGCCTTTGAACGACAGTGTCCTTCAGATCTGGATCGCCGCGGGACTGTTGGGCCTTGGAACTTTGCTGGGTATGGATGTGCTGCTGTCCGGGTTGGGCAGGGCGGTTCACGGCAAGGTGGGGATGGATACCCTTGCCGCATTCTCCTGTCTGTTTACACTGGCCGACGGGGCTGTTTTGGCCCTTATGGGAAATCCGGAGGGGCGGCTGCCCTACTCCGTGGTGGCTCTGGCCGGGCTGTGGGCTCTGCTTCACGGGACCTACCATAAAAAATGCGGCCTGCGCCTGTCCTGTCGGACGGCGGCGGCATCGTCCCAGCCTTACCGGGTGACGTTGGATGAGGGGAAATGGAACGGCCGGGATACGTATGTCAAGTGGGCGGGAACCGCGGAAGGCTTTGGCAGCCAAATTCAGGCCGACGACGGAGCCCAGCGCATCTTCCGCCGGTATTGCCCCCTGCTGCTGCTGGGCGACCTGCTGTTGGCCCTGTTGGCCACGGCGGCGTTGGGCAGGCCGGAGGAACTGCTTTGGGGCCTATCCGCTCTGTTCACGGTTACCGCCGCCTTCGGTGGCGCTTTGGCCTACGGCCGGTCCTTCCACAAGGTGGCCCGCCGCCTGGTCCAAAGCGGGGCGGCTCTGGCCGGGTGGCCCGGAGTGACCGACTCCAAACGGGGAGATCGGGTGCTGATTACCGACACCGACCTGTTCCCAACCGGATATGTGGAACTCAACGGCTATAAGGTGTTGGGGGACTTCCCCATAGAGCGGGTGGTGGCCTACACGGCCACCCTCATCCGGGACTCGGGCAGCGGGCTGGCCAAGCTGTTTCACGACCAGCTTCGGGCTCTGGGCGGGCTGATGCGAAATGCAGACCGCCTTTGTTGCTACGAGGGGGGCGGTCTGTCTGCCAACATCCGGGGAGATGAGGTCCTGGTTGGCTCCGCCGCTTTTATGAATTTGATGGAGATCCAGCTTCCCCCTGGGCTCAATGTGAAAAACGCGGTCTTTTGTGCCATCAATGGTGAGCTGGCCGGGATTTTTGCGCTGAGTTACTCGCTGCCCGACACAGCATTCCCCTCTCTGGAGGAACTGATGCATGAGAAGGTGGGGCCGGTGCTGGCCACCCGGGACTTCAACCTGATTCCCGCCATGCTCCACCAGCGGTTTAAGCTGGCGGCAGATAAAATGGACTTTCCTCCGGTCGAGCGTCGGCGGGAGCTGTCCGATCCGGAGCAGCCCCATTCGGAGGTACTTACGGCTCTGCTGTGCCGGGAGGGCCTGTTTCCGTTTGCCGAGGCGGTGGTTGCGGCAAAGCGGCTGCGCTGGGCGACCTGTCTGGGAGCGGTGCTGTGTTGTGTGGGCGCGACCCTGGGGCTTCTGCTGTCCGCCTATTTGGTGTCGGTGTCGGCCTTCGGCTCGCTTTCTCCCCTGAACCTGCTGATCTATATGGTGACCTGGCTAGCTCCGGTGTGGCTGTTGTCCGGGTGGGTGCACCGGTACTGATGTGCTGCAGAAGGACAAGGAAAACGCGCGGAGAGCATGCTCTCCGCGCGTTTTTATGTCCCAAAGGTCCACACCAGCCAAATCCCCAGCAACAGCTGTAGGAAAAGCAGCAGCGGAAAGCCGAGGCGGAAGTACCAATGGCGGGTCTTGTGGTGAAACATGCCCATGCCCAGAACCCCGCCCAAGGCGCCGCCCAGCAGGACGGGGAGAAACAGGGACTTTTCCGAAACGCGCCAGGCCTTCCGTTTGGACCTCCGCTTATCGATCCCCATCAGAACAAAAGCGGCCAGATTGACCGTCAGCAGGTACAGCCCCAGCAGCTGCCACAGCTCTTTTGACACATGGCCTCCCCCTTTCTCTGTTTTGGAACAGTGTACTCTGTGAACGAAAAAAAGGCAAGAAAAACCGGAGAAGACAAAACCTTCATGGAAATTTCATAGACTTTTCTTGCCCTGCATGGTAAAATAAAAAGATCATGGGGCGTGTTCCGGTGTGCCCCCGCACACCGATGCCCTTGGAGGGAATGGTTTGAAAACTGAGATTTTGGGGATCCGCTTTGACAATCTGACCCGGCAGGAGGCCGCTCAGCGCGGCAAGCAGCTGCTGGAGGAGAACAGCTTTCACTATGTGGTTACCCCCAATCCTGAATTTATTCTGGCCGCCGAACAAGACCCGGAGTTTCGAACTGCGCTCAACGGGGCCGACCTGGTTTTGCCCGATGGCGTCGGTGTGGTCTATTCTGCCAGAATTTTGGGTACACCTTTGAAAGAGCGGGTACCCGGCATCGAGTTTGCCACGGACATGCTGACCTGCCTGGATGAAATGGGAGGGCGGCTTTATCTGCTTGGAGCCAAGCCCGGCGTGGCCGAAGAAGCCGGGCACCGCATTGCACAGCAGTATCCCAACCTTGTTGTGTGCGGCACACATGACGGGTATTTTAAAGATGAAGAGGCGGCGCTGCTGAAGGTAGCTGCCGCCAGTCCCGACCTGTTGTTTGTCTGTCTGGGCGCGCCCAAACAGGAGAAGTGGATGGTCCGCTGGGGCAAACATACCGGCGCCCGGCTGGCCATTGGCCTGGGGGGATGCCTGGACGTCTTTGCCGGCAGGGTGGAGCGGGCTCCCGAGCGCTGGCAAAAGCTGGGGCTGGAATGGGCCTACCGGCTGAAGAAGGAACCAAAGCGCGTGGGACGCATGGCCAAGCTGCCGTTGGTGCTGGTCAAGGCCGCCCGAGCGCGGATCAAGGACGGCAAAAAGGGAGGAAACGGCTGATGTCGGGCAGGCTGATTGTCCTGGAAGGGACCGACGGTTCGGGTAAATCCACCCAGTTTAGCAGGCTGTGCCGGCGGCTGGATGGGTTGGGTAAGGAGTACCAAAAGCTGGTGTTTCCTCAGTACGGTGAACCGTCCTCAGCGCTGATCCGCATGTATCTGGGGGGAGAGTTTGGCACGCATCCTGCCGACGTCAACCCATACGCCGCCTCCGCGTTCTATGCGGTGGATCGGTATGCCTCCATGAAAAAAGTGTGGGGGGACTACTACCGGCAGGGAGGGCTTGTCCTGACCGACCGCTACACCACGTCAAACGCCGTCCACCAGTCGGTGAAGTGCGCGCCCCAGGAGCGCCGGGCGTTTTTGGCGTGGCTGGATGATTTTGAGTACAATAAGATGGGGCTGCCCCGTCCTGATTTGGTGCTTTATTTGGACATGCCCACCGAACGGGCGGTGGAGCTGCTCCGGACCCGGGAGTCGGCGACCAACACGCAGGGAGATATTCATGAGCTGGATACCGGATACCTGGCTGCCTGCCGGGACTCCGCCCTTCATGCGGTTCGGGAACTGGGGTGGAAGAAAATATCCTGCCTGGACAGCGGGGGGAACCTGCGCTCCATTGAGGAGATCCATGAGGATATTTGGGCTTTGGCGGCCGGGCTGATCTGAGCCGCCCTGGGGAAGGAGGTTCGTGTATGGTTTACATTCTGCTGGCGCCCGGATTTGAAGAGGCGGAAGCTCTGGTTCCCGCCGATTTGCTGCGCCGGGCGGGGATTGAAACCGCGCTTACCGCACTGGAGGGGGACAGCGTGACCGGCAGTCACCAGATCACGGTGAAAGCGGATCGATCCATTGACCAGGTGGACCTAGACCGGGCGGAGATGATCGTATTGCCCGGCGGCGGAAAAGGGGTTCAAAATCTGGGAGATCACCCCGCCGTGGCCGCGTTGGTGCAGGCGGCGGCGGACCGGAATATTCGGCTGGCCGCGATTTGCGCCGCCCCCACTCTGTTGGGCCGATGGGGCTATTTGAAAGAGAAACAGGCGGTTTGTTATCCGGGGCTGGAGGACAAGCTGACCGGCGCCCGGGTCAGCCCCGCCGCCCAGGTGGTGGAGGACGGCAGGCTGATTACCGGCCAGGCCGCTGGAGCCGCTTTTGCGTTTGGTCTGAAGCTGGTGGCCGTCCTGGCCGGTCCGGATAAGGCCGAGGAGGTTCGCCATGCCGTCTGTTATCGCGGATGAAAAACAAGAACTGCGCCGCCAGGTGCGCCAGCAGCTGGCCAACCTGACACCGCAGGAACTGCGCCGCAGTGACGATGCTCTGTTCACCCGGTTTTTGGCGCTGCCCCAGGTGGAGCAGGCCAAAACCATCTTTGGGTTCTGGGGGATTCCCGGCAGAGAGCCGGACACCGCCAGACTGATTGAAGTTCTGCTGGCCCGGGGGAAGCGGGTTGGGCTTCCCAGGATGCTGCCGGAGCACCGGATGGAGATTCGACAGTACGATCCGGACCGTCCTCTGGTGTCCGTGTCGTTCGGAATTTCAGAGCCGGGAGAAGACTGCCCCCTTCTGTCCCCGGAGGAGATTGATCTGGTGCTGGTACCCGCGGTGTGCTATGACCGCCGGGGCTACCGCCTGGGCTTCGGGGGCGGATATTACGACCGCTGGCTGGAACACTTTCGCGGTGTTCGGGTAGGGCTGTGCCGCCGGGCGGTTCTCCAGGACCGGGTGCCAACCGAGGCCCACGACAGCCGGGTGGATCTGCTCCTCACCGAGGAGGAAATGTTTCTGTGATCTGGAACTGCGGAAGGGGCTGATTCGAAATCGGCGCCGCATATCTGCAGCATAAGTTGACCGGACGGGCTTGTCCCCGCAAGGCCCGGCAAAGGACGGGGCATAAAGCCCCGTCCCCGCCTGCTGTTTTGGTTAGCAGCCGCAGTTGTTGCAACCGCAGTTGTTGTCACAGCCACAGCCGCAGCCGCCGCCGCAGCCACCCATGTTCCCGCAGCCGCAGCAGCAGAACAGGATGATGATCAGGATGATGATCCACAGGCAGCCGCCGCCGCCCCAACCGTTATTCCCACAGCACATATGTTTCACCTCGCTTGATCTGCGGAACTGTTATTCCGCGAGTCTGCACTATTCTATGGAATTCCCCTGCCCTCGGTGACAAAATCGGAAAAAATTGTTAGGAGCTGACCCTATGGCCCAGGAAAGAAGAAATGAACGCAATCGAAAAGAGCATCGAAACGACGGGGAAGTGCGCCACGCATCCTCCGGCCGCTCCCGCCGCCGTTCCACCGGAACGACCGTGAGCTTCGCTGTGCTCTATGTGGTTGCGGTGATTGGTGTGTCCATTTTGCTGGCCTGTGTGGGATGGATTGCCGCCAACGACGTGCTGGCCCTGAATAAGGTGGAAAAAGAGGTTACCGTTACCATCAGCAAGGACGACAGCTTTGGTGACGTGGCCAGCCAACTGAAGAAAGAAGGACTTGTTGAGTATAAGACTCTGTTTGAGTTGTTTGCGTCCGTTACCGGAGGGAAGGCAAAGGTGTCTCCCGGCACTTACACCCTGAACACCGACATGGACTATCGGGCGCTGCTGTCAGGCATGAGTATCAACTCATCCACCAAGGCGGAGGTATCGGTTACCATTCCGGAGGGCTACACCATAGCTCAGATTTTTCAGCTGTTGGAGGATAACGGAGTCTCCACAGTGGAGGAGCTGGACGCCGCAGCGTCCGACCATGACTATGCGTTTTCCTTCCTGAAGGATATCCCCCTGGGAGACGCCGACCGGCTGGAGGGGTTCCTGTACCCGGATACCTACACCTTCAACACGCCCCACAGCGCTCTGTACGCCATCAATAAAATGCTGGTCAACTTTGACAACCGATTTACTGAGGAGATGCGTGCGCAGGTAGAGGAGAGCGGCTATTCCGTACGGGAGATTCTTACCATCGCGTCTCTCATCGAGCGGGAGACCGACGGCGAGGATCAGAAAAAGATTGCTTCGGTCATTTATAACCGGTTGGACAATCCCAACGCCGATACCGTAGGTTACCTGCAGATTGATGCCACCCTGGCGTATATCAACGGCGGAAAGGTGCCCACTGAGGCGGACAAGTCCATCGATTCTCCCTACAACACGTATCTGTATAAGGGGCTGCCCCCCGCCCCCATTGCCAACCCGGGACTGGAAGCGATTCAGGCTGCCCTGAACCCGGAGAAAACCAGCTACTTCTACTATGCGCTGGGGGACGACAATACGCACCACTTCTTTAAAACGTATGACGAGCAGCAGAAGTTCATTGCGGCTCAAACGCGGTATCAAGGATGAGACAAGGGGCAAGGGCAGAGCTGCCCTTGCCCCTTGTCTCGGCAAGGAGAGAAAAGAGATGACAGACAGAAACATTGAGCTGCTCTCCCCCGCGGGGGATATGGAGCGGCTGCATATGGCGGTGGCCTACGGAGCCAATGCCGTCTATTTGGCCGGAACCACCTTTGGAATGCGTTCATTCGCGGGCAATTTCACCCCGGAGGAGCTGAAGCGAGCCGTGGAGCTGTGCCGCGCCAAGGGAGTTCGGGTTCATGTCACCTGCAATACGATGCCCCGGAATGATGAGGTGACCAGACTGCCGGAGTGGCTGGAGTATCTCAACGATTTGGGCGTAGACGCGGTGATCCTGGCTGACGTGGGAGTGTTGTCCCTGGCAAAAAAATATGCGCCCAAGGTCCAGTGTCACATCTCCACTCAGGCCAGCATTGTCAATTATGCTGCGGCCCAGGCCTGGTACGATCTCGGGGCGAGCCGCGTGATCCTGGCCAGAGAGCTGAGTCTGGATGAAATTCGGGAAATCCGGGCCAAAAGCCCAAAAAAGCTGGAGCTGGAGGCTTTTGCTCACGGAGCGATGTGCGTCAGCTACTCGGGCCGGTGCCTGCTGTCCAATTACATGACGGGTCGGGACTCCAACCGGGGGGCCTGCGCCCAGCCCTGCCGCTACCAATACGCCCTTGTGGAGGAGAAGCGGCCGGGAGAATATTTCCCGGTTTACGAGGATGAGCAGGGCACCTATATTATGAACTCGAAAGATATGTGCATGATCGACCATGTGGCCGAGCTGATGGAGGCAGGCCTGGATTCCCTGAAGTTGGAGGGCCGGGCCAAATCGGCCTATTACGCCGCTGTCGTCACCGGAGCGTATCGCCACGCCATCGACGCCGCCCGGGCAGGGGAGCCGCTTGACCCCGTGTGGCGGGATGAGGTGGAGCATATCAGCCACCGGCATTACTCCACCGGCTTTTTTTATGGCCAGCCGGGGCAGTTTACCGAGGACTCCCGCTATGTCCGGGACTGGCAGATTGTGGCGCTGGTGGAGTTGTGCGACCAAGCTGGAAATGCGACCCTGTCACTGCGCAACAAGTTTTCGCTGGGAGCGGAACTGGAACTGGTTGGCCCCGATGTAAGGCCGTTGACGCTTACGGTGGAGGGACTGTGGGACGAGATTGGAACGCCCCTTACCCAGGTGCGAACGCCGCAAATGCGGTTTCGGATGAAGCTGCCGTGCCCGGTTCCGCCTCGGTCCCTGCTCCGGCGTCAGGCGGATCTGAGCCCCTGAAAAAGGAGGAATGGAACATGGTGCCCACGTATGAACAGATGGGGGACTGGCTGGAGGAGATTGCCGGGCAGTTTCCAGAGGCGTTCTTTGCCGATCTGGACGGCGGGATTCAGCTGGAGGAGAAGGCTCTGGCGGACCCGGAGTTTCCCCCGGGGGAGATGTACATCATGGGGGAGTATTGCCACGATATGCTGGGACGGTATATCCTGCTGTACTACGGCTCGTTTGTGCAGCTGCTTCAGGAGGAGGATGCGGAGGGCTGGAAGGACGAAATCTTCGCCACCGTGGCCCATGAGTTTACCCACCACATGGAGGAGACTGCCGGCCTGCATGCTCTGGATGACAAAGACCTGGAGTTTTTAAGACAGGCAATGGAGGAACGTCCGGATCAGTAGATGGAGGGAAAGAAAATGATGCCGCCAAATCAGATGGTCCGGGGCCGGTTTGCCCCCAGCCCCAGCGGCAGGATGCATCTGGGCAATCTGTGGGCGTGCCTGCTGGCCTGGCTGTCCGCCCGGAGCGCCGGAGGGGAAATGGTTTTGCGCCTGGAGGATCTGGATCCGGACCGGTGTAAGCGGGAGTACTGTGACCAGGTGATGCGGGATCTGGAGTGGCTTGGGTTGGACTGGGACGGACAGCCGGTGTACCAGAGCCACAGGACCCAGGCCTATGCCCAGGCGTTTCAGGAGTTGGAGGGCCAGGGACTGGTTTATCCCTGCTACTGCACCCGGTCAGAGCGTCTGGCCGCTTCCGCCCCCCACCGCTCCGACGGAACAGAGGTGTATGACGGCCGGTGCAGCCGTCTGACCGAAGAGGAGCGGGCGGAACGGGCCAAAACCCGCCGCCCAGCTTGGCGCATTCGGGTGCCGGAGCGGGAAGTTTCGTTTTCTGATTTGCTTCAAGGGGAGTACCGGGAACAGTTGGCGTGGGACTGCGGAGACATGATCCTCCGCCGATCCGACGGGGTGTATGCGTATCAGCTGGCTGTGGTGGTGGATGATGCCATGATGGGAGTCACCCAGGTGGTTCGGGGCAGCGACCTGCTGTCCTCCACACCCAGGCAGCTGTGGCTGCAGGAACGGCTGAATCTGCCTCATCCGAACTACGGCCATGTTCCGCTGCTGCTTGCCATGGACGGCCGACGTCTGGCAAAACGGGATCGGGATCAGGAGCTGGGACGGCTTCAAACGCAATACACGGCTCCGGAAATGGTGGGCCGCCTGGCCTGTGCGGCCGGACTGATTTCGGAGGACGTTCCCATCACGCCCCGGGAGCTGATCCCCCTGTTTGGCTGGGACAAGGTGCCCGTGGGCGATCTGTGCCTTTCCCTGGAGAGATAAGCAAAAAGTCTGCCGCGGCATCCCGCGGCAGACTTTTTAATGCAAATCGTTTTGGCGGTCAAATTCCCGCAGAAAGTAGTGAAGCGTGATCGTGGTGGCAAACAGAAACGCAAACAGATCGACAACGGGCTGGGTGGCTTCCAGTCCAGTCAGACCAAACTGCCAGCGCATCAGATACACGAAGGGGATGAACAGCCCCTGACGGCATATGGCCAAAAAAGTGGCCCGCCAAGACTTCCCGAGAGATTGGAAGAGCATATTGGAAAAGACCAGAACAGCCCCAAGAGGGAGGGTAAGCGACTGAAACCGGAGTGCTTTGGTCCCGATGGCAATGACATCCGGGTCATTGCGGCGGAACACGGTGATGATCTCAGGGGCGAACACATAGCACGCTACCGCGGCCACGGCCAAAATGACGGTACAGACCTTTATGGAGAACACAAGGGCTTGCTTGACCCGATCCAACCTGCCGGCGCCGTAATTGTATCCCACAACGGGCTGAAAGCCCTGGCCGAAGCCGATGATGACGGAGTTGGCCACCATGAACACTTTGGAAACAATGGACATAGCGGCCACTGCCGCGTCGCCATACAGCCTGGCGTTAAAGTTCAGTGACATGGTGGCAAAGCTGAATACCGCTTGTCGGAAAAAGGAGGGCATGCCTTGCTTCAAAATTGCCAGATAAATTTTTGGAGATCGGGAGAGGCGGGAGGTGCTGATCCGAAGATCGCTTTTCTTGAAGACAAAGAACGAGGAGAGAATCGTCAGGCTGACACACTGGCTGAGCAAAGTTGCCGCTCCGGCGCCTCCAATGCCCATGTCAAATACAAAGATAAAAATGGGATCCAAAATCATGTTTAAAATCCCGCCGGTAGCCAGACCGAACACAGAAAGGTTGGCCCTCCCCTGCCAGCGCAGCAGGTTGTTCAAGGTGAAGGACAAGGCCATGACAGGGGCGCCCAGCAGGATATAGCGGGCGTAGTCTACCGCATAGGGGTGGATCGTCTGAGTGCTGCCCAACAGCCAGATCAGCTGTTCCAGATGAAACAGACCAACGATAGACAGGAAAAGACCCAGGACCAGCGCGGTGAGCACGGCGCTGGAGGCATAGACATTGGCGTCCTCCCCTCTGTCTTGACCCAGCAGCCGGGAGATAATGGAACCGGAGCCCATTCCCACCGTAAAACCGACGGCCTGGATCGCAGCCATAATGGAAAACACCACACCCACCGCCCCGGAGGCGCTGGTGTTGATCTGGGAGACAAAATAGGTATCGGCCATGTTGTAAATGGACGTGACCAGCATGCTGATGATGGTAGGCACCGCCAAAGAGCAAATCAGAGGCTGGACAGCAGCTTCCAACATTCGCTGCCGCTGGTTTGCGTGATCTGTGACCTGTTGATGGAACGAGAGGAATGGCAAGGGTATCACTTCTTTCTGTGCGAATCAAAAAACTGGCCTGCAAGCATGGTGAAAAATGGGTCAAAAGGAGATCACTTGCTGTTTTCTCTTATTTTAGATGATATTAAGCTGTACGGCAAGAAAAATCGAGCCGCTCCAGCCAATGAAAGGAGCGGCCCAATTTTATTCCCATTAGAAAGGCAGACCCATTCCGCCGGTGAGCTTTGACATGGTGTCGGCGGCGTCGCTGTCGGCAGAGCGCATCGCCTCGTTCACGGCGGCTACGATCATGTCCTGGAGCATCTCCACGTCGTCCGGGTCTACCGCCTCCGGGTCAATGACCAAAGCTTTCAGTTCATGCTTGCCGTTTACAGTGGCGGACACCACGCCGCCTCCGGCAGCGGCCTGATAAGCCTTCTCCTGAAGCTCTTGCTGTAGCTTCATCATGTCCTGCTGCATCTTCTGGGCCTGTTTGAGCATGTTCATGTTCATGCCGCCGCCCATGCCGGGCATGCCCCGGCCTCCAAAGCCTTTTGCCATCGGATTCAAACTCCTTTTATTTCAAATTTATTGAATGATAATGTTATCAAACTGTTCTCCGAACGCCAGTAGCTCATCCAAAGCGTCATCCGCTTTTGGACACGCCGCAGCCTGTGTCTGAGGTGTGGCAGAAAAGGCGGTTCCGGGTTCCGTTTCAGGCGGAGTCCCGGTGATTACGCTGACGCGGGGCTGCCCGCCGAAGGCAGCGGCCGCCGCCTGGGACAAGCCGTTCAGCACCGCCGGTTTATTCAGCATGGAACGGGTGAATTCGCAGTCTGTCCAGAGAGTCAGGATGCCGTTTTTCCAAACCCCGGTTACTTTGGCCGGGTTGTTCAAATAAGGGGTGATGGAAGGCGGGACTTTTCCCCGTAGACCGGCCACAAAGGAGGACCAGAAATTCCGGTCTCCGGTGGAAGGGACCGGCGTTTGAGCAGGGGCGGGGGCCGGAGCGGGACGAGCAGAGACGGGCTCATCAAATATGATTTCCCTATCCTTGGGAGGTTCCTCAGGCAGGGGGGGGCGGTCCTCGTCCCAAGGAGGTGCGTCCTCCGCCGGAAGTGAGGGAACCGAGACGCTTCCCACCGCAGGTACCGTTTCGGCATTGGAAGAAGAGCGGGACGGCGCAGATCCCGTCTGCTTCACAGAAGCGGCTGGGACAGAACCACCCTGTGCCATGCGCTCTTCCATGCGGGCCACGCGGGCAGACAATCCGGCAAAGGATTGGTCCAAACTTTCGTCACACAGGCGAATGAGACACAGTTCCACTTCTGTGCGGCGGTTGCTGCTCCGCGCCAGGTTGGCGGAAGACTCCTGAAGTAAAGATAAAATTTGAAGCAGCCGCTGGGCGGAAAACTGCTCGCCCAGTCCGCGCATTGTAGCTTCGTCATACCCGCCGGTCAGCAGGGCGGCCCCCCCTTGGGGAGCGGTCTTCCGCAACAACAGATCGCGGGTCAGAGCGGACAGCTCGCCAAGCACCGATCCAACGTCTTTGCCGTTGGCGTACAGCCGGGCTAAGGTTTCCAACGCGGCGCCGGTGTCCCGATTGGCGATCTGTCCCATAAGATTGGCGGTCTCCAGATTGCCCACCAGGCCCAACGCATCCAGAATCTCCTGCTCGTCCAACTGCTGCCGCCCGCCGGAACATTGATCCAGCAAAGACAGCGCATCCCGAAGGCCGCCGTCGGCCAGCCGGGCCAAAAGGGCGGCGCCGTCGGGAGTCAGATCAATTCCCTCCTGCTGGGCGACGAACTGAAGCCGCTGGGCGATTTGCACGGGCAGGATCCGTTTAAAGGAGAATTGCTGGCACCGGCTTTTAATTGTGGCGGGTACCTTGTGAAGCTCCGTAGTGGCCAGAATGAACATCAGGTGGGGAGGAGGTTCCTCAAGAATTTTCAACAGGGCGTTGAAGGCGGGCGTGGACAGCATGTGAACCTCGTCCACGATGTACACCCGTTTCCGGACGGCGGCAGGGGTATACACTGCTTCGTCCCGCAGGGCCCGAACCTGATCCACGCCATTGTTTGAGGCGGCGTCCAGTTCCAGCACGTCCAGAATGGAGCCGTTCTCGATGCCGAGACAGGCGGGGCATTGGTTACAGGGATTGCCTTCCTGGGGGTTCTGACAGTTGACGGCTCTGGCCAGAATCTTGGCACAGGTGGTTTTTCCGGTACCGCGGGTGCCGGTGAATAGATAGGCGTGAGACAGCCGGTTTCCAGCCACTTGTTGTTTCAATGTGTCGGTGATGTGTGACTGGCCCACTACATCGTCAAAGGTGCGGGGCCGCCACTTACGGTATAGGGCCTGGTACATCAAATCACCTCAGATTTCAGAAAACGTAAGAATCGGCGCAGAGCAAGGCCGCACACCGGCCTTTGAAGCGTGGGATATGTTCGGTACCTGAATAGCCGGCTCAAGAACAGTACCCCCGCGGCACACGCGGCACACCGCTTAGTGCTGCTCGGTTCCCCGCCTGACACGGTTCACGGGGCCACGTTGCGCAGGACCGGTCTATCATCGCTGCTTATTCAGGTCAGACAACACATCACACGTCCGGGGGCCGGAGTTCATCCCCGCTGTAGCGGATTGCGGGCATAGGGCACCGCTATCTCCCCGACTAGTGCGGCCTTGCTCCACACCGAAACGTGGAACAGAGCAAAATATATTGTACTATATTCCGCCCAAATTATCAATGAAAAAATCAAATCAAATTCGACCTAAAAATTGTCAGGACGAACCAAATACATTTAAAATGTGTGTGAAGGGCGATTTGTCATCCGGGGTAGAGCCTATCTAAATTCTTCTTGGTATGTTTCCTGTTTGACGCCTTGTCTTTCTCAATATTCCCTCACTTTAAATTTTTTGCCGGTGCAAGTGGAATTTTGGGCTTTACAAGCAAAAAAAATCTGTTATAATAATAAAGCCGTGTGTTTGAAATTATATCGTTGGCTTGTCTTATTGGAAATACGCACAGGGCTGGCAATAGCCGAGTAATGTATTGTGTCGTGAAAACAGAAAAATCTGGGGGCGTAGCTCAGCTGGGAGAGCG
>JBFWME010000005.1:52893-67153 GCA_050251755.1 Lawsonibacter sp. | reverse complement strand
GGCTTCCCCTCCGGACAATTCCTTTTCATAGGAACCGTATAGGAGAATAGCCCCCCAGCCCCCGGGGCCCGGGTTTCCCGAACATGCTCCGTCGGTATAGATGGTTACTTGCTTCATCGAGCCGCTCCTTACGTTCAATTGTTACAGCTCCCTTAAAATCTCCTGCCGTTTTTCCTCATACTCCTGAAGCGTAATCAGCCCAGATGCTTTCAGAGACTGGAGCTGTTCCAGTCTGGCTTTGGCCGGTGAACCAATGGAATCAATCTGGCCGCCAGGCGTTGCTTGCTGTTCTTCTTTGTCCACGTCGTCCAGCAGGCCCACGATCGTCTCCTTCTCGATTCCCGTCTCCACGTCGTACCCAACCCGCCTGGAAAGGCTGTTTTTCCCCACCGCAGTCATAACACCCACTACTACAAACAAACCGCCGGCGGCCAAAAAGGGCAGCCCAATCAGGCCGGCAGTGGGGATAATCTCTGTCACAGCCAGGAGTACAAATACCAGTCCAAACACGGCCTGCACCACGCCCACCATCCGGCGGACCGCCCTGGCCACTCCGGTAGGCTGGGATTGAACCGTGATCCGGCCTCTTCTATGTGTGCTCATAGACTGCTCCTTTCCGGCACGACGGGATCCTGGGTGCGGGGCTCTATCATGCGCTCCTCTTTTTTATTCGTTGCTTTCTTCCGCCGTTTCCTCCGGGCTTTCCGCAGATTCTTCCAGAAGTTCCACAGACTCTTCTCCGGTCGAAATCTCCTCGTCCTGCTCCCGGTCGGCCAAGGCCAAGGAGATGACCTGATCTCCTTCCCCCTTAAAGCGCATGACAATGACGCCCTGGGTGGCCCGGCCTGCCATGCGAATGCTATCCACATGGGTGCGGATCAAAATGCCGCCCTGGGTAACCAACAGCAGATCCTCGCTGCCGTCCACCACCTTGATACCCACCACGTTCCCGGTTTTTTCGGTGACCATATAGTTTCGGATGCCCAGGCCGCCCCGGTTGGTGATCCGGTACTCCTCCACAGCGGTGCGTTTGCCATACCCGTTTTCCGTAATGGACAGAACGGTCTTTTCCTTCTCTGCCCGGGCGGCGCCCACCACATAGTCGCCATCCCGAAGCTTGATGCCCCGAACGCCCATGGCGTCCCGTCCCATGGCCCGAACATCATTCTCATCAAAACAGACGGCCTGGCCGTCATGGGTCGCAATGAGAATATGCTTTGATCCATCGGTCTCCAAAACCGTGATGAGTTCGTCTCCCTCATCCAGACGCAGGGCACGGATTCCGTTGTTGCGCAAATTTTTCAGCGTGGAGGTCGGTAGCCGCTTCACGGTGCCGTTTCGGGTGACCATAAACAGGAACCGTCCGTCGTCTTCGATGGATGGGGTATGGATCATCGCCTGCACCCGCTCGCCCTGCTCAACCTGGAGAATGTTGATGATGTTTGTGCCTTTGGCGGCCTTGCCGCTTTCCGGAATCTGATAGCCCTTTTTCCGATATACTTTTCCCGTGTCGGTAAAGAAGAGCATATAGTCATGGGTGGAGGAGGTAAACACATCCACCACATAATCTTCTTCCCGTGTGGTGATGCCCTTCTTTCCCATGCCCCCTTTGGACTGGGCGGTATACTCGCTGACGGGAGTGCGCTTGATGTACCCTGCCTGGGTCAGGGTGAAGACGCACTCCTCCTCCTCAATGAGATCCTCGATGTCGATCTCATCCTCCACGTCCTGAATTTCCGTAATCCGGTCGTCCCCATACTTGTCCCGGATGGCGGTCAGCTCACTTTTCAGCACACCCCGCAGCATCTCTTCGGAAGCAAGCAGCTGATTGAAGTAGGCAATTTTATCTTCCAGTTCTTTGTACTCGTTCTCCAGCTTTTCTCGGTCCAGCCCCTGGAGTGCCTTCAGACGCATATCCAGAATGGCCTGGGCCTGAACGTCGTCCAGTTGGAACCGGGTCATCAGATTTTCCTTGGCGTTGTCGTAGCTGGTACGGATGATGTGAATAACCTCGTCGATGTTGTCCTGCGCGATCAGCAAGCCTTCCAGCAGATGGGCCCGCTCCTGGGCCTTGCGCAGATCGTACTCGGTGCGCCGGATGATGACCTGCTCCTGGTAGGCGATATACTCATCCAGTATATGACGCAGGGAAAGGATGCGTGGCTGGAGCTTGCCGTTTACCTCCACCAGGGCCAGCATGTTGATGGCGAATGTGGTTTGGAGCTGGGTCTGAGTAAACAGGCGGTTCAGGACCACCTGTGGATTGGCATCCCGCTTCAGCTCGATGACGATGCGCATACCATTCCGGTCGGACTCGTCCCGGATATCCGAGATGCCCTCCAGCCGCTTATCCTCAACCTGATCCGCCATACTCTTAATGAGCATGCGCTTGTTCACCTGGTACGGAATTTCCGTGATGACGATGCGGGTACGGTCTTTTCCGAACTCCTCAAACTCGTGACGGGCCCGGACCACGAGGCGGCCGCGGCCGGTGGCGTAGGCGGCGCGAATCCCGGATCGGCCCATGATGATGCCCCGGGTGGGGAAGTCGGGACCCTTCACATGTGCCATCAGGTCCGCCAACTCTGCTTCCGGATTATCCAGCACACAGATGGCGGCATTAATAACCTCCCGCAGGTTGTGGGGTGGAATGTTGGTGGCCATGCCCACGGCGATGCCGCTGGAGCCATTCACCAGCAGATTTGGGAACCGGGAGGGCAGCACCTTGGGCTCCTTCCGGGTTTCGTCAAAGTTGGGGTCCCAGTCTACCGTGTCTTTTTCGATGTCACGGAGCATCTCGTCGGAGAGTTTGGACATACGGGCCTCGGTATACCGGTAGGCGGCGGGGGGATCGCCGTCCACCGAGCCGAAGTTGCCGTGGCCGTCCACCAGCATATAGCGCATGGAGAAATTCTGGGCCAGGCGGACCAGGGCGTCGTAGACGGACTGGTCGCCGTGGGGGTGGTACCGGCCCAGCACGTCGCCCACACAGGTGGCGGACTTTTTAAAGGGCCGGTCGGATGTGAGGTTATCCTCGTACATCGCATAAAGAATGCGGCGGTGGACGGGCTTCAACCCATCTCTTACGTCCGGCAGCGCCCGGCCCACGATGACGGACATGGCATATTCGATATAGGATTTCTCCATCTCCGGAACCAGAGGGGATGTGAGAATGGTCTGGTCGGGAAAGCGAATTTCCTCAGGATCGTATTGGGGCTTCTTGCTCATTGGCTTTGTTTCCTCCTTATGAGAGGGACTTGGAGGAGAGGGAAGATTGAAGCGTGAGGAGGGAGTACAAGCTGAAAACAGCTCCTCCTTCCCACGTTCAAAATCAGGTTCCACTCTTCTGTCTTAACTCTCTGCTCTCAGTAGTCCAGGTTGACGGCGTACTTGGCATTCTTCTCAATGAATTCCTTCCGGGGCTCTACCTTCTCACCCATGAGGACGGTAAAAGTGGAGTCGGCGGCCACGGCGTCGTCCAGTTCAATGCGCCGCAGGGTACGCTTTTCCGGGTCCATTGTGGTCTCCCACAGCTCGTGGGGGTTCATCTCACCCAAACCTTTGAATCGGCTGATCTCTATCTTGGCATTGGGGTTGTCTCCCCGCAGTTCGGTGGAAATTTCATCCCGTTCCTCTTCGCTGAAGGCCAGACGGGTTTGTTTTCCCCGGGAGAGCTTAAACAGGGGAGGAACGGCGGAGTACACATATCCCTCCTCAATGAGAGGTCGCATAAACCGGAAAAAGAAGGTAAGCAGCAGGGTACGGATGTGGGCGCCGTCCACGTCGGCATCGGCCATAATGATGACCTTGTGGTAGCGCAGCTTGGAGGGGTCGAACTCCTCCCCGATGCCCGCCCCCAGGGCGGTAATCACGGGCTGGAGCTTGTCGTTTCCGTACACCTTATCTGCCCTAGCCTTTTCCACGTTGAGCATTTTGCCCCACAAAGGAAGGATAGCCTGGAAGCGGCTGTCTCGTCCCTGGGTGGCCGAGCCGCCGGCGGAGTCTCCCTCGACGATATAAATTTCGGTGAGTTCGGGGTTATTTTCATTGCAGTCCCGCAGCTTATCGGGCATGGCTGCCCCGCCCAGTGCGGTTTTGCGGCGAATGGATTCTCTGGCTTTTCGGGCGGCCTCCCGGGCGCGGTTGGCGGTAAGTGCTTTGTCCAAAATCACCCGGCCCACGGCAGGGTTCTCCTCCAGATAGGTCTCCAGCTTCTCGGACACAATGGCGTTGACCAGGGTACGCATCTCGCTGTTGCCCAGCTTGGCCTTAGTCTGTCCCTCAAACTGGGCTTCGGTCAATTTGACCGAGATCACCACTGTCAGACCCTCCCGACAGTCCTCGCCAGAAACCTTTTCGTCATCCTTCAACATTTTGATCTTCCGGCCGTAGGCGTTCAGGGCTGTGGTCAGGGCCCGTTTAAAGCCCTCCTCGTGCATGCCACCCTCCGGGGTATGGACGTTATTGGCAAAGGATACCATCACTTCACGATACCCGTCGTTATACTGCATGGCTACTTCAGCCATAGAATCCTCTCTGGCGCCGCACATGTAAATCACGTCGGGATGAAGCGGATCTTTGTTCTGGTTGAGAAAGGTGACAAACTCCTGAATGCCCCCTTCATAACACATGTCATCCTCCTGCTCCCTGCCTGGGCGGAGGTCCACCGTCTGGATGCGCAGGCCCGCATTGAGAAAAGCTTCCTCCCGCATGCGGGTGTGAAGCGTCTCGTAGTTGTACTCCAGCATTTCAAAGATTTCCGGATCCGGCTTAAAGGTGACCGTGGTGCCGGTATGATCGGTTCTGCCCACAATTTTCATTTCCTGGGTAATCTTGCCACGGGCAAATTTCATTTCATAAACCTGTCCGTTTTTGTGAACCTGAACCTCCAGCCACTCGCTCAGCGCATTGACCACACTGGCGCCCACTCCGTGAAGGCCGCCGGATACCTTATATCCGCCGCCGCCGAATTTTCCGCCGGCGTGGAGGATGGTGTAGACCACCTCCAGAGCGGGACGGCCGGTTTGCGGCTGTATATCCACGGGGATGCCGCGGCCGTTGTCCGTTACGGTAATGGTGTTGTCCGGATTAATGGTCACGGTAATGTCGGTGCAATAGCCGGCCAGCGCCTCGTCGATGGAGTTATCCACAATTTCATACACCAGATGGTGCAGTCCCGACTCCGAGGTGGATCCGATATACATACCGGGCCGTTTCCGGACGGCCTCCAGCCCTTCCAGAACCTGGATTTCTGATCCGCCGTACTCGTGGTCCACCTGGGTGGTACTCAACTCGTTGTTTTCTATCACTTCAGACATAGATGGTTAACCTCCGATTGTATTCAGAAAAACGCAGAACGATATCAATCCACGTCATCATTTCACGGTCCGCTTTTCCCTTTTTGAACCTTTTTTCTAGCAGAAGGGTTCCCGGGTTCAAGATGGAGCGTTTTTTGTTATTCAAAGCTGTTCCGCTCCGCTCGGCTGAGGAGGGTAGCGGACGAAAGCTGCGAGACATAGACGATGGGCAGGCCTGTTTTCTCCCCCACCAGGACGAAGGAGCGAGGCAAGTCTTCGCTGACCGACACGACCCGGCCCTCCAGCTGAGCCCGCTCCAGAAATTCCCTCGTTTTAAAGGCCCAGCTGGCGTTATCCAAGTCAAAAATACCAAGTATTTTCTGATAGGGAACCACGACAGACTGGCCAAGGTGAAGATACATGGAGTTACTCCTTTCCCCGCCATCGAGCGACGGCCTTTTGGATCTGGCGGATCACCAGCCAAACCAACCAAAGGCAGAGAAAAAACAGACTCCAATAAATCAAGATCCCCATCAGCGGAATTGTTCCAAGAAAAAAAACAATGGAACAAATCAGCCCGGCGATTCCAAGAGCAGCAGGTACAAATATAACCCATTTGTCTTGTCCAAACACACAAAGCACCGCTTGGAGAAAGACCCCAACACAGAATGGGACCGTCAGCACAAACACGGCCATGGCCCCAAAGGTCACCAACATCGGTAAGACCAGTAGAACATGGAACATAAAAATTTCCTTTCTCCAAACACAATTTCTGCCCTAAATCAGCGTACCGTTACGGACATGGAATGCCCTTCCGCCCTCCAATCCCTCTAACTTCTCCTCTTCGCAGCAGGTAATGAAAATTTGCCCGCCTTGGATGCGGTTTAACACAAAAGATTGTCGTTTCGCGTCCAGTTCAGACAGCACGTCGTCCAAAAGCAGGACGGGCCATTCCCCGGTTTCCTCCTGGAAAATTTCACGCTGGGCCAGTTTCAGCGATAAGGCGGCGGTTCGGGTCTGTCCCTGGGAGCCATATGTCTTAGCGGAACAGCCGTTAATCCCAACCGTCAAATCATCCTTATGAGGGCCGGACAAACATAGACGGGAATCCAACTCCGCCTGGCGGTGGCGCTCCTGGTGATCCAGCAGCCGGGGCAGAATCTCTCTGGGCTGTTTCATGGGATCCTCCACCGTGGCAACCGTCTCATATCCCAACGTCAAACTCTCACGGCCCCCGGAAAAATCCCGGTGGATGACGGGAGCATACTCCCGCAGTCGCTTGATGAAGTGGGATCGGTAGTGGATCAAAATGGCTCCTGTTTGGGCCATACGGAGATTAAAGTCGTCCAGCGTACTGAGCAGAGAGGGGTTCTCCGGCCAATCACGCAAAATTCTTGTCTTGTGCTCATATAGGCGGTTATACTCCGTCAACGCCTGGGCATACCGGGGCCGAAGCTGACAAATGGCGGCATCCAAAAACCTGCGCCGGGCGGAGCTTCCCTCCCGGATCAGGTACAGATCCTCCGGACAGAACAAAACAGTGGTCAAAATGCCAGCCAGCTCTCCTGCTGTCTTCAACCGAACGCCGTTGGAAAACAGCTGCCGCCCCTTCCCGCGGAACAGTTTTGCTTCCAGCGTAAAGTCTCTGTCCCGGCTTGACACCTCTGCCTTGAGAAACGCGGAGTCAATTTCCATCATGATCATGTCCCGGTCGTATCGGGCCCGGTGGGATCGGGCGGAGGACAGGTAGGCGATGGCCTCCAGCAGATTGGTTTTTCCCTGGGCGTTGTCTCCGTAAATCAGGTTGACCCTTGGGTTAAACTCCGTCTGCAAATGGACATAGTTGCGAAAGTAATCCAACTCCAGGGACTTTACCTTCATTGGACGACCAGCTCCGTCTCATTTTCGATGACGGCCCGGTCACCCGGGCGCATTTTTTTTCCCCGCATGGTACAGACTTCGCCGTTTACGGAGACTCGGCCCTCCTGAATGATGAGTTTCGCATCTCCGCCCGTCTCCACCGCCCCGGAAAACTTTAAAAGATCCTGAAGCCGGATGAATTCGGTGTGGATTTGAATCTTGTGTGATTCCATAATACCCTCGTTTCGTGTTTTCTTTCTGAACGAAAAATTCCACTCTTTTTAATTTGCCTTTAACCGAACAGGCAGCACCATGTAGATAAAGGTCTCCTCGCCTTCCGCCGGAAGAATGACGCAGGGAGCAACCCCAGAGGTAAACTCCATTCTCAGCTTCTCTGCGGGGGCAGCCTTCAAGGCATCCATGAGATATTTGTTATTAAAGCCAATTTCCAATTCCTGGCCATTTCCAGTGATGGGACACTGGTCTGCGGCATCTCCTATGGATGTTTTGGTGGTAATGGACACCATCCCGTCCCCAAACACGCAGCGCAGAGGAGATTTCAGCTTTTCGCTGATGATCAGGGAGACACGCTCGATGGAGGACAGAAGAGTTCTCGCGTCACACTCCACTTGAATGGTGTTGTTCCGGGGGATGGCATTCTTATACGGCAGAAACTCCCCTTCCAGCCGACGGCAGACCAGAATGATATCCCCGGTCTGGAACATAATGTGTCGGGCTCCCTGGGTGACGGTAATCTCCGCCTCGCCGGAACAGATTTTTTCCACTTCGCCAAGAGCGGAACCGGGCACCACAAAGGAGAATTCTTCCGCCCCCTTTTTTTCCGTTACTGTCTCCCGGCGCAGAGCCAAGCGATAACCATCCACCGAGACGACGGTCAATACGTTGCCCTCTACGTCAAACAGGGAACCGGTATGAACCGGGCGGCTCTCATTGTCACTGACGGCGAACAACGTCT
The DNA here is from genome assembly GCA_050251755.1 of Lawsonibacter sp. GTDB lineage: Bacteria > Bacillota > Clostridia > Oscillospirales > Oscillospiraceae > Lawsonibacter. Next base: position 59,020 of record JBFWME010000005.1, on the reverse strand, counting down.
GAGCAATCATGGACCGGAGAACAGGTTGCGACAGGGTAAGGGCGTTCTGCTGGTCCACAGTGGGTAGCTCAGGGAACTCTTCCGGGTCGGTGCCCAGAATATTAAACTCACTTAGTCCACACTTGATCTTTACCATATACCCTTCCGAGGAGAACGTTACCACATCATCCGGCATTTTCCGGACGATTTCCCCGAACAGACGGGCGGACAGAACCAGGGAGCCGCGCTCCCGGATCTCAGCTGGAACAGTGGCTTGAATGCCGGTCTCCAAATTATACCCGGTGAGCCGCAGCTGAGCGCCGGCTTCAATCAGGATACCCTCCATGGCAGGAATGGAGCTTTTGGCCGCCACCGCTCTGGAGGTGACTGCTACCGCGGTGGACAGCAGGGCCTTTTCACAGGAAAATTTCATAGGGATTCCTCCAGTTTCTTTCTCTCGGTAGGGAGAGGATTGGAATGTATTTTAGTAATAACAGCCGTAGGTAAAAAAAATGTGGAAAAGGTAAATTGGCCTTAGGGCCGCAAGGAAAAAAGTGTCCACAGCCTATGTGAATAAAATGAAGGGTTTTTCACAGCGCGGTGTACAAGTGTTATTTTTTCCACAGGTTTCCTCAAACAATCCACAAATTGCTGTGGAAAACGGGGGAAGATTTATTCGTATCGGATATTGATGTTGGCAGTAATGTCTTTGATAATTTCCGCCTTTTCCGGATCGTTTTTCGACATGTCTTCGATGCGCTCGATGGAGTGAAGGACCGTGGTGTGATCTCGGCCCTCAAATTCTTTCCCGATTTCTTTTAATGAAAGGTTGGTCATTCGGCGGATCAGATACATGGCAATCTGGCGGGCCAGAGAGATGTCCTTTGCCCGCCCCTGCCCCTTTAAGATGGAAGCATCGATGTTATAGAATTTGCATACTTCGTCAATGATCACATCGGCGGTGGGTACGATATCCGACTTGTCTTTGAACATATCCTTTACCGCCCGAACCACCGTCTCTTTGTCCACGGTGTCTCCCATCAGATCCTGGTAGGCCATAATTTTGTTGACGGTACCCTCAATCTGTCTGACATTGGCGGTAATGTTTTCCGCAATAAGCTGAAGGAGAAATTCGGGCAGTTCTACGCCCATGCGGATGGCTTTGTTTTTAATGATGGCCATTCTGGTTTCGTAATCCGGAGGTTGAATGTCGGCTAAAAGGCCCCATTCAAACCGGGTTTTCAACCGGTCTTCCAGCCGAAGCATCTCCTTTGGGGGACGGTCGGAGGTAAAGACAATCTGCTTTTTCAGTTCATACAGAGTATTGAAGGTATGGAACATCTCTTCCTGGGTGGAATCGCGGCCGGCAATAAACTGCACATCGTCCATTAAGAAAACGTCGGCGCCCCGGTATTTCTCTCGAAATTCGGCGTTGCGCCCTTCCCGGATGGCCTGAATCAGTTCGTTGGTGAAGGTATCTCCCTTAATATATACCACTTTATAGTCGGGATGACTGGCGTGGATGGTGTGGGCGATGGCGTAAAGCAGGTGGGTTTTTCCAAGCCCGGATTCCCCATAAATAAACAGTGGATTGTAGCTTTGTCCCGGATTGTCGGCTACCGCTCTTGCGGCTGCGTGGGCAAACTTGTTGGAGGAGCCAACCACGAAGCGTTCAAACGTATACTCCTCGGTACCAGGAAGAAAGTTTCCTTTGGCAGGCTGTTGGTAAGAGGTCAGTTCTCCTTCGGTGAGGACGATCACATCGAAGTCGGCGGAGAACAGTTCGTGAAGCGCTTTTTGGATAAATGGGGCATAGCGGGCGGCGATAATATCGCGTTTAAATCGAGTGGGGGAATAGAGAATGAAGCGATTTTCCTCCAGAGCCACGGCAGAGGTGTCGTCGAACCAGGTGTTCATGGTGGTCGTTGTCATGTCAGGCTGCATCAACTCCATTACCTTTGCCCATATATCGGCGGCTGGGTTCATGAGGAGTCCTCCTTAACGGTTTCAAACTTTCAAAGCGCCTTCCCCTGTGACGGAGAAGGCGTCTTTCAAAACGCTGGGAAAGTAAACATTTTTCATAAAAACATTATACCAAAAAAGGGACTGTACCGCAAGGAGTTGCCCCTATTTTTTTATTTAAATGTATCACACAGTACGAAATAAATTGTATGGGCTGCGTTTTAAAGACACAAGATGTTGAAATCGTGGAGAAAAGAAAAAAATTCTGCAAAAAAGGAGAAAAAAGATGGTTGACAGGCCCGTCTTCTATCGTCTATAATAAGCAATGCGCTCTTAAAAAAAGGGCTCTTTGTGCCCTTTTTTGCAGAACGTCGGTCGAAGTTCGGCCGGAAAAATGAAAACCACAGCCCAAAAGGGCTGTTGTTGGGCCGGAAAAGCCGGCTTGAAATCTGATGAGGAGGTGTCCCCCATGCTTCGTACCTATCAGCCCAAGAAGCGCCAGCGTTCCAAAGAGCACGGCTTTCGCAAGCGTATGGCCACCAAAAATGGCCGCAAGGTGCTGGCCCGCCGTCGTGCAAAGGGCCGCGCTAGTTTGACTTACTGAGGATGACGGGGCAGGTGCCCTTGCATCAGCAGTGATGCAGACAAGATCGGATTTTTTATAAGATACGACGAGAGGACACGGTTGTCATAGATCGCGCAGCAGGGGCGTGGGAGTATTCCCCCGCCCCCATATGTGCATATGACAACGTGTAGAAAAACGGACAGGTTCCGCGAAGCGGGTTCGGCTTTGGGTCGGATTCGTGGTTGGACGGTCGTGTACCAGGAAAACCTTGCAGCAGTTGGAGGCAAACCATGAAACATACTGTTTCCCTGAAACAAAACCATGAGTTCCGAAGGCTGTACAACAAGGGGAAGAGTGCGGTGTCTCCCTATTTTGCCATTTATTGCCGAAAAACTGGGCGGCCTAACAGCCGGCTTGGCATCACTGCGGGAGTAAAGCTTGGAAATGCCGTGAAACGCAATTTTGTCCGCCGCCGCATTCGCGAGTTGTATCGCACCAACGAAAAAACCTTCTTGCCGGGCTATGATATTGTGGTAGTAGCCCGTACCCGGGCCATTTTTGGCAGTTATGCCGACTTGGAACACAGTTTTCTCCAGTTAATGAAAAAACTGGGGCTGACCGTGGGTAAGGAGGACAAGCTGTGAAAGCTCTGTTGTTGGTTCTGATCCGATTTTACCAGCGTAACATTTCACCCCTGCGACCCCCCTGCTGCCGGTTTATTCCCACCTGCTCCCAGTATGCGCTGGAAGCGGTGGAGAAACACGGTACCATCAAGGGGGGGTGGTTGGCCCTGCGGCGCATTCTGCGGTGCCATCCCTTCCACCGGCAGAAGTCCATCCAATATGACCCCGTGCCCTGATGGACCGGGTCTGCCGCCCATTTTGAGCTTGTGGAGGTACCATTGTGGAAATTATCCTAAAACCATTTGCCTTGCTGCTGTTGTTTTTTTATGACGTTTTAAACAGCTACGGCTTGGCGCTGATTCTGTTTGCCTTTGTCATCAAGCTGATTTTGTTCCCGGTTTCGCTAAAGGGAAAGAAGAGCATGATCCAGACCACGATGCTCTCCGGCAAAATGCAGCAGCTGCAAAAGCAGTATGGCAAGGATCGGGAGCGCTATAACCTTGAGGTCCAGAAGCTGTATGAGAAAGAGCATGTCAACCCTATGGGAGGCTGTCTGTGGTCAGTCGTCCCTATGGTATTGTTGATTGCCCTGTATTATATCATCCGTGAGCCTCTAATCAATCTGATGGAAATACCAAAGGATATGATTGATCAGGTTGCGGCCATCACCGGTGTGGCCAACACGGGTGCATACCCGCAGATGGCTATGGCGGAAGCCATGAACGACCCTGCAATTTTAGAGGCCGTCAAGACCGCACTGGGTGACGCCGGCTCTAAGGTGTTTGCCCTGGACTTTTCGTTTCTGGGCCTAAACTTGGCAAACATTCCAAGCTGGAAATTCTGGGAAGGCGGAATTACCGGTTCCTCTCTGGGTCTGGCGATGCTGCCGCTGGTGTCCACTGTGGTTTCCTTCTTGTCCATGCGGGTATCCATGGCAACCAATAAGATCAACAATCAGGTCAAGAACGACCAGATGGATCGTACCAACAAGATGATGATGTGGTCTATGCCCCTGATGTCGCTGTGGATCGGCTACACCGTTCCCGCCGGCCTGTCAATTTACTGGATTGCCCAGTATTTTGTCACCATGATCCAAGAGGTCATCTGTGCCAAGCTGCTGAAAAAGGATTATGAGGCAGCGCGGGTTGCTTCGGAAGAGCGGGAGCTCCGGGAGAAGGAAGAGGAAAAACAGCGCAAAGAGGAGGCCCGTCTTGAGCGGGCCCGCCGCATCGAGGAAGAGAAGAAAACGAAGGGCAAGAAGAAGCCCGGTCAGAAGTCAAAGGATGTAGAACCCGAGCAGGAAGGCATCAACAAAGCGGATAGCCGCGAGGGAATTCGTGCCTACGCCCGGGGCCGAGCGTATATTCCCGACCGCTTTGATGGAGTGACCCCATACAACGATCCCAATGGAGGAAGCCCTGCCCAAATGGTGGATTTGCCAGCCACCAATGAGAAAACGGACGATTCCGAATCGGAAGCGCAGGGACTCCCTGTAAACCAGGAGATCTCTGCGGAAAAAGCTCCTGGAGTGGAGGTTCAGGCTGTCCAGACTGAGGCTCCCTCCACAGTCCCCGAAGAGACGAACCTTGCCGCTTCTGAGACGGAGGAGATTGAAGTGGAAGTGGAGGAAGTTGAGGTCGACGTGGATGAGGATAAGGAGGGCTGAATATGATAAAGTGGATTGAAACCACGGGGCGTTCGGAAGAAGACGCCATCTCTGCCGCCCTGTTTCAGCTGGGTCTGGACCGGGACGACGTGTCCATTGAGGTGATGGAACGGGCCAAGGCCGGATTTCTGGGTTTTGGCAGCAATCCGGCAAAGGTACGTGTGAGCTACGAGGTTGCGGAAGAGGGGAGTACCCCCAAGCCCGTAAGAAATCTGATGCGCGATGAGCTTCTGTCTGTGGTGAAGGAAGCACCCAACCCGATTCAGACCCAAACCCCGAAAGTAGAGCCAGCGCCGGCTTCGGAGGAGAAAAAAGAGGCCCGGGTGGAGGAGACACCTAGCTCTCCCATGGCAGAGGAGACCATCCTGGCCGCCAAGCCAGGCAGCCAGTCTCCCAGGCCGCGCCAACAGGCCCGGCCGGAACGCCGCGAGCAGCAGCGGAAACCCCGCTCCTCTTACGCCCAGCTTCAGGAAGGGGACGAGGTGCTGATTGGGGCCAATCAGCATTCAACCCACAAGGAGGTTACCCTGGTTCCAGCCAGCCCAGAGGATGAGAAAGCACAGAAAATCACTCAATTTCTGACCGGGTTGATGAAGCATCTGGACGTTTATGCAGTTCCCGAGATATATGTTGCCGACGAGAGCGGCTATAAAATTATTCTCCAGGGCAAAAATCTGGGTGCCATCATTGGCCGCCGGGGGGAGACGCTGGACGCGATTCAGCAGCTGACCAATTATTCGATCAACCATGGGCAGTCAAAACGGGTTCGGGTCCACATTGACGCCGAGGGCTATCGGGCCAAGCGAGAGGATTCTCTCCAGCGCCTGGCGGTGAAGGTGGCTGGTAAGGTGGTCAAGTACCGTAAAAATATGACCCTGGAGGCAATGAATGCCTATGAGCGACATGTAATTCATACTGCTCTTCAGGATTACCCCAACGTTACTACCTATTCCACCGGAGTGGAGCCAAACCGCCGGACCGTGGTGGCCTACGCCCCGGGACAGAAATAAGCAGGCCAATTTACGGCGGAAGGAGATCGTCTCCTTCCGCCGTGTTGTTTCTGTGAACCGAAAACGGCCAATTGCGAATTCCCTGGAGCACCAATAAGCCAGGGCTTTCCACGGCAGCTTGTATTCTTTGGAGGTGCTCTATGCCAACCCCTCTTTACGACGCCTTAACGCAATACGCCGCCCAGAATCCAGATCGATTTCATATGCCGGGCCATAAGGGGAAAGCCCTGTCCGTTCCGGAGTTGGAGGGAGTGTCTCGGATCGATGTAACCGAACTGCCCTCCACCGGAAACCTGTACGAGGCGGGCCCTCCCTTTGATTT
>JBFWME010000005.1:49666-52793 GCA_050251755.1 Lawsonibacter sp. | reverse complement strand
TCCTATCCCATGATGGCTTCCCTGGATCTGGCTCGCCAGTGGCTGTTGGATCATCCGGACGAATATCACCGGGTGGCGGACCGTGTGGAAACACTGCGCCGGGACTTTCCCTCACTTGGAGCCGACCTGCCGCTGGACCCCGGGCGGCTGACGTTAAAGGTAAAAAACGGCCCTGCCTTCACCCGCTGCCTCGAGGAACGTAGTATTTTCCCTGAGATGGAAGACGGAGGCCATGTGGTCTTCATTTGCACGGCCCAGGATACCAATACCGATCTGGACCGACTGAGGGGGGTGTTGGAGGAACTGCGGGACCAGATGGGAATGTGTCCTCCGCTGCCCCCACCCCCCATGCCCAAGCGGGTGCTGTCACCCCGGGAGGCGCTGTTTTCTTCCAGCGTAACGCTTCCGCTGTCCGCCTGTGAAGGGCGGATTTCTGCCTGCCAATTGGCGCCCTATCCGCCAGGGGTTCCGGTGGTGGCGCCGGGGGAGGTTATTTCGAAAAAAGAACTTTCTTATTTCAAGAAAATAGGCTATAATAAGCAAGACGTGCAGATTGTGGAACAAAAACTATAGCACGCAGCGGAAAACGAGAAGCAACCTTTGTCCGGATAGACCGATACAAGCGAGGAATGCAATGAATTTGTCAGCCCTGGCGGGCAATCCCCGCCTGAAGGAAATGCTCTCCCAGCGTGAGGAGGGCCGCGGCCTGTCCCACGCATATATCATATCAGGCCCGGTGGGTTCGGGCCGGCACACCTTGGCACGGACCCTTTCCGCCGCTATGATGTGTACCGCAGCCCTGGGGGAGCGGCCCTGCGGCAAATGTCCATCCTGCAAAAAGGTATTTGCCGCCATTCACCCCGACGTGGTTGTCACGGCCGGGGGAGGAGAGGGGAAACCCATCGCAGTGGATCAGGTGCGGGCCATTCGCTCCGACGCCCATATCCGCCCCAATGAGGGAGAGCGAAAGGTGTATGTGCTGGAGGGGGCCGAGCAGATGAATCCCTCCGCCCAGAACGCCATGCTGAAGCTGCTGGAAGAGGGGCCAAACTATGCCGCGTTCCTGCTGCTTTGTAACAGCACCGGTACACTGCTCCAGACGGTGCGTTCCCGGTGCGAGGAGTTGTTGCTGACTCCTGTGTCGCTGAAGGAATGCAGAAGCTGGCTGCGGGCCCGATTTCCGGAAAAATCTGAAGCGGAGCTGGAGCAGGCAACACTGGACTGCCAGGGAATTCTTGGCCGAGCGGTGGAACAGCTGGAAGGCACGGATGAGGGAGTTCAGGTAAGAAACCGACAGGTTCGGAAGCTGGCCGATGCCCTGGAGACAGGGAGCGAACTGGAAGTGTTTGAGGCGGCGATGGCGCTGGAAAAGCAAAGTCGGGAGGATTTGACCAAGGGGTTGGATGCTCTGGAAGGAGAGCTTGGAGTCCGGATGGCCCGGAGTTCTGACCGCCGCCGTCTGTTTCGGGGTGTGGAATTGGTGCGCCGGCTGCGTGCGGCAGCCAGATTGAACGCCAATCCAGGCCAGATATCAGGTTGGCTGTGCGCCGGAATGTTTTAAGAGCGCGAAAGGCCACAGAAACACAGGAGCGGAGGACAAACAATCGCCCTGCTTTTCTGCCGTTTGACCAAAAAAGGAGAACGACACCTATGGTAGAGATCATTAGCGTCCGCTTTAAAAATGGCGGCAAACAATACTATTTTAACCCAGAGGGACAGCAGTTTCAGGTTGGGGATGGGGTCATTGTGGAGACATCCAGGGGCACGGAGTACGCTCAGTGTGTGCAGGAAAACGCCATGATTGACGAGATTGAACTGATTGCCCCCCTGCGCCCGGTGCTTCGAAAGGCCACCGAGGAAGACGAGAGGACCGTGGTGAAAAACAAGGAGAAGGAGGAGAAGGCCTTTTCCGTCTGCCAGGAGAAGATTGCCGAGCACGGTTTAGACATGAAACTGGTGGATGCGGAGTACAGTTTCGAGGGAAATAAGGTCTTGTTTTTCTTCACTTCAGACGGACGGGTGGACTTCCGGGCGCTGGTGAAGGATCTGGCCAGCACCATTCATGCGCGCATTGAACTGCGCCAGATCGGCGTTCGAGATGAAGCAAAGATGCTGGGTGGACTGGGGATCTGCGGTAAACCGTTTTGTTGTGCTCAGTTTTTGGATGAGTTTCAGCCGGTATCCATTAAAATGGCAAAAACGCAGAACCTGTCGCTGAATCCCACAAAAATTTCAGGTACCTGCGGGCGGTTGATGTGCTGCTTAAAATATGAGCAGGAGGCCTATGAGGACTTGGTGAAGCACGCGCCAAAGCAGGAGTCTTTTGTGGAAACTCCGGATGGCGCTGGCACAGTGTCCAGCATTAATCTGCTGCGCCAAACCGTTCAGGTCCGGTTGGAATCCACTCCGGAGGCGCCCAAGTGCTATCACAACAGCGAACTGTGCATCATCCGGAACGGAAAGGGAAAGAGGCCTGAGGGCTATGTAGAGCCCCCGCTGGAAACGCTGGCCAAGCTGCGCCGTCAACCCGAGCAGGAGCCGGTTGGATTGACAGAAGAGGCGGTTTTCTTTGTCGAGCCGGAAACCACAGGGGTCCGGAAAGAGACGTCCGTTCCCCAGCCCATGGAGCGTTCGGAGCAACGGGAGGGAGAAGGCCAGCGCCCCTCACGCAGCCGGAGAAATCGGGGCAAAGGGCGCCGTCCCCGGAGTGAGGGCGAGACATCTAAAAATCCCCGGCAGGAGCAGCCCAGAGAGAACGAACCACCCCGTCAGGAGAAGCGCCGAACCAATCCACCCAAGGCGGCTCAGGCGGGGGAGCAAGGGGCAGCGGCTCAGGAGAACGCAGAGAAAAAGGCACCCAGGCGGCGGCGCCGCCGACCCAGAGGAAACGGGGAAGGGAAGACCACAACACCCCAGGAATAAGGGTGCAGGGTGGGTTTACCTTGTAATGGACCGGAGACGGTCCGGGGAATGAGCGGATGTTACACAAAGGGCTCCGACCGCTCCCGTTGGGAGTGGGCGGAGTCCTTTGATCTAGGAGAGAAAAGAGAGGAGAAAGCGCAAGGATGGCCGAGTTTTTTAACGCGATCTCCGCGGTCTTAATGCTGTTTTGCCTCATGGCGGTGGG
>JBFWME010000005.1:32865-49566 GCA_050251755.1 Lawsonibacter sp. | reverse complement strand
GAGGAGTATGCTGCCATTGGTGCCTGTCTGTCCATGCTGGGTTGTTTCTTTACCATACCGGTGCTGATGATGTTGTTGGGATAAACCGGTATGGGCATTCATGTAAGCATTGGCCCGGGTGGCATGCTCTCTCTTGCGGGAGCAACGGAGATGGCCCTGATTGCCGCCCCGTTTGGGAGTACCGGTTCATTCTGAGGACGGCGGAGCACGTCGGGATAAAAAAGCTCCCCCGAGGAACTCTTGGTTCCTCGGGGGAGCTTTTTTATGTTAGGAAAAGACATGTTTGAAGCAGGATCAGCAGAAGGTATTATGGAGTGTCCCGATGTCTTGGATGGTGACATCCACATGATCGCCCGGCTTCAGCCAGTTTTTCTTGTCGGCGGGATAGCCCTGCATCACGCCCTGGGGGGTGCCGGTAAAAATCAGATCCCCGGGCTGAAGAGTAAAGTGGTGGGACAAGTCGGAAATAATGTGCTGGACAGAGAAGATCATGTCCGAGGTGTTGGAGTTCTGCCGCACTTCTCCGTTGACAACGCTGGAAATGTCCAGGCGGTTTGGATCCAGTTCTCCCGCAGGAACCAGACAGGGGCCTACGGGGGCAAAGCCGTCAAAGGTCTTGGACAGCAGCCACTGGTTGCCGCGGGCAAACTGGAGGTCACGGGTAGACAGGTCATTGCCGCAAGTGTAGCCGTAAACATAGGAAAGCGCATTCTCCTCGGACACGTTCCGGGCTGGTTTGCCTATGACCACCACCAGTTCGGCTTCATAGTCGTATTCCGTGTAGTCCGGCATCAAGTTGATGCAGTCACCGTGGGCGGCCAGCGTGTTCTGGAACTTGTTGAACAGCACCGGGGCAGGGGGGAGAGGCAGGTTGCACTCCTTGGCGTGTTGGCGGTAGTTCAGACCGATGCATAAAATCCGGGGGCAGTCGGTGACGACCGGGGCCAGAGGCGCCTGGGTGAAGCACTGTGCGCGCTCCTCCAGCCGGGACAACAACTCCAATCCCTTCGCTCCCATGCGGATGGCGTCCATCATGTTGGCTAAGGGCACCTCCATGTTCCGGCGGGCCGCCTCGGCCTGGATGTCAACAATGCCCTGTTCAGTTTGGATACCAAGGGCCGGTGTATTGTGATTCCAAACTTGTACCAGCTTCATAAAGATTCCTCCTTGTTTTTGGGCAAAAGAAACGGGCGCTCTCCCCAAGCAGACGCCGTTTCCCAATGGGATCCGGTGAGCCAGCCGGGGGAGGGAGAGAGTTTACGCTTCGGTGGAAGCTTCTTCCATCCTTGTCACCGCAATACTCAGATCGTCCAGCTGTTTGGCATCCACCACGTCCGGGCAGGCCATCATCAGGTCAGAGGCATTTTGTACCTTGGGGAAAGCAATGACGTCTCGAATGGAGGTGGCTCCGGCCATGAGCATGCACAGTCGGTCCAGACCATAGGCCAGGCCGCCGTGGGGGGGTGCTCCAAACTGGAAGGCGTTGACCAGGTGGCCAAACCGCGCCTGGATGTCCTCCTCGCTAATGCCAAGGGCCTGGAAGGCCTTTTCCTGCATCTCGGGAGTGTTGATGCGAATGGAGCCGCCGCCCAGCTCGGTGCCGTTTAATACGATGTCATAAGCCCGGGCCCGGCAATTGGCCTTGTCGGTCAGGATCTTATCCGCGTCCTCCGACATGGGAGCGGTGAAGGGATGGTGCATGGCCTGGTAGCGGCCTTCTTCCTCCGACCACTCGAACATGGGGAATTCCGTGACCCACAGGAATTTGAAGTCCTTGGGGTCCAGAAGCCCTAACTGCTTGGCAACCTCGCACCGTAAAGCACCCAGCGCGGCCCAGACGACCGAATTCTTTTCGTCGCCCACAATCAGGATCAAATCCCCATCCTTTGCGTCTGCCCGGCGGAGAATGGCCTGATTCTCCTCCTCAGTGAGGAACTTGGCATAGGAGCTGGTCATTTCTCCATTGTGCAGCCGCGCCCAGGCCAGGCCCTTGGCCTTGTAAGTCTTGACAAAGTCAACCAGTTTGTCAATCTTTTTCCGGGGGAAGGCTTCGCCGCCGCCCTGAATGTTGATCAGCCGGACCGATCCGCCGGCGGCTACGGGGCCGGAGAACACACCAAAGCCGCAGCCTTTCACTAGGTCGGAAATATCCTTCAGCTCAAAGCCGAAGCGCAGGTCTGGCTTGTCCGAGCCAAAGCGGTCCATCGCCTCCTGCCATGGCATGCGAAGGAAGGGCGTCTGCACATCTACATCCAGAACTTCTTTGAACACCCGCTTGAGAAAGCCCTCCTGGATGGCCATGATCTCGTCCTCGTTGAGGAAGGACATTTCAAGGTCGATTTGGGTGAACTCGGGCTGGCGGTCAGCCCGCAGATCCTCGTCCCGGAAGCACCGGGCGATCTGGAAGTAGCGGTCGAAGCCGGACAGCATCAGCAGCTGCTTATACTGCTGGGGAGACTGGGGCAGCGCGTAGAACTTGCCGGGATGAACCCGGCTGGGTACCAGATAGTCCCGGGCCCCCTCGGGGGTAGATTTGGTCAGGATGGGGGTTTCGATCTCCAAGAAGCCGTTCTCATCAAAATAGTCCCGGGCAATCTTGGTGATCTTGTGGCGGGTGGCAATGGCCTGCTGCATTTCAGGACGGCGCAGGTCCAGATAGCGGTATTTTAGCCGCAGCATGTCGTTGGCCTTAGAGTGCTCTACAATTTCAAACGGTGGTGTCTCGGCTTTGGCCAGCAGGCGCAGCTCAGTGACGTAGACCTCAATTTCGCCGGTGGCAATCTTATTTGTCTTGGACTCGCGCTCCCGCACCAGACCGGAGGCGGCCACCACATACTCCGCGCGCAGAGTGGAAGCCTTTTCAAAGATGGCCTTGTCGGTGCGGTCGTCAAAGGAGAGTTGGATTAATCCGGTGCGGTCCCGCAGATCCACAAAGATCAGGCCGCCCAGATCCCGCTGGCGCTGAACCCAGCCGCACAGAGAGACGGTTTTGCCTGCGTCGGACAAACGTAGGTCACCGCAGTAGCCGGTGCGGTGAAACTGTTCCATGGTGTCCATGAAAATCAACTCCAATTAGTATTATTGGTTAAAATATAATGAAACGTATTAGAAATAAGAGAACAGTCAGGGTTGCTGACTGGTGCAAAACAAAGCTTTGTTTGGAAGATACGTCAGGGGAGATTAGTTTGCGCCCTTGTCGAGAATGGGCGTGCCCTGGTTCAGCTGGGCCAAACCCGCTTGAATGTGGGCCACAGCGTCTGCGGGGGAGAGGATGACCTGATTGCCGGTGCGCATGTCTTTGATCGCCGCCACGCCCTGGTTGATTTCGTCCTCGCCCAGAAATACGGCATAGGGGATGGCCAGCTTATCGGCATAGGAGATTTTCTGCTTGAACTTCTTCTGCTCGGCGTGAATCTGGGTGCGAATTCCCGCCTGGCGCAGGGTAGTGGCCAGAGAGATGGCGGGATCCAGGTTCTCGGTCATGGGCAGGATGAGAACGTCGGCGGGAGCCGTGTTTAGACCGTCGTTCAGGTAGCCCTGGTCCTCCAGGACGAAGAACAGGCGGGTCAGGCCGATGGAAATGCCAACTCCGGGGAGTTGTTTATCCGTATAATATTCCGCTAAGTTATCGTATCGGCCGCCAGAGCAGATGGAGCCGATCTCCGGGTGGTCCAGCATGGTGGTTTCGTAGACGGTGCCGGTGTAATAGTCCAGGCCGCGTGCGATGGTGAGGTCAACGGAGAAGTGATCCTCCGGCACGCCGAAGGCGGCGAGGTACTTGGCCACGGTAGACAGTTCGGTCAGACCTTCGTCAAAGAGGGGGTGACGGCCCCGATAGCCCTCTAGGGCGGCGAGGACTTCACTGTTTCCACCTTGAATGCCGATGAACTTCAAAATCTCCGCCGCCTGTTCCCCGGTGAGACCGATCTCGTCGGACATCAGCAGCTGGCGTACTTGTTCGGCGCCGATCTTCTCCAGTTTATCCACCGTGCGCATAATTTCTCCGGCCTGCTCGGTCAGGCCCAGCATCGCGTAAAAGCCATTGAGTACCTTGCGGTTGTTCACCCGAATTTGGAAGCGCTTGAGGCCGAGCGCGGTGAAGGTGCGGTAGATGATGGCGGGGATTTCCGCATCGTTGGAGATGTCCAGCTTCCCGTCGCCGATGATGTCAATATCGGCCTGGTAGAACTCACGGAAGCGGCCCCGCTGGGCCCGCTCGCCCCGGTAAACCTTCCCGATTTGGAAGCGGCGGAAGGGAAAGGTAAGGTGACTGTAGTTCTGAGCCACATATTTGGCCAGGGGGACCGTGAGGTCAAAGCGCAGGGACAGGTCGGAGTCCCCTTTCATAAAGCGATAAATCTGCTTTTCCGTTTCGCCGCCGCCCTTGGCCAAGAGTACCTCACTGGCTTCAATCAGGGGGGTGTCCAGAGCGGTGAAGCCATAAAGGGAGTAAGACTCTCGCAAAATGGCTACCATTCGGTCGAACTGGGCCTGTCGGGCAGGAAGAAGCTCCATAAAACCCGAGAGAGTACGGGGTTGTACTTTATTCATGACATCAAAATCCTTTCTTCGGTTGAGATGAAAATTTAAGGTCAAGCCTCGGTGCTGAACTTGTGCAGCACCGAGCGGCCGCGGGCAAGAAAGCCTTTTGTGCCGGCAGGATGAACGGGAGGAAGAGATGAGGGGGCCCGATTCAAAGGATAAAAAAGCGCACTCATCCCAATAATTGGGACGAGAGCGCATCAACGCTTCGTGGTGCCACCCAATTTCAGGCGCCATTCGGCGCCCCTTTCTCCTTCTGCTGCGGGAAGGGAACCGCGCCCGTCTCCAGGCCCGCTGATGACGCTGTCTTCTCCGAAACCATCTCTCTGAGGACCTCTCAACCAAGGGTCCCCTCTCTGTCGAGCGGTATTCCGGGTACTCGTGCGCCGTTATGGCGGGGAATCTGCTGTGCTGCATCGTTTGAATCAGAGTACGTTGCCCCGAATTCAAAAAACACGCAGCAAGTTGCCGTTAAGGCAAACCAAAGGAGTTAAAAATGGTTATTCAACGGAACCCGGTGCACTCTGCATGCGGCGGATTAAAGGGCGAAGGGAACCCGGTTTGGATTCATAACCTCACGCCAATCCAGATCGCCCCGCGCCAGTCCATGGATCAGCAGCTCTGCAGTGGCGACGTTGGTAGCCATGGGAACGGAATGCTGGTCACACAGCCGGGCAATATACATCACGTCTTTGTCCATCTCGTTGTCCAGGGGGGAGTTAAAGAACAAGACCATATCTATTTCATTATAAATGATCCGCTGGCCAATCTGCTCAATTCCACCGTGCTCATGTGACAAGAACAGATTGACAGGCAGGCCGGTGGCCTCCGCTACCATCCGTCCTGTGGCATTGGTGGCGCAGACAGAGTGTTTGGATAAAATGCCGCAGTAAGCGGTGCAAAACTGGACCATCAGATCCTGCTTTTTGGTGTGACTCATAATTGCGATATTCATGGTGGCGGAACCTCCTTGTTGTTTTGGTGGTAGACAGGGCGTTCATAGGATACGCATGATGGGGACTTGCCGCCCCTCCAGGCGCTGGGCGATATTCCAACAGGCCAGGGCGGCACCCCGTCTGCCCTGGTTGGTCAGCGGTCGCCCCTGATTGGCGCACAGCATAACCTGGGGATCCTCCGGAACTACCCCAATGAGGGGCAGACCCGCGGTGTTCATCGCATCGTCGATGGTGGTGCGCAGCTTGCGCAGCAGTTTGGGCTGAATACGGTTCATCACCAAATGAACCTGACGGATTCCGGATAGTTCGGCTACCGTGCGTTGAGCATCCCGCAGGGAGGAGGCATCGTTTGTAGCGACCACCAGTACCCGATCGGCTCCGCAGGTTGCCAACCGGAACCCGGTGCCCAATCCAGCGGGAGAGTCGATAAAAATATAGTCGTACATGTTGCGGGCGGTGTCCAGAAGGGCGCGAACTTTATCGGTGGTGAGGCTGGCAGGAAGGGACATCGGCGCGGTGAGAAGGGACAGGCTTTTCAAATCGGGATGTGAGACAGCTGCCCGGGCCAAGGGGCATCGGCCCAGAGCCACGTCGGAAAAGTCCATCAACGCCCGATCGTTCAGCCCAAGGGAGATGTCCAGGTTGCGCAAACCGATATCCATATCAATGCATAAGACGCAGTGGCCCATCAGAGCCAGTGAGGCGGCCGTACCGCCGGTGATGGAGGTCTTTCCGGTGCCCCCCTTTCCGGAGGTAACGGCGATGACAATACCCATGGAAAAGCCTCCAATCTCACCTACTAAAGTGTACCACAAATCTGACTTGCGTCAATGGTTTCCAGGTAAAAATTCCAAAAAAATTAACAAAACAGGGGGAATTTGGCACCTGTTTTTCGTTTATTCGGCATTATGGGGAAAAAAGACGTTACAGCGGCTCCTTCTGAATCTTGGCCCATCGTCTTGGGTAACTTTTTGGAGTGGAACTCACCTTTTCGATTAAAATGACCCGATGGACAACTTCGGTACCGGGGATGGTATAGTCTGTGCATCCCTGTACTCGGCCTCCCAGGACACGGATGGCATGGGAGGCCCCTTCCAGCTCGGGCCCACTCTCCACCGACTTCATGGCCAGAAACAGCCCCCCTACTTTCACATAGGGCAGGCACAGTTCCGCCAGCAGCCGCAAGTCGGCCACCGCCCGGGCCGTGGCAAAGTCAAAGGATTCCCGAAAGCCTTTTTTCTGAGCCTGTTCCTCAGCCCTGGCGTGGATTGCCCGAATGCCGGTCAGGCCCAGTTGGAGAGACACCTCGCTGAGCCAGTCCACCCGCTTGTTCAGGCTGTCCAGCAGGGTGACGTCCAGGGAAGGAACTAAGATTTTCAGCGGCAGACCGGGAAACCCCGCACCGGTGCCCACGTCGATCAGCGTTTTGTGTTGAAAATCAGCGCAGCCCAGCAGGGCGGCACAGTCCAGCATATGGAGCCGGGCAACTTGGTCAGGCTCCCGAATGGCGGTCAGGTTCATCACCTGGTTTTTCTCCAGCAGCAGCCGGCCGTATTGGGCCAGCTGGGAGGGGGCATTCTCCGGTGCTTGGGAGGATAGGGACAGGTCCTCCAGACCGGAGGCGATGATCTCTTTCATAGTGTAACCTCAAAAGTTGGATATCAGACCTTCCACACCGATGGGCAGGGTAACCACGGCGAGAAGAAAACAGACCAAGGCCAGGATGACGGCGGCCGTACGTCCGGGGGAACCGGTGGTCCGCCAGCTCACCAACGTCAGGACGCCCAGCCCAATCAGGCCTGGAACCGCCAACAGCGGAGCCAGGTTGCCCAGCATGGTTCCGTGAAAGTAGTAATAGGTGGTCAAGGCAAGAAAAATGAGCGCATAGACCAGTGCGATCCAGGCAAGGGTTCGCTTCACAGGAGAGGCTGGGACAAAAGGCTCGTCCTTGTTTTTTTGGTCCTCGGGACGTTCGTCCTCAGGCAAGTTGGATTTCTTCATAGGACCTCCTTGCAGATTGGTGTTATTTACGCGCAACGCTCAGTCGTGGTACGATAATATCGGGAACGCCCTCTTCCATCAAAGTGGATCTGCGTGGGATTGCAGCTCAAATGGTTCGAGTTTTAAGCAGATCACGAATTTCAGCCAGTAGTTTTTCCTGTGCAGAGGGCTCGGCGGGAGCGGGCGCTTGTGCGGGAGCTTCTTCTTTGCGGTGGAGCGTGTTGATGGCTTTGACCATACAGAAGATGGCGAAAGCCAGGATGATAAAGTCGAGAATGGTGGAAAGAAAGGTGCCGTAATTGATGGAGATGGCGGCGGCCACCTCCTCGCCGTTTTCTACCACGGCCTGCTTCAGGACGATTTTCCAGTCCGTAAAGTCTACGCCCCCAAGAAGGATGGAGACCATGGGCATAATCACATCATTGACAAGGGAGTTCGTGATCTTGCTGAAGGCTGAGCCGATGATCATGCCGACGGCCAGGTCGATTACGTTCCCGCGCATGGCAAAGGATTTAAATTCATCCATCATTTTTTTCATCAGTAATTTCCTCACAAATTTGATGTTTTTAGAAATCAATCAGTCTTTTTTAGGCATTTGGAGATAAAAGAGGCCCGAAGATGCTGCCACAGCACACAGGCCAGCAGTGTGACAGAGTATACGAACAGCAGGCGGAGCACAAACAAGGTGCCGATTCGCCCCCCGCCCAACCGGGCGGTCCAGAAATCAAACATTGAGACCACCAGACAGTGATACAGATAAATCAGATAACTGGCTTTGTTGGTCCGGACCAGCCAGTTTGGCATTTTTTTTGGCAGCCATTCAGCCACCCAAAAGAAAAACAGGATGGCGCTGAGAATATATAGCATATGAAGGGACTCCAAAAAGGGAATGGTTCTCTGCTCGGAGAGCGATCGCCAGCAGAAAAACAAATTGGCCCAGGTGAACAACACAAACAGCGTAATCACCAGTCCCCGGTTTGCCCGAAGCGCGGCAACAAATGCTTCGTATCGCCGTCCGATATAGCAGCCGGCCAGGTAATAGAACAAGTAGGTCAGGAACACCCGGTCCGCATATCGAAAGGTGAACTGCGGCCAAAATACCTGAAGCAGGGCGGGGAGATACTGCGCGCTGAACCAGGTTATACCCAGCGCAAAGGGGAGCAGGAGCGCGGGGGACCACCGCTCCGACAGCCACCGAAACAGGGGCGCCAGCAGCACAAACTGGAACAGGCCGACAACGAAATAGAAATGGCTGGACAGATCACCCCGCGCCACATAACCAAAAAAGTCGGACAAAGACAGCGGGAAGTAATGAAGCCCCCAGGAAAACCAGAGCTGATAGATCCCAACGGCCAAAAGATAAGGTAGAAAAATAGATTTCATCCGCCCGCCCCAGTAGGTGGGCAGCGAGGGTTGTTTTGAACGGGGGAGGGTGAGTTTGATGCCACTGAGCAGGAAGAATCCGTACACCGAAACATAACTCAACCGCTGCAGGAGGTAAACCAGCAGAAACTGCCAGCTGCTCCGGTCCAGATGGGTAATGGGCTGGGCGGAACAATGGCTCCACAGCACCATGGCACAAAAGATTAGATTCAGCCAGGGCAGTTCATGCTTTCTCTGATTGATGCTCATAGCTGCATCTCCTTTGCGCTTGGCACCTCCCCCGAAACCCTTGCGGCTCAATGGTTTCGGGGGAAAACCGTTCTGGAGCCGTTTTTGAGGGGGAAAATGACCCGTTGTAGGGTTTGAGGGGTCAAAAACGGCTGGAGACGGGCGTATGAAGCTAAGATATTGTCTTATTTTTTGGGGATCATGACTTCCAGCCCGCCCATATAGGGGCGCAGCGCCTGGGGGATGACGACGGAGCCGTCGGCCTGAAGATTGTTTTCCAGGAAGGCGATGAGCATGCGGGGAGGAGCGACCACGGTGTTATTCAGAGTGTGGGGCAGGTAGGTGCCGGACTCGCCCTTTATCCGCATTTTCAGGCGGCGGGCCTGGGCGTCGCCCAAATTGGAGCAGGAGCAAACCTCAAAATATTTTTGCTGACGGGGGGACCAAGCTTCAATGTCGCAGGATTTTACTTTCAGATCGGCTAAGTCGCCGGAACAGCATTCCAGCTGGCGAACGGGAATATCCAGAGAGCGGAACAGCTCCACAGAGTAGCGCCACATCTGCTGGTACCACTTCATGGAGTCCTCCGGCTTACAGACCACGATCATCTCCTGCTTTTCGAACTGATGGATGCGGTAAACACCCCGCTCCTCGATGCCGTGGGCGCCCTTTTCCTTCCGGAAGCAGGGGGAGTAGGAGGTAAGCGTCTGAGGCAGAGATTCTTCTGGAATGATCTGGTCGATGAATTTCCCAATCATGGAGTGCTCGCTGGTGCCGATGAGGTAAAGATCTTCTCCCTCAATCTTATACATCATGGCTTCCATGTCCGTCTGGCTCATCACACCCTCGACCACGTTGCCGTGGATCATGAAGGGGGGGATACAGAATGTGAAGCCCTTTTGGATCATAAAGTCTCTGGCATAGGCCAGCACCGCCTCATGGAGGCGGGCGACATCCCCCAGCAGGTAATAGAATCCGTTGCCGGACACACGGCCGGCGGAATCCATGTCAATGCCGTGAAAGGATTCCATAATCTCGGTGTGGTAGGGAATTTCAAACTCCGGTACCTTGGCCTCTCCAAAGCGTTCCACCTCCACATTGGCGGAATCGTCCGGACCGATGGGCACGGATGGGTCAATGATGTTGGGGATGACCAGCATAATTTTACGGATTTTCTTGGCCAGTTCGTCCTCTTTGGTTTCCAGTTCGGCCAGCCGGTCGGCATTGGCTTTTACCTGGGCTTTCACTGCCTCGGCCTCGGCCAGCTTGGAAGGATCTTTCTTTGCCTGGCCCATCAGCATGCCGACCTGCTTGCTGAGGGCGTTGCGGCTGGCCCGCAGCTCGTTTGCCTCGCTGACAGCGGCCCGGTTCTCCTCGTCTAGATCCAGCACTTCGTCGACCAGAGGCAGCTTTGTATTTTGAAACTTTTTCTTAATATTCTCCCGGACTGTGTCGGGATTTTCCCGTACAAATTTGAGATCCAACATAATCGAAATTCCCCTTCGTTCATATAGTGTATGAGTGGTTTTTTATGAAGCCAAAAAGAGCGGATAAACGCGTTGCGAGGGAAGAAACAGGAGCTGGCGGAAACAGGTTGGGCTTGGGTCATGTTTCACGTGAAACATAATTACCGGAACCCATTAAAAGACCTGATCGTAAATCTCTTGGTAGCGGTCAAAGGGCGAGAACCGCTTGTTGTCGGTGGTGCTCTCTTTGGGGAGATATTCCATCAGCGCGCTGCCCTGAGAGGTGTCCTCCATTCGCTGAATCAGACTGCGGCATAGAGTATATTTCCCACGCACAAACGCCTCGTTTACTTGCCAGAACAGGTCCATGGCCTGGTTTGTTTTGTCCGCGACGACGGTCAAATTGTTGGTCAGCGTCTCCAGACCGTCCACCTGACTGTTCAGCTCCTTCACCTGGTCTGTCAGCTCAGCCACCTGAGCTTTCAGGGTGTCGTTTTCGTCATACAGATCCTGCAGGGATTGAACGGCGGAGACGGACTGCTGCAAATTGTTGATCTGTTCCTGATTTTGCTGCTGGAGAAGCTCATTCTGCCGCTTATCCATAACATAGGTAAACAGCAACAGGACAAACGCGGCGGCAAACAAAATGGCGATATACTGAAACACCGACTTCTTCCGGCGCATCTGCTGGCCCGGAGTAACGGGGCGGCCGGCAGAGCTTGGTGTGTTCTGCTCGGTGGTCTCATGGGAGGAAGTGTCGTTTTGCTCACTCATGATGGAACAGCTCCTCTCTGTTCAGCCCTTGGAGCAGGGCCAATAGCCCCTCCAGATCCTGACCGTCGTAATATTCCAGCTCAATCCTGCCTTTTTTGCCTTTATGAGCGATACGAACCTTTCGACCGAGCCGGCCGGACAGATCTTTTTCCAACTCACCCAGGTACAAGGATAAGTCTTCGCCGGCGGGCTTTGGCTTGTCCTTTTTTTGCTTTTGCAGGACCTTAATCAGAGCCTCGGTCTGCCGGACGGAGAGCTGACCTGCGATGACCCGTTTCGCGGCCTCCCGCTGGAGGGCGGCGCTGGGTGCGCCCAGAATTGCACGGGCGTGTCCTGCGGACAGCTGTCCCTCTTCCACCAGTCTCATCAGGTCTTCCGGAAGAGCCAGCAGCCGCAAGGTATTGGCAATGGCCGGGCGGGATTTGCCCATTTGTTGGGCCACCTGCTCCTGGGTCAAGCCATAGTCTGCCATAAGGGCCTGGTAGCCTCTGGCCTCCTCAGCGGGATTGAGGTCTTCCCGCTGGAGGTTTTCAATCAGACCGAGTTCCATTACCTTTCGGTCGTCCGCTTCGATGATCACGGCGGGGACCTCCGCCAGACCGGCTGCCTTGGCCGCGCGCCACCGCCGCTCGCCGGCAATGATCTGGTAATAGCCGGAAGCCAGCCGGCGCACTGTCAGCGGCTGAATGATGCCGTGAAGCCGGATGGATTCCGTTAAGTCGGCCAGGGCATCCTGGTCAAACCGCTTTCGCGGCTGATTCAGCCCCGGCTCCACTTGGGAAATGGGAAGAGTGACGGAGCCCTCTCCCTGGGGGTGGAGGTCCGGATCGCCCAGCAGGGCGTTCAATCCACGGCCAAGACCCAGTTCTGTTTTTCGTTTTGCCATAATACACCTCTTAATTGTCGCAATGACCTGCGCGATTGCCCGGTTCAGCCGTTATTTGTGGATGGCCGCCATCTCCTGGGCCAGGGCGGCGTAGGCCTCGGCACCCCGGGAGTAGGGATCATAGGCGGAGACCGGTTTCCCGTGGCTGGGAGCCTCAGACAGGCGGACATTCCGTGGAATCACGGTGGCATAAACCTGACCGGGAAAGTGGCGCTTGACCTCTTCCGCGACCTGGAGGGACAAGTTGGTTCTGCTGTCGAACATGGTAAGCAGCACTCCCTCCAGTGCCAAATTCGGATTCAGCTTTCGCTTGACCAGCCGGACGGTAGCCAGCAGGTCGCTGAGTCCCTCCAGGGCGTAGTATTCACACTGCACCGGAACCAGCAAAGAGCCGGCGGCGCAAAGTGAGTTGACGGTGAGCAGCTCCAGAGAGGGGGGACAATCAATCAAGATATAGTCGTAGCGGCTGGCCAGAGCATCCAGAGCGCCTTTTAGCAGCTTTTCCCGGTTGGCAATACCAATCATTTCAATGCCCGCGCCGGCTAACGCTTTGTTGGACGGGAGTACATCCCCGTATTTGGTAGAGACAACGGCTTTTTGAGGATCCGCCCCATTGATCAGCACATCATAAATGTTGGGGGAAACAGCATTCTTGTCTACTCCCATTCCGGAGGTAGCGTTGGCCTGGGGATCGAAGTCGCACAGCAGCACCTGCTTACCAAGGGCGCGGAGGGCGGCGGTGAGGTTGACGGTGGTGGTGGTTTTGCCCACACCTCCTTTTTGGTTGACGACGGCAATAATTCTAGCCATGTGGCGCCTCCTTGCAAGTCCTGTGTGTGAATCCCGGAGGGGGGTACAGAACTTCATTATAACAACCACCGCAAGGCTTTTCAACTGTTTTCCCCTTTTTTTCTGTATTTGAATCAAAGAGCATGGGGTTCGGTGGAAATTTTGCGGATGAATGGAGCGCGGTCACTGGCTGCTGCGACTGAGGAGAGCGGGAAGCAAGCTGCGGCCAGACGAAAAAGGGGCAAAAATGGAAAACGCACGGAACATTTTATATAAAATGTTCCGTGCAGGCTTGACGGTTTGAAAAAACTTGGTTTGGCGGATGGATTACATTTTGTTTCACGTGAAACAAGTCGACTTCTACAATGCAGGAAAAATTGCGCAGGCAGAGCATCGGGCGCGGGAAGGCGACGCTTAGGAGCCTGCCCGCCTTGGGATGTGAATGGTAAGAAGAATTTCCTCGGCACTGTCCTCCCGATGGCACTGGGCGTTCACGCCGGCAGAGCGCATCAAGTCCAAGCTGCGGGTGATGGTGTTTAAGAACAGACGCACGTCCTTGACAATAAAGGTGGGCCGCCGCCCGCTGGGGGCAGGACGGGCCGCCAGAATAGAGTCCACCAACATCTCGGTTTGCGCCACGGTCAGTTCCTGCTCCACAACCTGATCTGCGGCCCGACGTTGTTGTTCCGAATCTTCCAGCCGCAGTAGGGCGCGGGCGTGGCGCTCGGTACATCCGGCGTCACGCAGAGAAGACAGCACTTCGGGCGGCAGCCGGAGCAGCCGCAGCTTGTTGGCAACGGCAGACTGGCTTTTTCCAAGACGGCGGGCCACTTCTTCCTGCGCCAAGTGGTAGGTATCAATCAGACGGCGAAGAGCAAGCGCCTCCTCCCAAAAATCCAGATCTCGCCGCTGGAGGTTTTCTACCAACGCCAAAAGAGAGGAGGATTGGCTGTCGGTTTGAATGGAAAGACAGGGGACCTCGTCCAATCCGGCCAGCTTGGCGGCCCGGAGCCGGCGCTCCCCGGCCACAAGTTCCCAAGCCCCATCCCAACGGCGTACCGTCAAAGGCTGGAGCAGCCCAAGCGTCCGAATGGAGTTTGCCAGCTCCTCTAAGTCCGATTGAGGAAACTGTTTCCTGGGTTGGTTTGGATTTGGGTAAATGGCATCTACCGGGAGGAACAGAATCCGCCCACTATCAAAAATGCCTTTTTGAGGAAGCAGCCTCATGGGCAGCACCCGCCTTTCTGTTGTGCTCTTATCCATAGTTTACCATATTATGGAAAATAAAGAGTCGAAATACCAGAGAAATACAAAAATTTTACCCGCAAATTTCTCCGGATCAGAAAAGCGTAGTGCCCAGATCAAAAAGAAGAAATAAAAATTGTGCACATTAAACAATAAAACCAAAAAAACAGAAGCTATAGTTGTAAAAAAATGAAACTGACGCTATAATGTTTCCGAGGAGAGAAACGAAGAAGGAAGCTTGGGAAAAGAAGACCAGAAAAAAGATGCGGTCAAACGTTTCTGACTTCGGCAGGGCGAGACGGTCTTTGTTCGGGTCATCCCGGCGAAAAGGAATTGGGTAAAAGAAGGAGAGATCATGATGAAAACAAAAAAGCTACCCCTGGCATTTTGGATTTTTATTGGTCTGATCGCCGGTATCGTAGTCGGATTGGTCTTGATGTCTGTGCCGAACGGACTGGACATCGCCAAACAGTACATTAAGCCCTTCGGCACCATCTTTCTCAATCTGCTAAAGTTTATTGTGGTGCCCATTGTGTTGTTCTCCATCGCTTCCGGCGTCATCTCAATGAAGGACATCAGCAAAGTAGGTTCAGTAGGAGGGAAAACGGTTGTCTTCTATATGTGCACCACTGCCTTTGCTGTGATTCTGGCCCTGATTATGGCAAATTTAGCCAAGGGGATGAATTTGTTTACCCAATTGCAGACCTCGGGGCTGGAGTATACTCCGCCTGAGGGCCAGAGTCTTATGAACACGATTGTCAATATTTTTCCCGCTAACGTGATTGAGCCTTTGCGCAGCGCCACCATGCTCCAGGTCATCGTGATTTCTCTGTTTATCGGCTTTGGCATTTTGCTGGCCGGTGAAAAGGGGCTGGTGGCCGCGCAGGTGGTGGACAGCTTCAATGAGGTGTCCATGAAGATTATGGATTTGATTATTCGGCTTTCTCCCGTTGGCGTGGCTTGCCTGATCTGCCCGGTGGTGGTGGAGAACGGGCCGCAGATCCTGGGCAACTTGGCCATGGTGCTGTTGGTGGCCTATGTGGGCTATATTCTCCATGCCGTGGTGGTATACTCCACAACGGTGCGCGTGCTGGGCGGCATTTCTCCCGTTTCGTTTTTTAAGGGAATGGCTCCTGCGATGATGATGGCGTTCTCCTCCGCCTCCTCGGTGGGCACCCTACCCTTCACCCTGGAGTGTTCTGAGCGGCTGGGAGCCCGCCGTGAGGTGGCTTCCTTTGTCCTGCCGTTGGGCGCGACCATCAACATGGACGGGACCGCGATCTATCAGGGGGTATGCGCCATTTTCATCGCTTCCTGTTACGGGATTGAGCTGAATTTTGGTCAAATGGCCACCATTGTGCTTACCGCGACCCTTGCCTCCATCGGCACGGCCGGAGTTCCTGGCGCGGGCATGGTGATGCTTGCTATGGTACTTCAGAGCGTCAACATTCCGGTGGAGGGCATTGCTCTGGTTGCCGGCATTGACCGACTGTTCGACATGGGCCGTACCACCATCAACATCACCGGCGATGCCGCCTGTGCCGTGATTGTTTCCAAGATGGAGGATAAGAAAGAAGGGCTTACCCGCAGCACAGTAGGGTAAGCTGAATGAAACTCCATCCCCAAAATAGGAAATTGCAACAGAGACTGCGCCCAATAGACGCAGTCTCTGTTGCAATAAAGGCAAAAGGAACGAAAAAGGGAAAAAAAGAGAGAAAAAATTGTGCAGAATCATCAGATAGAAATTTGAAAAAAAGATTGCAGCGGCAATCAATTTTTTGTAGAATAAAGGTGTATTTTTATTGTTGCGTGGCCCGGGTACGGGCCACTGTCATTTTTCTGGAAGGGCGGAGAGGACTATGGAGCTTCTCAAGCAGCGCATCCGTCAGGATGGCATAGTAAAAGGAACGGACGTGCTGAAGGTGGACAGTTTTCTGAACCACCAAATGGATGTTGCCCTTTTTGGAGAAATTGGGAAGGAATTCCAGCGGCGCTTTACCGGCTGCGGCGTGAACAAGATTTTGACCATCGAGGCCTCTGGCATCGGGATCGCTTGTATCACGGCGCAGTTTTTTCGCTGCCCCGTCATCTTCGCCAAGAAGAGCCAGACCAAGAACATTGCCGGCGAGGTATACACCACAAAGGTGGAGTCCTTTACCCATGGACGGGTTTATGATGTGATTGTTTCAAAAAAATTTCTGAGACCGGAAGACAGAATTTTGATTGTGGACGATTTTCTGGCCAACGGCGCGGCGCTGGAGGGACTGATCGACCTGGTACACCAGGCCGGGGCTACCCTTGTAGGGGCGGGTATTGTCATTGAGAAGGCCTTCCAGCCCGGCGGTGACCGCATACGCGCCAAAGGGGTCCGTGTGGAATCCCTGGCCCGGGTGAAATCCATGAACGAAGAGACGGGCGTGGAATTTGTGGA
>JBFWME010000005.1:3657-32765 GCA_050251755.1 Lawsonibacter sp. | reverse complement strand
GGGCGGGTATTGTCATTGAGAAGGCCTTCCAGCCCGGCGGTGACCGCATACGCGCCAAAGGGGTCCGTGTGGAATCCCTGGCCCGGGTGAAATCCATGAACGAAGAGACGGGCGTGGAATTTGTGGATTAAAACCGGCTCGTTCGGTTTTAATATAGTTCGGATACAATGCGAGGAATGAAAAGAACGAACCATAACAAAACTAAGGAGGACAACCAAAATTATGAAGAAAATTCTTGCAATGGTCATGGCAATGGCTATGGTACTGTCCCTGGCTGCCTGCGGCAGCGGCTCCAGCAGCTCCGCCGGAGCAGCTTCCGGTGCTGGAAGCGCTTCCAGCACGGGTTCCACCAGCAGTACCGGCGACATTGCCAACTTTAAAGTAGGCGCCATCTATATCAACAGCAAAAACGATACCGCCGGCTATACCTTCGCACATCATAACGGCATTACCACTGCCATGAAGGAGCTGGGCATGGACGTAGACAGCCAGCTGGTGATCGTGGATGAGGTATCTGAGGATTACGACGCCGTGGCTACCGCCGTGGACACCCTGGTGGCTGCCGACTGCAACATCATCTTCGGCATCTCCTTCGGCTATATGCAGGCACTGGCCGATAAGGCGGAGGAGTATCCCGACGTGGTCTTCTCCCACGCCACCGGCTATATGTCCAACGACACAAACTTCAATAATTACTTCGGCCGTGCCTATCAGGCCCGTTATCTGGCCGGCATTGCCGCCGGTCTGAAGTCTCTGGAACTGGGCAATAACAGCGTCGGCTATGTTGCTGCTTATGGAACTGAGTACGCCGAGACCTGCTCCGGCATCAACGGCTTTACTCTGGGCGTGCAGTCCGTGAACCCCGATGCCACCGTCTATGTGAAGGAATTGGGCGCCTGGGGCGACGAGGTCAACGAGTCCGCCTTTGCCAAGGAACTGATTTCCACCTACAACTGCTGCGTCATTGCTCAGCACTGTGACTCCGCGCAGCCCCAGATCGCTGCTCAGGACGCCGGCGTGTTCGGCTGCGGCTACAACTCCGACATGACCGCCGACGCCCCCAAGGCCCACCTCACCGCCGCCATCTGGAACTGGAACGTCTATTACCGCACCGCCATCGAGACTGCCATGAACAATTCCCCCGACCAGTATGTCACCGCCTTGGGCGGCCCGGCCTGGTACGGCGGTCTGAAAGAGGGCTTTGTGGATGTGTCCCCGCTGACCGACAACTGCGCACCCAACACCCAGGCGGTCGTGGACGCCGTGAAGGCGCTGATCATCTCCGGTGATTGGGATGTGTTCTCCGGCGTGAAGCTGAGCTATACCATCGCTGCCGACGGCACGGTTACCATCAACAAGGCCGACGCTCCGTTGGTGGACAATGCGGGCAACGAGATCGTGGCCGCAGGCGGCCCATCCGTGGAGGACTCCGTCATCACCGGCACCATGAATTACTTTGTGGATGGCGTAAAGGAAGCCTAAGCTTCCAGCTCCACCCAACCTGTAAGACCCGATTGACCGGGCCGGCCGGAAAACCGGTCGGCCCGGTGACTTTGTCCGCGGCAAGGAAGGACGCGTCTTTGAGGAGGGGCCGTCAGAAAAAAGAGAAGCAATGCTCCGATCCTGGAAGCGGGCTTTGACGGGGTCGGTACAGGCTACATGCCCCCAGAAGGGGTGATTTGGTTCTTCCTCTCCGGGCCGGAATACTCCGGCCCGGAGAGGAATGACCAAACGGTTTGTCCCAGCGGTGGAACGCCGCTTTGAGCGAAAATGAAGTAGAAAAGGGGAGAATGCCATGCCTGCGGAATATGCCATTGAGATGCGGGGCATCACCAAGACCTTTGGCAGTGTGGTGGCAAACAGAGACGTAAACCTGAACCTGAGCCAGGGGGAGATTCTGGCGCTGCTGGGGGAGAACGGCTCGGGCAAGACCACGCTGATGAATATGCTTTCTGGCATTTACAAACCGGACAGCGGGGAAATCCTGGTGGAAGGAGAGCCGGTGTCCATTGATTCTCCAGAGGATGCCAAGAAACTGGGCATCGGCATGGTTCATCAGCATTTCAAGCTGGTGGATGTGTTCTCCGCTGCTGACAACATCTGGATGGGCAAAGAAAGGGCAAGCTTTTCGCTGAATGCCGGCCGGTATGACGAGATCGAAAAGGTGGCCAAACGATTTGGGTTTGACATCGACCCGAGAAAAAAAGTTCAAAACATGGCGGTGTCGGAGAAGCAGACGCTGGAAATCATTAAGGTACTGTATTATGGGGCCAAGGTCATCATTTTGGACGAGCCCACCGCTGTGCTTACCGTGCAGGAGATTAAACGGCTGTTTGATGTCCTCCGCCGGATGAAGGAGGATGGCCATTCCATTCTCATCATTACCCATAAGCTGGGCGAGGTGATGGAACTGTCTGACCGGGTAGCCATCCTGCGCAAGGGAGAATACATCACCACGGTTCAAACAGCCGAAACCAACGAGCAGGCCCTGACTGAATGGATGGTAGGCCGCAAGGTCGATTTGAACATTGCCAGGCCCCTGGTGGAAAAAAAGCGGCCCCTGTTGGAAATCCGGGATTTAACCATCCGTAATGACGAGGGGGCCGTGGCCATTGACCATGTGAACTTCTATATCCGGGGCGGCGAGATTTTGGGGGTGGCCGGCATCGCCGGCTGCGGACAGAAAGAACTGTGCGAGGCCATCGCCGGTCTGCGGCCCATCGAGTCCGGCCTGATGATTCACAAGGGGGAGAATATTGTGGGACTTCCCCCAAAAGCGATTTTGGAAAAAGGAATCTCCATGTCCTTCATTCCGGAGGATCGACTGGGCATGGGTTTGGCGCCCTCCTTATCCATCACGGACAACATGATTCTAAAAAGCTATGCAGAGACCAAGGGGCCGTTTGTTAACCGAGCGGCGGGCCGGGCGGACGCCGAACACGTCATCCAGGAGCTGGAGATCGTCACGCCCTCCGCCGATACCCCGGTGCGCCGCCTGTCGGGCGGCAACGTCCAGAAGGTTCTGCTGGGCCGGGAGATCAAAGCCGGCCCCAACGTCATTGTGACCGCTTACCCCGTTCGGGGGCTGGACATCAACTCCTCTTACGCCATCTACAATATATTGAACCAGCAGAAGCAGTCCGGGGTGGGTATCCTGTTTGTGGGGGAGGATCTGGATGTGATGATGGCCCTGTGCGATAAAATTATGGTCCTGTGCCACGGCAAAGTCATGGGCGTGGTCCACGCCCACAAGACGATCAAAGAAGAACTGGGCCTGATGATGACCGGGGCGTTAGATCTGACTATGAAATATGAGGACAAGCCGGCCGGGTATGCCCGGGACACCAACATTTCACCGGAGGAGAGAACGCAAACCGGCGAGGGGGAGGAGGAATAAGATGCGCTTTCATGTTGTAAAGCGGGACAACTGCCCCCTTTGGAAAAAACTGTGCTTGTACCTGCTGGCGGTGGCAGCCGCCCTGGTTTTGGGCGGCGCGGTGCTGCTGGCCCTGGGCGTAAACCCGCTGGCCTATTACAGCCGTATGGTTACCATGGGAATGGTGGGCAACAAAATCGCCTATAAAACCTTTGAAAACTATCTAAAGGTCTTCGTCCCGCTTACCGTGACCTCGGTGGCGTTGTCTCTGGCCTTTAAGATGCGGTTTTGGAACATTGGAGGAGAGGGGCAATTTATTCTGGGCGCGGTAGCCGCGGCCACAGTGGCCTTTCAGGCCGGATCCGTCCTGCCTTCTGCCCTTACTCTCATCCTCATGTGCCTGGCCGGTATGCTGGCCGCCGGACTCTACGGGGCGCTGGTGGCGGTTCTTAAAGTGAAATTCGGGACCAACGAGACCCTGATGACCCTGATGCTGAATTATGTGGCCCTGTACTTCCTTACCTTTTTGGGGGAGACCCAGGCCGACTGGAATTTCTATTTGGACCCCACTTCCGTGCGGCCCATTTTTGCCAGCTTTGCAAAGATGGTGGCGTTTCCCAAAATCCAAATTGGAAAATTCGGCCTGAATATCTGCGTGATTCTTACCGCTATACTCGGGGTGTTGGTCTTCGTCTACCTGAAGTACACCAAGCACGGCTATGAGATTGCCGTGGTGGGAGACAGCCCCGGTACCGCCCACTATGCCGGCATGAAGGTCAACGCCATCGTTCTGCGGACCGTGTTCCTGTCTGCCTGTCTCATCGGCCTGGCTGCCGCCTTTAAGGTGGGTACCGCCGGAATTCTGTCCACGGCCATTACCGACGACGTGGGCTGGACCGGCATCATTGTGGCCTGGCTGGCGCAGTTGAACACCGCCGCCATCTTCCTGGTATCCGCCCTGATCAGTATGCTCCACTACGGATCCACCGTGGCCGCGGCGACGTTTTCCCGGGTGGATTCCAGCTTTGCCAACATGCTGCAGGGCGTGATTTTGTTTTTGGTACTCTCCGCAGATTTTTACACCCGATTCCGGGTGATTCCCGTTCAGAAAGGGGAAAAAGCCAATGGAAATGGATAAGCTGGGCATTGTGACTTCCTTTGTCCACAACATCGTGGTGTACAACATCCCGCTGCTCTACGGTACGGTGGGAGAGATCGTGGTGGAAAAATCAGGAAGCCTGAACCTGGGCGTGGAGGGAATCATGGCCGTGGGAGCCATATTTGGCTACATCATCGGCTGCTACACCAACAGCCTGGCCGTAGGCATTCTCACCGCCTTTTTGGCCGGGGCGCTGTGCGGTCTGCTGTTTGCTGCGCTCACGGTCTCGCTCCAGGCGAACCAAAACATCACCGGCCTGACGTTGACGACCTTTGGACTGGGTGTCTATTTCTTTGTGGGAAACGGCCTGAAAGCAATCAGCTGGCCCGCCATGAATGATTATTCCAGCATCAAAAACGGATTTTCCGACCTTCCCATTCCGGGGCTGTCCCAAATTCCACTGCTGGGGAAGGGACTGTTTTCTCACAACCTGCTGGTCTATCTGGGCGTTGTCATCGCGCTGACCATGTGGTGGTACCTGAACCGGACCGCCCCTGGGCTGCGTCTGCGCGCGGTGGGAGAGAATCCGGGCGCCGCTGACTCGGTGGGCATCAACGTCAGACGGTACAAGTATATCCACACCTGTTTGGGCTGCGGCATCATGGGCCTGGGCGGCTACTATATGGGACTGAACATGTCGGGCTCCTTCTCCAGCAGCTGCTGGATCAACGGCTACGGCTGGATTGCGGTGGCGCTGGTCATCTTTGCCAACTGGAACCCGGCGCTGGCAATTCTGGGAACGTTTGTGTTCGGATTCTTTAACACGCTGCGGGTGTCGGGGAGCAGCCTGGCGGCCGCCTTCCCGGCCGGTCTGGGCTGGCTGGCTGCGGTGCCAACCCAGCTGTATCAAGCCCTGCCCTTTACCATCACCGCCGTGGTCCTGGTGGTTTCCTCGGTACGCAAGCGGGAGGGGTCCGGACTGCCCGCCTCTTTGGGTTTGAATTACTTCCGCGAGGAGCGGTAGACCATTGCAGAAAAGACGTTGACCAAACGGAGCGCGTTATGGAAAAGAGCGGTCCGGTCAGCGTCTTTTCTGCGTCAAGGGGAGAAGCGCCGTTGCACTGCGCTGCAGCGATACCGCGGGCCCGACTCAGTCCGTCTGCAGCGAAACGAGCCGTAAAAGACCAGACCATCTCTGGCATAATCCGCTCTGCCGTTTCATATGCTTCTGGTACAAGCCATACACAGGACAAGGAGTGGTACCATGAAGGGGAACCGGCGATATTTGACCGCCCTACGCCGAGGAGTCGCACTGGGGCTGGCTCTGGTGGCGGTCTGGGGGGTGAGTCTGACCGCGGACTTTTCCGCGCTGGAGAATCTTCTGACTGATTTGGGGGAAGAGCCAACGCTGGCGGTGTCCCTCCTTTCCGGACAAATGAGCCCCCAGCCCAAGCAGGAAGCTGCTTCCGGACTGACAGGTTGGGGGCGGCTGCTGCTGAGCGAGTCGGCGCTTTTAGCCGCCGGCGAGGAGGGTGTGGTCAGCGCTCGGGGGGAACAGCCTCCTGCCCAGGAGGAACCCGACTTATCGGACAGCCACGGGGATGGGGACGATCAGGAGGAGCCCAACCTCCAGCCCCAGACGGGGGAGGACAACATTGTGGAGATGACATCCAAAGGGAAAAACGGGGGGAAATATCTCTTTGGAGAAGGGGTTTACCTGTACAACCGCACCGATATGGATTTGGACGTGTCGGTGTTGTCTCAGGGAACCGTAGATGTCCCGCTGGGTGAGGGACCGCAAATTCTGATCGTTCATACCCACGGGAGCGAGGCTTATTCCCAAACCGACGGGGATACGTATGAAGAGAGCGATTCCTACCGTACCACCGACTGCACCCACAACGTGGTAAAGGTAGGGGAGGAGATGGCCACCGTCTTTCGAGCCCACGGCTTTCAGGTCATTCATGATACCACTCTGTACGATTACCCCGCCTACAACGGCTCCTACGATCGGTCCAAAGCGGCGGTGGAGCAGTGGCTGAAGCAGTACCCGACCATCAAAATTGTTCTGGACGTCCACCGGGACGCTTTGGAGGGATCTGACGGCCAGGTCTATAAACTGGTGTCGCAGGAGGCAGGAAAAGAAGTGGCTCAGGTCATGCTGGTGGTGGGCAGCAACGGCTCTGGGGCGGAACATCCCCGGTGGAAAGATAATCTGGCCTTTGCGGTCAAACTCCAGCAGGGACTGGTGCGCGGCTATACCAGTCTGGCCCGCCCCATCGTTCTGCGCAACAGCCGATACAATCAGCAGCTCCTCCCCGGCTCGTTGCTGGTGGAGGTGGGGGGGCATGGGAACACCCTGTCGGAAGCCATCGACGGCGCCCGCCTGTGGGCAGACAACGTGGCCCGCACCCTGCTGACCATGAAGGAAGGAAGCGCCTGAGCCGTCGTGAGCAGCGGGCTAAGACGGGAGCGCAGCCGGGAGCCCAAGCAGGCCCGAAGGGGCGGCTGGGTCACGGCGGAGTCGTACGGCTTAGAACCGCGTCGCGAACAGGCGAGGCGTGACAACAAGAAGCGCGTAGGCCGCGAACAGGGAAGCTAAGGACGGAGCGACGGAAACAAACCAAGCAGTGGGCGAAGCCCCAGCTGTTTGTATCCGGAGTCGCAGGACTTAGCGACCCGACCGTGAGCGAGCCAGAGCGTGACAAGAAGGAAGCGCCTGAGCCGTCGTGAGCAGGAAACCAGCGCCGGAGCAAAAAATCCCTTCCACCTTGCGGAAAACCGCGTCATCCGGCACACGAAAGAAAAGAGGGCGGAACGTTGGACCATGAATATTACATGACCCAGGCCCTGGCGCTGGCCAGGGAGGCGGCCGTGGACGGCGATGTGCCGGTAGGCTGTGTGATTGTCCGGGGCCAAGAAATCATCGGCCGGGGACGCAACCGGCGGGAGGTGCACTTCGACGCGACCGCTCACGCTGAGCTGGAGGCGATTCGGGATGCCTGCGCGCGGACCGGGAGCTGGCGGCTTCATGATTGTACCATGTACGTCACGTTAGAACCATGTCCCATGTGCGCCGGGGGAATTATCAACGCCCGGATTGAATCGGTTCACTACGGGGCCAGGGATGAGAAGGCGGGGTGCTGTGCTTCCGTGCTCAACCTGTTCGAGGAGCGGTTTAACCACCATCCCCGTCTGTACCAGGGCCCCATGGTCCGGGAGTGTGAGGAGCTCCTCCAGAGTTTTTTCGAGGATCTTCGAAAAAATGAAAAAAACTGAAAAGATTTAAAGCTTTTGTAACATCTTGGGAGAACTTTCTTAATAACAGTTGCATATACTGATTCTTGCAAGGCAAGAACATCTTTTCATTCTATCCTCCAATTTCTTGAATGGCCGGCGGCGAAATCCGCCGGCCGTTCTCTTGTCCAAAAGAAAGGATACGGGAAGATTTAAAACTTATGTAACAACTTAAGTTGGATTTTTTAATAACTCTCTTGTATGATAAGACTTGCAAGAGACAGTTCGTTTCATTTTAATCCTCTTTTTCAACGGTAAGGCCCGGATGCTTTGGAGCTGGCATCCGGGTTTTGCTGTGTATTCCAAAGAGAATCCTCGTCATGAAAAAACGGAAGGACCCCCACGGCTGCCGCACCGTGGGGGTCCTTCCGTTTTATTGTGATCCTTCCAAATCACAAGTGCACTGAGAAATCAAAAACTCAGCACTTCTCAAAAATGGTGGCAACGCCCTGGCCGCCGCCGATACACAGAGTGGCCAGACCCTTCTTGGCGTCGGCGCGCTTGAGCATCTCATAAATCAGGGTGACAATGATGCGGGCACCGGAAGCGCCGACGGGATGACCCAAAGCGATAGCGCCGCCGTTGACGTTGACCTTGCTCATGTCAAAGCCCAGCTCACGAGCCACGGCAATGGACTGAGCGGCAAAGGCCTCGTTGGCCTCGACCAGGTCCATATCCTCAATTTTCAGGCCAGCCTTGGCCATTGCCTGACGGGAGGCGGGAACAGGGCCTACGCCCATAATCTTGGGATCCACGCCGCCCTGGCCCCAGGAGACCAGCTTCATAATGGGCTTCAGGTTGTACTTGGCAACCGCCTCGCCAGAAGCCAGGATGATGGCGGCAGCGCCGTCATTGATGCCGGAGGCGTTGGCGGCGGTGACCCGAGGCTGGCCCTTGTCGGCGGATTCCTGAATACCAGTGGGCTGGAAGGTGTGGGTCACGGCGGGATTGGGGGACTCAGGACCGACGGGGAAGGCGCCCTTCAGCTTGGAAATACCCTCTACGGTGACGCCGGCGCGGGGGAACTCGTCCACTTTGAATTCCACCATCTGCTTCTTCTGCTTGACCGTCACGGGGACGATCTCGTCGTTGAAGCGGCCGGAATTGATCGCGGCCTCAGCCTTGTTCTGGGAGGAGGCTGCAAACTCATCCAGCTCCTGGCGTGTAATGCCCCACACGTCGCAGATGTTCTCGGCGGTGGTGCCCATGTGATAGTTGTTAAACGCGTCCCACAGGCCGTCCTTGATCATGGTGTCGATCACCTTTTTGTCCCCCATGCGGGCGCCCCAGCGCTCGTTCGGCAGAGTATAGGGAGCGGCGGACATGTTCTCGGTGCCGCCGGCCACGATGATGTCGGCGTCGCCGCAAGCGATGGTGCGTCCAGCTTCAATGACGGATTTCATGCCGGAACCGCAGACCATACCCACGGTATAGGCAGGAACGGCAGCGGGGATACCAGCTTTGATGGAAGCCTGGCGGGCCACGTTCTGACCCAGGCCAGCGGTCAGGATACAGCCGAACATCACCTCGTCCACCTGCTCGGGAGCTACGCCGGCCCGATTCAAGGCCTCCTTAATGACAACGGCACCCAGATCAGCAGCAGGGGTGTCCTTTAAGGAGCCGCCAAAGGAACCAATGGCGGTGCGGCAGCAGTTGACAACATAGATTTCTTTCATAGTGTCTGTTACCTCCAAGATTTGGTTTTGGCGTCACAACCGACGCCCTAATTCCGCTCTTGCAACGATTATATCGAAGCGAGGTAGAAAAATCAACAAGATTTTTTGTGGTTTCTGGCTCAATTTCTGACCGAGAGTGACAAAATGATAAAAGAATAAGGGAGATCGGAGGAACTTAGAACACCCAAGGCACCACTTGACAGGCGCCTTGGGTGTAGGAGAAATTAGAGAAAAGAGGATGAGTCAGAAGGGGAGCGGGACAGACACCGTGTCCGCTTCCTGGGTAAGAGAGGAATCTTGATCCGTATGAGGCTGAATTACATAGGTCTCGCCAAGGGCGCCGGACTCCTCCAAAACGGCCAGGGTATGGCTGGCTTGGGGTGTCAATGTAATGGTGATGGAAGCGTTATAGGTTTCGCCGGGCTTTGCACCCTTGGAATTGACCGGAATTTCCCAGGTAAAGCACAGGTCTGTGCGGTAGGTATTCTTCAACCGCTCCTCATCGTCAAACAGGTAGCGCACACCGATGTTGCCCGCTTCAAAATCCAGGCGTACGGCCTGCCACAGCGGTTCTTCCAAGCCGTCCAAGTACAAGGTGTCCAGGTTGTCGGCGTTTCGGTTGTAGACACCGTTTAAGTAGGCCTCCACCAGACGGCCCTGCTCATAGGAATCAAAATGGTAGGACAAAGCGACCAAATCCCGGTTTTGAATCAGCCGGTTGGCCAGCCAAGTGACCGAGCCGGCCTGATCCAGCTCCGCCAGGAAGATGGGGACCGAGAAATACCGGCGCTCCAGAGTGAAGCCGCTTTTCAGGGTGTAGGCCACTTCAAAGGAAATGGAATCTTCTCCCGGTACATAGCCGCTGCTGGAGTAATCGGCCCGGTCTTTGTCCCGGACAATCGCCTGGTGAAGGTCAATGATCTGTTGAATCTGGTCGGGATCGGTAATCTGCAGTTGGTTCAGGGAACTGCTGTCATAGGGGTAGCCCGTGCTGGTGGACAGGGATAAGGAGGACACCTGGTCTGCGTTTGGCACCCGATTTTCCACACCAAATAAATCCAAAAAGCAGCACAAGCACAGCAGAGCCAGCATTGCGGTCATTGCCACGCATCCCCTCCACGCGCGGAGGACCCGGAAGGTCTTTTTCAGCAGCATTTCAGCCGCAAAATAGCCCACAGCGGCCCAAAACAGGACGCATAGTGACAGAGCCACGGCGCCCCAGCCAAAGAAGGAATTGGTGAGCATCCCGAAACACAGCCCCGAGCAGAACGACACTCCATATTTGAACACGGGCCGGACAAGAGCGATAGCCACCACATCTCCGGCGGATTCCACATGGCGATATCGGTACACCAGCAGGGCCAGCAGGGCGAAGACCACGCCAGCCGCGGCGTAGCCTGCCACGGTGACCGGAGCGCTCAGTCCCAAGGTGGACTCTGAGACGGAGGAGGGGTAGATAAACGAGTAGGCGGGAGACGAGGAATTCCACCGGCAGGCTTCGGTCAGGGCGTAGGACGGGGTACAGTACTCCACCAGCGGGGCACTCATCCTTCCGGCGGGATAGCCGTAAAAGAATTGTGACATCAATTCAGACAGCAGAGAATAGATCACAAGGACCAGGCCGTTGAGAATGGCATAAAACGCGGGCAGAGCCAGAACATGGCCGGTGAACATGGCACAAAAGACCGCGAAGGAGAAAAAGAACAAAGAGGTGCCGCTTTGAACCAGCAGCCAGAGTCCCAGGGAGGGTAAGGCCGAACCCCAGAGGGATGCGGGCAGCAGGGAGAGCTCTACCGTCAGGGTGAGGATCGCGACCACCAGATGGGGAAGAAGCAGGAAGGAGAGCCCCGCTGAATATTGCGTGAGAAACAGGGTTTCCCGCCGCAGAGGCAGGGCGTGCATCATGCAGGAAGAGCGGCTGTTGTAGAGGTAGCCAAATACGGCCATGGCGCACAGTACCCCGGAAACCAGGGACAGACTTACGCCGAGGGTGAGAAATTTGGGAATGTCCCGAGCCAGCTCCAGCAGTTGGGCCTGGGCCTTGGAAACTGCCATACCACCGCGTATGCAGTCAAAATACTGGTTGATCAGGTTTAACGGAAGGGCAAAGAGCCAGATCAGGCCATATAAGGCCCAGAAAGGCCAAAAACGTCCCATGCTCTTGCGGTACAAGGTGGAATTAAAGTACGATGTCCCGGACCGCATAGTCCTCACCTCCTAACTCATAAATAAAAATTTCTTCCAGAGACAGGGGTAGGACCTCCATCAAAATGGGGCTGTAAACCGCCATACGGGTGCGAATTTCGGCCGGATTGCCCCGGACGATCAGGGTATAGACCCGGCCCACCTGAGCGGTGTGGAGAATGTCCAGGTCTTCGGGCAGCTTGGGCAGTCCCGGCTCGTGGAAGGCCAACTGCAGTTTGACCACATTGTCCTGAAGGTCGGTAAGGGTTCGCTCCAGCAGCACTTTGCCGTGACTGAGGATGCCTACGTGGTCGCACACGTCTTCCAGCTCCCGCAGGTTGTGGGAGGAGACCAGTACCGTGGTGCCCCGCTGGGACACATCCCCCATCAGAAGAGACCAGACCTGGCGCCGCATCACCGGGTCCAGGCCGTCTACCGGTTCGTCCAGTACCAACAGATCCGGCTGGCAGCACAGAGACAGCCAGAAGGCCGACTGCTTCTGCATGCCCTTGGACAGACGGCGGACAGGCTGCTTTTCATCCACCTCAGGAAAGGCATCCTTTAACGCCTCATACCGCTTGTCGTCAAAGTTGGGGTAAAGCCCCCGATAAAATTTCATCATATCCCGGGTAGACGCGGAAACAAAGTAGTACAGCTCATCTGGGATCGCGGAGATTTTGGCCTTGACGGCCGGGTTTTCGTAGACCGGTTGCCCATCTACCAACACGGACCCGGAATCGGGCCGGTAGATCCCCATAATGTGGCGCAGTATGGTGGATTTTCCGGCGCCGTTTGGGCCAACCAGCCCGTAGATCGAGCCGTTCTCCACCGTCATCGTCAGACCGTCCAAAGCCCGAAACCCTTCAAAGGTCTTAACGACATGGTTTACCTTGATCATTGCGGATCTCCCCTTTCTGCGCCCTGGATACGGGCCCATAGTTCTTCCCCCGGAACTCCTAAAAACAGCAGCTCCGCCGCGGTCTGATCAAAGACCTGGAGCAGAGAGGTTCGCCGCCCTTCATCCACTCCCGTGTGGGGGGCGGCGAAAGAGCCTTTGCCGGGCACCAGGTAGACATATCCTTCCGACTGAAGCGCTTCATAGGCCCGCTGTATGGTGTTTGGGTTGATGGCCAGGGTGCTGGCCATGGAGCGCACAGAGGGAAGCTTTTCTCCCTCCCGGATGGCTCCGGATACCATCAGCCGGCGCAGACCATCTTTAACCTGCTCATAAATGGGGCGGGCGTCCCGATAGTCCAAATTCAGCATGGCTGCCGCCTCCTTCCCCGGCGGTGTGCCGCCGGAAACTGTTTGAAGTGTATTAATACACAATAGTATATCCCACGAATCAGGGGAACACAATTAAGAACGGTTTAAGATTTGTTTCAAAATTAGAGTAATTTATTTACAAAAGCTTAACGAAACCGCTGATTGCAACTCTTGACGACTGTGGTACAATAGAGGAAATAAAAATCTGGCCTGTGGGCCGTTTTTCAGGAGGAATCAGGATGTTTCAGAACATTGGGTTTATCGGTACCGGCAGCATGGGTTCCGCGCTGGCCCGGGCTGCTGACCAGGGGGCGTGCGATCCGGCCGCCTTGTACCTGTCGAACCGTACCCCCGCCAAAGCGGAGGCGCTGTGTCAAGAGCTGTCCCACGCCCGGGTATCCACCAATGAAGAGATCGCCCAAACCTGCGGACTGATCTTTTTGGGGGTGAAGCCCCAGATGATGGCGGGGGTGCTGGAAGGGCTGAGGCCCATTTTGGCGGCCCGGAACGACCGCTTTGTGATCTGCAGCATGGCGGCGGGGCTGACTATGGACGTGCTCACCACCATGCTGGGGAGCGAATACCCCTTGATCCGCATCCTGCCCAACACCCCGGCTGCGGTGGGACAGGGGATTGCCCAGTACTGTGTCCGGGGAATTACGCAGGAGGAAAAGGCGGAATTTTTGGCGCTGATGGCGCCTTCCGGCCTGCTGGATGAGATGGACGAGCACATGATGACCATCGCAAACTGCGTATCCGGCTGCGGTGTGGCCTTTGCTGCTTTGTTTATGGAGGCTTTGGCCGACGGGGCCGTGGCCTGCGGATTGCCTCGGGACAAGGCGCTGACCTGCGCCGCCCAGACGTTGGCTGGAACGGGGGCGCTGTATCAGGCCAGACGGCAGCACCCCGGTGCCATGAAGGATGCGGTGTGCTCCCCCGGGGGCACCACCATTCAGGGGGTGCGGGCTTTGGAGGAACACGGGTTCCGCTCTGCCTGTATGGAGGCTGTGATCACCGCGTATGAAAAGACGCTGTCCCTGGGAAAGAAGCCCTGACCAAGTTGTGGACATAGGAGAAGGAGTAAAACGATGCGAATTGTGGTGAAAGTAGGAACGTCCACCCTGGCCCACGCCACCGGACGGCTGAATATCCGCCGTGTGGAAGAACTGGTTAAGGTGATTTCCGACCTGAAAAACGCGGGGCATGAGATGATTTTGGTGTCTTCGGGTGCCATTGGCATGGGGGTGGGCAAGCTGAACCTGCCCGGTCGTCCCACCGATATTCCGACCAAGCAGGCGGCTGCCGCGGTCGGCCAGTGCGAGCTGATGTACACCTATGACCGGCTGTTTACTCAGTATAACCACACCGTGGCCCAGATTCTGCTGACCAGTGAGGACATTGACCACATCGACCGGCGACAAAATTTTGAGAACACCATGTCCCGACTGCTTGCGTTAGGGGCCCTGCCTGTGATCAACGAAAACGACACCATCGCCGTCGCCGAAATCAAGGTGGGGGACAATGACACCCTGGGGGCGATTGTGGCCTGCTCCCTTCAGGCCGATCTGCTGGTTCTGCTCAGTGACATCGATGGACTGTACACCGCAGATCCACGGCAGAATCCGGAGGCTGAGCTGATCTCTGTGGTGGAGGAAGTGACTCCGGACATCGAGGCGCTGGCCGGAGATAAGGGCAGCGAGCTGGCCGTCGGAGGCATGGCCACCAAGCTGCGGGCCGCCAAAATGGTCACGGCTCAGGGCAGCGACATGATTATTACCAACGGGGAAAAACCCGAACTGCTCTACGAAATTGTGGAGGGCAGGAACGTGGGAACCAGATTTGTGGGCAAGAAATGTCAGGCCTGAATCTTGTTGGGGTGCGCTGGGACGGAAGCAGCTCAGGAAAAGACGGACCGAAATGCGGGTCAACTCAATTACAAATTGATTGCTGTTTGTAATATAAAAGAGGAATTTAACGTGTTGGACTATAAATTTGATACTCAATTGCTGATGGAAGGCTGTGCCGTGGACGAGGATGACGTAGACGCCTACATCAAGGCCAACTTCCGCGGGGACTGTCTGCTGGTGGTGGGAGACGAGGAGGCAATGAAGCTTCATTTCCACACAAATGAACCGTGGCAGGTGCTGGAGTACTGCGCCGGCCTGGGAGAGATCTACGACATTGTGGTGGAGAACATGGAACGCCAGGAAAACGGACAGAAGGGGTAAAAGGAGGCAAAATCATGACCACGACGCAACTGCTGCACCAGGCGCAGAGCGCCAAGGCCGCGATGGCTCTGGCCGATTCTGAGACAAAAAACAAGGCCCTGCTGGCAATGGCGGACGCGCTGGAGGCCCGCTGCCCCGAGATTCTGGCTGCCAACGCGCTGGATTTGGCAGACGCCAAGGGGAAGATCTCCGATGTGATGTTAGACCGGCTTGCTCTGAGCGAAAGCCGCATTGCCGGGATGGCCCAGGGCATCCGGGAAGTGGCCGCGCTTCCCGATCCGGTGGGCGCCGTGCTCAACCGGGTGGAACGGCCAAACGGGCTGGTGATTGAAAAAACCGCCGTCCCTATGGGGGTGATCGCTATCATCTACGAAAGCCGCCCCAACGTCACCTCGGATGCCGCCGCGCTCACCCTGAAGGCGGGCTCTGCCTGTGTGCTGCGCTGCGGGAAAGAGGCCCACCGTTCCGCCGCTGCCATTGTGGCGGCGCTGCAGGAGGGAATGGCCCTGGTTGGGCTGCCCTGCCAGGCGCTCCAGCTGGTGGAAGACCCCTCACGGCAGAGTGCCAACGAACTGATGTGCGCGCGCGGACTGGTCGATTTGTTGATCCCTCGGGGAGGCGCCGGGCTGATTCGGGCCTGCGTGGACAATGCCACCGTCCCCGTGCTGGAGACAGGCACCGGCATTTGTCACGTCTATGTGGATCAATCCGCCGACCCGGATATGGCGCTTGACATTTTGGAAAATGCCAAATGCAGCCGGCCCAGTGTCTGCAACGCTGCCGAGGTGTGTCTGGTCCACCGGGGTGTGGCGAAGGAATTCCTGCCTCGCTTCCGGAAGTGGATGGTGGAAGATCGAAAAGCGGCCGGTCAAACCCCTGTGGAGCTGCGGCTGGACGCCGAGGCCGCTGCCATCATCGAGGGAACACCCGCCGGGGAGCGGGACTTTGACACCGAATTTTTGGACTATATCATGGCGGTCCATGTGGTAGGGGATGTGCAAGAGGCAATGCGGCACATCGCCGCTCACTCCACCGGCCATAGCGACTGCATCGTCGCCGCCGATGAGGCGGCGGCCCGGGTGTTTCTTGCCGGAGTGGATTCTGCCGCCGTGTACTGGAATGCCTCCACCCGATTTACCGACGGCGGAGAGTTTGGGTTGGGCTGTGAGATGGGCATTTCCACCCAAAAGCTCCACGCCCGGGGTCCATTGGGACTGGCAGAACTGTGCACTTATAAATTTGTGATTTGCGGCATCGGCCAAATCCGATAGAACTGGCGCGATTTTCCGGATGACAGTTTGAGGCCGAATGGAGTATGATAAGGAAAAACCGTTTTTCAGAAAGGACTGATGAAACCTTGAATCGTTATATGAATGAATTTATTCAAACGACGGAGGAACTGCTGGATTCGAACCAGGTGCGGATGATGGGCCAATGGAAGCACCACGGACATATCAGCACACTGGATCACTCCCTGTTTGTGGCCTATCTGTCCTTCCGAGCCGCCCGGACGCTTGGACTGGACAAAAGAACCGCCGCCCGCGGCGGACTGCTCCACGACCTGTATCTGTATGACTCGAAGGATAAATCTGCCCATCCCGGTTGGCAGTGCTTTGACCATCCCCGGGCGGCTGCCCGGAACGCCGAGGAGATCACCGAGCTGTCCTCCAAGGAGCGCAATATTATTCTGTCTCACATGTGGCCCCTGGGCGGCGCACTGCCCAGGTCTCCAGAAGCATTTCTGGTGGATCTGGTTGACACGCTGTGTGCTGGTCTGGAGATGGCTCGGATCTATCACCCCGGCCGTCTGCGGGAACAGCTTGGGGTATGGCCTTTGGCGGCGGCTGTTTCCTGACGGCGGACATATGAACTCCCCTCCGACGACTCGGAGGGGAGTTTTTGTGCGAGTTGTTTGATGTTGTGCAAAAATTGCGTTTTCTGGCCCATTCCCAAAAATTTTTTCTTGTCACTGCTGAAAATCCCTGGTAATATGCTATAATGTCTACAATGGGACTTGTGGTGGTGATCGCCATCCGAATATTTAGGAGGACATAGCCTTATGAAGGATCAATCCGCCGCTTTGGCGGCGAAGCGCAGACAGCTGCTGGACGCCGGCGTGGAGATGCTGGACCCGCTTTCTGTCTACGTGGAAGATACCGTGACGGTTGGGACAGGAACCTTGCTTCTCCCCGGGACGATTTTGCGGGGCAGCACTGCAATTGGGGACAACTGCCAGATCGGGCCCAATGTGATGCTCACCGACTGTACGGTGGGCGAGGGAACCACCATCAACG
Source organism: Lawsonibacter sp. (assembly GCA_050251755.1). Classification (GTDB taxonomy): domain Bacteria; phylum Bacillota; class Clostridia; order Oscillospirales; family Oscillospiraceae; genus Lawsonibacter. Next base: position 15,345 of record JBFWME010000005.1, on the reverse strand, counting down.
CCTCCCAGTGTGAGGACAGCCAGATCGGCCGGGACTGTCAGATCGGGCCTTACACCCATATCCGGCCCCACTGCGTGGTGGGAGAAGGCTCTAAAATTGGAGCCTTTGTCCAGCTGAAGAACTGCAACCTGGGAGCGGGCACCAAGATGGCCCATCTGACCTATGTGGGAGACAGCGATGTGGGCAGCCATTGCAACTTTGGCTGCGGTACGGTTACCTGCAATTACGATGGGTTTCAAAAGTTTCGTACCACCATCGGAGACGATGTATTTGTGGGCTGCAACACCAACTTTGTACCTCCGGTGACGGTTGGAAACGGGGCGTACATTGCTGCCGCTACCACCGTGACCGAAGACGTACCCGCCGACGCGATGGCCATCGGCCGCTCCCGTCAGCAAGTCAGGGAGGGCTGGGCCGCCAACAACCGGAAAAAGAGAGAGAAGAGCTGAGGGTTTGCCTCAAAAATTAGGAAAACAGGAGGCGGCCGGTGGGACAGGTCCGTCCGCGCTCCACACAGGGAGGATGCAACATGATCGCACACGGGAAGGACATCAAGGTATTCACTGGCAATTCCAATCCCCAGCTGGCAAAAGACATCTGCAAGGAGCTGGGGATTCCCCTGGGCAACTCTGAGGTAGGGGCTTTTTCCGACGGGGAAAATTTCGCCTCGATCTACGAGACAGTTCGGGGGTCTGACGTATTTGTGGTCCAGTCTACCTGCTCCTTTGAAAAGGATGGCAAACCTGGCACGGTCAACGACGCACTGATGGAGCTGCTCATCATGATCGATGCGTTAAAGCGGGCCTCTGCCGGCCGGATCACCGCCGTGGTCCCCTATTTCGGTTATGCCCGTCAGGACCGAAAGACCAAGCCCCGCGACCCCATCTCCGCTAAGCTGGTGGCCAATCTGATCACCGAGGCCGGCGCCGACCGGGTGCTGACCATGGATCTCCACGCCAATCAGATTCAGGGCTTCTTTGATATTCCGGTGGATAACCTGCTGGGTTCCCCTATTTTTGTGGAACACTTTACCCAGAAGTACAAGGACTGCCATGATAACACGATGGTGGTGTCCCCCGACGTAGGGAGCGTGGCCCGCGCCCGTGCATTTGCCCAGAAGCTGAGTATGCCGTTGGCCATTGTGGATAAACGCCGCCAGAAAGCCAACTCCTCTGAGGTGATGAACATCATTGGCGACGTGCAGGATAAGCACGTCATCCTTCTGGACGATATGGTGGACACCGGCGGATCGCTGTGCCACGCCGCCAAGGCCCTGGTGGAGATCGGCCATGCCCGTGACGTGACCGCCTGCGCCAGCCACGGTGTGCTGTCGGGTCCCGCCATCCAGCGCATCACCGACAGCGTACTGGATGAGGTGGTGTTCCTAAACACCATTCCGCCCAAGCCCGGGATGAAGTGCGATAAAATCAAGTTTATCTCGGTGGCGCACATGTTTGCCGAAGCGATCAGCCACATCTATATGGAGACCTCCGTTTCTCCTCTGTTTTTGTAAGAGGCAGAGCGCCGGAAAAAACCTTGCCGCCATTGGGCGGAGAACGTGTAAACGAATTTTGTTTTGAAGCACAGCCCAAACAAGGGGCGGGTAATCGTTACCCGCCCCCGTTTGGATTGTCCTTTCACTTGTTTGAAATGAGGAAAACTGGTATGTTTTTCAAAAAAAATTCCGGTGGGGCCGGTTGGTTACTGGTCTGTTTGGGCAATCCCGGGGATAAATATGAAAATACCAGGCACAACGTAGGCTTTCTGGTGGCCGACGAAGTGGCCGAGCGTCAGCATGCACCCATCCAAAAGCTAAAGTTCAAGGCGCTGACCAACCTGCTTACCATTTCCGGGGAAAAGGTTCTGGTGATGAAGCCCATTACCTATATGAACCTGTCCGGCGAGGCGGTGCGCCAAGCGGTGGACTTTTATAAAGTGACTCCCGACCATGTACTGGTCGTGTCGGATGACACCGCCTTGGCCGTGGGCCGGTTACGGATTCGAAAAGGAGGCTCCGCCGGGGGCCACAATGGCTTAAAGAGCATCATCCAACACCTGGGCACCGATCAGTTCCCGAGGCTGCGGGTGGGCGTGGGGGAGAAGCCCTACCCTGACTACGACCTGGCCGACTGGGTACTGGGAAAGTTTGTGGGAGAGGATAAAAAAGCCATTGACGCGGCTGTGAAGAAGGCGGCCGACGCGATTGAATGCATCCTACGCGATGGACTGGACCAGGGGATGAACCGGTTCAACGGATAAGAAGGGCAGTTTGCTCCGTCCTCCGTCCTCCAGCCTCCTGGAAACCGAAACTACCCGAAGGACCAGGGTGCCCCCCCTTAGCCCCCCCGCCTCTGAACGATCAGGGGCTTTTCCCACGCATGAAACTTCCAAATTTTGTAAGTGAGGTCTCTCCCATGAAACTACTAACCGCCGCACTGAGTCGAATTCCAGAGTTTCAGCAGCTCCTCTCCGCGATGGAGGGGGGGCGCTGTCCTGTGGCCCTGACCGGAGTGACCGCCGTTCACCGGGCGCACATAGCCGCCGGAATTGGCCTGCAGACGGGACGCCCCGTGGTGGTGGTATGTGCCGATGAAGGAGAAGGCGAGCGGCTGGCCCGGGATCTGGCTGCCTTTGCGGGAGAGGAGATCCCGGTGTTGGGCCCCAGGTCGTTTACGTTCCATAACGCGGCCACGGTTTCCCGCCAGTGGGAGCATAAGCGGTTGGCGCTGATGCATGCGCTATGTGCCGGTCGGGCACCCTTCCTGGTGGCTACAGTGGAGGGGCTGATGCAGCGCACCATGCCGCCGGAAGTGTTGGAGCGGTGCTGTGTACAGCTGAAGGTGGGGCAAACCTGCGATTTAAACGAATTGGTGGATACCCTCACGGCCGCCGGATATGTCCGCTGCGACCAAGTGGAAGGCGTGGGTCAGTTTGCACTTCGGGGCGGCATTTTGGATGTATATGCCCCCGGTATGGAGGACCCTGTCCGGGTGGAATTTTTCGGGGACGAGATAGACGCCATGGGGAGCTTTGACCCCACGACCCAGCGGCGCATTCAGAACATCGATACCGCCCTGCTTCTCCCGGCTGCAGAGGCACTGTCCCTCATGGCCCCCGGCGGGCTGGCGGGGCTGGCGGCGAAGCTGGAAAAGCTGGCGGCGAAGGCGACCCGGGAAGGGTTAAAGGAATTGGCCGCCACGTTGGAACAGGATCGGGAGGCCATCCTGCAGGGGCGCTCCTTCCCGGCGATGGATCGGTATTTGGCGCTCATCTACCCCAAGCTGGCCACCGCCGCCGACTATTTTCCCGGAGATGCCTGTGTGATCTTCTCCGAGTGCAGCCGGGTGGCGGAACGAGCCAAGACCTATCAGTGGCAGCTGGAGGAGGATAGTAAGACCCTGATGGAGCGGGGGGATCTGGAGGGCTCCTGCGCCGAGTTTGCCCGCACCTTTCCTCAGCTTTGCGCCTTGCTGGACGACTGGGCGGTGGCCTATCTGGAGTCCTTCACGACGTCCGGCTATCCGACCCCGCCCAGAGTGCTACTCTCCCTCCTGGCAAAGCAGCTGCCCTCCTTTGGCGCCAGCCTGGAAACGGCGGTTCAGGACCTGACCCACTACCAGAATGCGGGTTTTTCCTCCCTGGTACTGGTGTCCGGGGAGCAGCGGGCCCTGGATTTGCAGGCGCTTTTGCGGGAGCAGAAGGTAAAATCTGCGGTTGAGTTCCAGCTAAAGGAACTGCCCAAGCCGGGGCAGACGGTCATCACCGTGGGCGGCCTGTCGGGCGGCATCGAATATCCCGGCATTCAGCTGGCAGTGGTCACCGAGGGGGACCGGACGGCAGGCAGACGGCCCCGGGCCCGGAAAGACGCGACCAACCGGCAGAAGCTGAAATCTTACGCCGACCTGTCTCCTGGGGATCTGGTGGTCCATGAGCACCACGGCGTAGGCCGGTATGTGGGTATGGTAAAGATGCCGGTGGACGGCATTGAGAAAGACTACGTGAAGATCGCCTACGCCGGGACCGATGTGCTCTACGTCCCGGCCACCCAGCTGGATCTGGTGTCCAAGTACATCGGCGGAGGCGAGAATGCCGCCGAGACCAAGAAGTTAAACCGCCTGGGAGGCACCGACTGGGAAAAGGCCAGGACCCGCGCCAAACGAGCGGTCCAGGACCTGGCCAAGGGACTAATCCAGCTCTATGCCCAGCGCCAGCGCCAGTTAGGCTATGCCTTTTCTCCCGATTCTCCCTGGCAGCGGGAGTTTGAAGAGCAGTTTGAGTACACCGAGACCGATGATCAGCTGCGGTGTATTGAGGAGATCAAACAGGACATGGAGCAGCCTGCCCCCATGGACCGGCTGCTGTGCGGCGACGTGGGGTATGGCAAAACAGAAGTAGCCTTCCGGGCCATGATGAAGTGCGTATTGGACGGCAAACAGGCGGCCGTGTTGGTGCCCACCACGGTTTTGGCACGGCAGCACTATCTGAATGCGCTGCGCCGCTTTGCTAAGTATCCGGTGACCATTGATGTGATGTCCCGATTCCGCACGACCACCCAGATGAAGGAGACGTTGCGCAAGGTAGAGACTGGGGAAGTGGATCTTCTCATTGGAACCCACCGGCTGTTCAACAAGGACGTGCGGTTTAAGGATCTGGGCCTTCTTGTAGTGGACGAAGAGCAACGCTTCGGCGTACAGCATAAGGAGAAGCTGAAGGAAAACTTCAAGCAGGTGGATGTACTCACCCTGTCTGCCACCCCCATCCCCCGTACGCTGAACATGGCCCTGTCCGGCATCCGGGACATGTCTACCCTGGAGGAGCCGCCCGCCGACCGCCAGCCGGTGCAGACTTATGTACTGGAGCACGACTGGAGCGTACTGGGAGACGCCATGCGTCGGGAGCTGGAGCGGGGCGGCCAGGTGTTCTATCTCCACAATCGGGTGGAGACGATTGACCGCACCGCGGCCCGCATTCAGCAGATGTTGGGGGAAGATGCCGCGGTGGGGGTGGCCCACGGCAAGATGTCCCAGGAAGCCATCGACGATGTGATGAGCCGGATGACCGACGGAGAAATCAACATTCTGGTGTGCACCACCATTATCGAAACGGGGATTGACCTGCCCAACGCCAACACCCTCATCATTGAGGAGGCAGACAAGCTGGGACTGGCGCAGCTCCACCAGATCCGGGGACGGGTAGGACGCTCCAGCCGGCGGGCCTTCGCCTATCTGACCTATCGGAAGGGCAAGGTTCTGTCCGAGGTAGCGGCCAAGCGGCTGGGAGCGATCCGGGAGTTTGCCGAGTTTGGGTCCGGGTTCAAAATCGCCATGCGGGATCTGGAGATCCGGGGCGCGGGCAATGTGCTTGGCCCGGAACAGTCCGGATTCCTCCTCAGCGTGGGCTACGACATGTACCTAAAGCTGTTGGAGGAGGCGGTACTGACCGAGCAGGGCCAGCCCATTCCCATCCGGACCGAGTGTGCGGCAAATCTGGCGGTTGCCGCTTCCATCCCAGACCGATATGTCCCCTCGCCGGAGCAGCGGATGGACCTGTATCGCCGTATTGCCGCTGTGCGCAGCGAGTCGGATGCCGATGACCTGGTGGATGAGTTGATCGACCGGTACGGTGAGCCGCCAAGACCAGTGAACAACTTGATTTTGGTGGCGCTGCTCCGCGCCGACGCAGCCAGGGCGGAGATTGCTGAGATCGATCAGAAGAACGGCTGCCTGTTGTTCTCCCTTCCCAAATTTAACCTGCGCCAGGTTTCCCAGCTATGCGGCGGCGAGAAGTATAAAGGCAGACTGCTCTTCTCCGCGGGGGAAAAGCCCTACCTGTCCCTGCGGCTGAAGAAGGGAGAGGACGCGCTGCGGGCGGCCCGGACCTTAGTGGAGGATTATGCGGCGGGGCTGGAGCAGCCCGAGGAGAAATGAGACTTTCCCGTCCGGCCGGGGGAGAAACCGCACTTGTTCTGACCGGAGGTTTGTGTTATAATACCGACAATCGCGGTGCAAAGCGCGGCGGCACACAGAGGTGTGTGGACCGATTTTTCCACTTTGGAAAGGAACTTTATATCCATGACTATAACAAAACGATTGCTGTGCGTGGCCCTGACCCTGACGTTGGGGGCATCTCTTTTGTCCGGCTGCTCGAAAGGGAGCAGTTCCTCCTCCGATGCCTCCAGTTCAGGCAGCGCATCCTCCTCCGACTCCAGCTCCGCCTCCTCCGATGTGGAGCCCATGGACCTGACCGGCGTGACCGATCCCTATCTGGCCACGGCTGGGGTGGCCGGCGACACGGTGGTGGCCACCATCGGTGAGTACGAAATTACCGCCGACAGCCTGTTGTACTGGCTGAATTACAACATCAGCTATACCCTTCAGCAGTACAGCGCGTACGGGATCACCGAGATTCCCTGGGACTCGGATGCCGACGGAGTAACGACCGAACAGTCTATGCTGTATACCTCCCTTCAGCTGGCCGCCTATTACCGCTTGCTCCCGGAAATTGGTGCCAAGGATGGCCTGTCCGTTTCGCAGGAAACGGTGGACGGCCTGAACGCGGACCAGAAGAGCATTGAGGATCAGCTGGGCAGCGCGGAGCTGGCGGAGCACTATTTCTGGACCCAAATGATGACCTCTCAGCTGTACCAGAAGATGTATCTGGCCGGCGAAATGAACGGCCTGCTGCAGAACCAATACTTCGGCGAGGGCAGCGACGGTTATCCCACCGATGCCGAGGTGTTGGCCTATGCGCAGGATGATCTGGGCTATTACCGCGCCAAACATATTCTGCTGCTGACCAAGGATACGAGCCAGCAGGTGACCAACGAGGACGGAACCACCGGCTATGCCCCGCTGGACGACGCTACGATTGCGGAAAAGAAGGCCAAGGCCGATGAGCTTCTGGCCCAGCTTCGGGTGTCCGACGATCCCGTTACCCTGTTTGATCAGCTGATGAATGAAAACAGTGAGGACCCGGGGCTGGCAAGCAATCCGGACGGTTACACCACCACTAAGGGTCAGATGGTTCCCGAATTTGAAGAAGCCGCCCTGGCCCTGAAGGACGGGGAGATCAGCGATGTGGTGGAAAGCGAATATGGATACCACATCATTCTGCGGCTGCCGCTGGATCTGGAAGATTTCCGCAGTTCCATGGTGGCGGACAAGATGGAGGAGAAGAGTAACCAGTGGCTGGAGGAGTACGGCATTACGACCAACGATGCCTACCAGCAGATTGACCCCTCCGATTTTTGGGATAAGGCCCAGTCTCTCCAGCTGGGTGCGTATAACGAGGTTCAGGCTGTCCTGGACGCCAAGAATGCCGACAGCAGCGCCGCTGCTTCCGGATCGGCGGCTGCCTCCGGGGCTGCCGCAGGCAGCCAGGGTTGAGCAGTTTAACATTCAAATGAAGAAGAGGTCCCACCCCGGTTGGGGCGGGACCTCTTCTGGCTGCGGATAGAAAAAACAGTGGAAGGCCCTCTTTTAGAGGGCCTTCCACCGATCAAAGCGAGGGAAAAGAGAGATGAGCGCGCTTCTTACATGAAGCGGAAGGGGAAATCAATGTTGCTTTGAAGTACCCGGTCCAAAGAGCCGCAGGCGGAGAAGGGGGTATACTTGCCGGTGACGCCGCCGGTGGTAAAGCTGCTGATATCCAGCTCAAAATGGATCCCCTCGCCGTCAATGACGATTTTGTGGGCGTTGGTGTTGACGGAAGGATCGGAAATGATCATGGAGCGGGTTTTGTCAAAGCCCAAGCTGGCCAAGGCGATGGTGGCGTGAACGTTGACGTTCCGGGGATAGAGCCTGCAGGCCTCGCGGGTTGGCCCCTCATAGACCACGGTGCGCACGGTATCGGTGCGGCTCAGGCTGGGGGGATTCTTGGTGGTGACAATGGAGACGGAGTTGATGAGCTTGCGACCGTCAAAGATGCCGTCAACGCCCAGAATGGCGCCGTGGGGCAGATAGACTTTGTGTCCGGTCGCGGCAATAACTTCTTTGGCGTGGGCCTCGAACTCGGCGTCGGAAAACGCAGTGACCGAGAACATCATCAGGTCGCAGCGTGCCAGAATTCCGTCAAAGTTGGCCTTGAGAACGTCGGCCGTAGCGCACTCCACCACCAGGTCGGTCTGCGCGAGCAGGGCGGGATCCTGCTCCTGAACCACGGGGAAAGACATGCCCTCCTCAGGCTGGAAAAAGATATCCTGAACGAAGGAGACGGTATGCTCTCCCTGATCCAGAAGATGGTGCAGCATGGTTTTGCCGATTTTGCCGCAGCCAAGGAAACCAACTCGTTTCGACATAGTAAGTTCCTCCTCATTATTAAGATGTTTGGATGGCAGCCCGGTACATTTAAGCCGGGTGCGGGGGATGGAACGGAGCGCTCAGGCCTTGTACCGCTGAGCCATTTGGCAAATGCGGTCCACTGCCTCCACGGCGGCTTTGTGGTCCTGGGAGAAGTTCAGCCGAACGCTGTCGGTGAACTGGGGGCCGAATTCGGTGCCGGGGGTAACGGTGACGCCGGCCTGGATGCGGCACAGCTTGACAAACTGGCCTAGGGTGACCTTCAGCGGGGGCATCTGGAGGAAGAGATAGCTGCCGCCTTCGGTGGGGCGGGCCCAGCAGCCGGGGTATTTGGAAATCACGCCCAGCAAATCGTCCCGAATGGCCTTATGCTCCGCGATTCGGGCCTTCATCCAGCCGTCGGGCTCGGAAAACCAGTTGAGATAGGCGCTCTGGCAGTAGCCGGCGGTGCGCAGAGAGACGATGGCCTGAAGCTTTTCCATGCGGGTGATGATGTTGGCGGAGCCGTAGGCTACGCCCAGACGGAAACCGCTGAGAGATTCGGTTTTGGAGGGGCCGATGATGGTGATCAGAGTGTCCGGCTTTTCCTCCATAGCCCGGAGGTGCGTGTAGGGCAGGTCTTGATCAAAGAGCTGGCGGGAGTACAGCTCGTCGGCGATGACGGCCACGCCGTACTGCTTGGCCAGCCGGCCGATGGCGGCCACCTCATCCGGGGAGTAAATGACGCCGGTGGGGTTGTTTGGATTGGAGTAGAGGAACAGCTTTACCCCGGACTGAAATGCCTGTTCCAACGCCTCTAAATCGAGGCCGGAGTAGTGCTCCACATCCTTCCAGCGGATGGGAACCGGGACAAGCTCCCCGTCGAAAAACTCCACCAGCTTCCGGTTGGCAAAATAGTCGGGCTCGATGATGGCCACCTTGTCCCCCCGGCCGATGAGAGAGCCCATGGCCAGAAACAGAGCGCCCTGGGTCCCCGGGGTGAGGATCACTTCGGTGTCGGGATTGACCGGGGCGCCGCTGAAGTCGGCGAGCTTTTGGGCCAGATACTGCCGAATGGTGCCTTTGCCGCGGTATTCGGTGTAGGCCTGGTGGCCGCCGCCCACCACGTAGCCCTCCACAAAGTTCTCCAGGCTGCCGGGGATGGGCTTGTGCGCGTCTACGTCGCCGTGGGAAAAATCCACAGGAGTGCCGGGGATTGGTTCGCCCACCATGGGGAGGGCCTCCTGCCGTTGCAGGCTTTCCTGGCCCGGGGCGTTGTCCACGCCAAGCTTGGCGAATTTGTCGGTGATCGTATCCAAAATAAAACCTCCTATTCAGGTGAAATCACTCAGGTTTGACAGGATTATTGTATCGGGGTTGAAGTAAAAAAGCAAATACAGAAAATCATATAAAGTTATAAGATCCACGGCGCGCCCGTGTTACGCCGCGCAGCGGCGAGCAGGCCCCACAGCGCTTGCAGCTAGAACAGAATTGTAAGGTTTTCATTGCTCCGGGGTATGTGTTTGAAGTACAATAGGGAAAAGAGAACAACCAGGAGGTGGTTTTTTTGCTGAGAGACCGGGAATATATTTATGCTGTCTACCAGGAACGCAGCTTTTCCAGGGCGGCCCAGAAACTGTTTATCTCCCAGCCGGCGCTGAGCAGCAAGGTGAAAAAGGTGGAGGAGCGCGTGGGAACCGCGCTCTTCGATCGGAGCACCAGTCCCATTCAGCTGACTCCGGCGGGCAAGTGTTACATTGAGGCCACCGAGCATGTCATGGCGGTGGAGGAGGAGCTGCGTACCCGGATCAGCCAGTTGTCCGATCGCAGAGAGGGGACGATCACGGTGGGTGGGGCCACCTACTTCTGTTCGTATGTCCTGCCTGAACTGGCGCTGGACTTTCAGCGGCGGTTTCCCGGCTATACGGTCAGTTTACTGGAGGGAAACACTGGGGATCTCACGCAGTGTCTCCAGTCTGGGGTGGTGGATTTCGTACTGGATGTGGATGCCCTGGACCCCGGACTGTTTACCGGACGGGTGTGGGGGCAGGAGGAATTGATTCTGGCGGTTCCCGCCGATCTGGCGGTCAACGAACGGCTGAGGGACAAGCGGCTGACGTTTGAGCAGGTGCGATCGGGCAGCGGATTGGGACCGGACAGCCCCCGGGTGTCGCTGGAAGAATTTCGGGATGAGGAGTTCCTCCTGCTGAAAAAAGGAAACGACATTTACCGCCGGGCCTTGGCTATGTGCCGGAATGCCGGATTTAAGCCCAAGGTCAGCATGTATTTGGATCAGATGCTGACCTCCTACCATGTGGCGGCCAACGGCCACGGCATTGCCTTTATCCGAGCGGGGGTTCTGGACCATGTGAAGCCCACCGACCGGCAATATTTCTACCAGATTGACGACGACAACGTGGTACGGACCATTTACCTTTACTGCCGGAAGGACACGCCCATGCCTCCCATTGCGGCGGATTTTCAGGCATTTATGGAGGAGAAGCGGCAGTAAAAAGTGGTTGTTCTGATCATAATGAAACGTAATCCCTGAACCAGGTCTCTGGCTCAGGGATTACGTTTGCTCATCATCCTTCAAATTTTCTAACGCCACCCGAACGGCCTCAACAACGAAGGCGGAAAAGGAGCAGCCGGTTCCTTGAATGGCGGACTCAACTTCTTGGATGACATCATCTGGGAATCGAATACTTTTTGGGGAGGTCTGCGGCACAGCCGGAATTTTAAATTTTCTCATAGTTATCACCTGTAGTTATTTTAGACATACAGCTGAAATTTGTATGCATTACATAATGTAATTTATTAGTATTGCAAAAGATGTCGCAGAATGATAAAATGTTCTAAAAAAGGAGGAAGGTCCGATGGAACCGTATAAAACGATGTACCTCACTCTGTCCAATGCCGTTACCGATGCGGTGGAGGAAATGGAGTCCAAACACTTCGACTTGGCGCTGTATACCCTGGAGCGTGCACAGAAGCAAACGGAAGAGCTCTTTGTGCAAAATAGAGGCCCCAATCGCTGATGCGACTGGTCAAAAAGTCCGCAGGACTTTTTGACCAGCTAAGCCCGGTCTTTGAGAGAGGCCGGGCTCTTTTTTTCTCTCTCCCAGGATTCCCCAAAAAACCGGACAGGCCATGCTCTATACTGGTAGGACAAACCGGTTGGGCGGCCTCGGGCCGCCCCTACATCATAAGGAGCGTGATCGCATGGGCGAGTGGCACAGCAGGCCGGTCTCCCGCATTCTGAAGGAGCTGGACAGCCGCCCCGGAGGCCTATCGGATCGGGAGGCGGCACAGCGGCTGGAAAAAGTAGGTCCGAACGAGTTGGAGCCCCCCAAGAGGCCTTCCATGTTGGTTCGGATTTTGGGCCAGTTAAAGGATCCCATGATTTTGGTGC
>JBFWME010000005.1:0-3557 GCA_050251755.1 Lawsonibacter sp. | reverse complement strand
GGCCTATCGGATCGGGAGGCGGCACAGCGGCTGGAAAAAGTAGGTCCGAACGAGTTGGAGCCCCCCAAGAGGCCTTCCATGTTGGTTCGGATTTTGGGCCAGTTAAAGGATCCCATGATTTTGGTGCTGATGGCGGCGGCGGCGCTGTCTCTGGCGGCCAGCGGCGGCGAGGACTGGCTGGACGGGGCGATTATTTTTATTATCGTAGTGGTCAACGGAATCATTTCCATTACGCAGGAGGACCACGCCCAGCAGGCGCTGGAGGAGCTGCGGCGCATGACGTCTCCCATGGCCCACGCGCTGAGGGAGGGCGCCGCGAAAAAAATTCCCGCCGCCGCACTGGTACCCGGAGACGTGATTTTACTGGAAGCGGGAGACCTGGTGCCCGCCGATGCCCGCATTTTGGAGTGCAGCCGCCTACAAACCGACGAGTCGGCTATGACCGGAGAATCCCTTCCGGTGGAGAAGGCACCGCGGGAGGAACTGCCCGACGACACCCCTCTGGGGGATCGGGCCAACATGCTGATTTCAGGCACACTGGTAACCGCCGGCCGGGGTACCGCTCTGGTGGTCGCCACCGGAATGGACACCCAAATGGGCCACATCGCGGGGCTCCTTCTGGAAGGGCGCGACGCCGATACCCCCCTCCAGCGGAAGATGACTGAGATATCCAAATCCTTGTCCTTTTTGTGTCTATCGGTGTGTGCCATTATGTTTGGAGTGGGACTCATCCAGGGGAAGAATATGCTGGATATGTTTCTCACCGCGGTTTCCCTGGCGGTCGCCGCCATTCCGGAGGGGCTGCCCGCCATCGTTACCATTGTTCTGGCCCTGGGTGTGCAGCGAATGGCTGCGCGGGGAGCCATCGTCAAAAAGCTGCCCGCGGTGGAGACCCTGGGCTGCGCCTCGGTCATTTGTTCGGATAAGACGGGAACCCTGACCCAAAATAAGATGACGGTTCAAGAGCTGTGGATTCCGAACGGAGGACACCGGAGAGACGCGTTTTTGGCGGGCTGTCTGTGCTCGGATGCCCGGCTGGAATGGCACGCGGGGGCGCCGGTAGCCACGGGAGATCCCACCGAAGCTGCCCTGGTGGTGGCCGCCGCCCGGGAAGGGGTGGATCAGAGAAACCTGGTCAAAGAGCGGCCGAGAAGTGGGGAAATCCCCTTTGATTCCGGGCGAAAGCTGATGTCCACCATTCATCCGGGACCGGAAGGAGGGTGGACCGTGTTTGTCAAGGGGGGGCCGGATGTATTGTTACAGCGATGCATCGCCGGGCCGGGCGGGCCGCTTACCCCCGGGGATCGGAGACAGGCGCTGGAGGCCAACGAAGCCATGGGCCGAAAGGCGCTGCGAGTTATCGCGGTGGCCCGGAGAGAATTGTCTATTCTGCCCCCCGGGCTGGATCCGAAGGCGGTGGAGAGCGGTCTGACCTTCTTGGGACTCTTTGGCCTGATGGATCCGCCCAGACCTGAGGTGAGAGCGGCGGTGCATCAGTGCCACATGGCCGGCGTGCGCCCGGTTATGATCACCGGCGACCACCGGGCCACGGCGGCCGCGGTCGCCCGGGAACTGGATATCGTGCGGCCTGGAGATCTGACCGTCACCGGGCCGGAGCTGGATTTTATGCCCCAGGAGGTATTGGAGGAGGACATTGAAAAGTTTGCCGTCTTTGCCCGGGTGTCGCCGGAGCACAAGATGCGTATTGTCAAAGCCTTGCAGAAGCGAGGCCATGTGGTAGCCATGACAGGGGACGGAGTAAACGATGCCCCGGCGCTGAAGGCCGCCGATATCGGCTGCGCCATGGGCTTGGCAGGCACCGACGTCGCCAAGGGAGCCGCTCATATGATTCTGACCGACGACAACTTTTCCACCATTGTCTCGGCCATTGAAGAGGGGCGCGGGATCTATTCCAACATCAAGAAGGCCATCCACTACTTACTCTCCTGCAACATTGGAGAGATTGTTACCATTTTTGTTGCCACTCTGTTCGATTTTGGGCAAATGCCGCTGATTCCGGTGCAGTTGCTGTGGCTCAATTTGGTGACGGACTCGCTTCCCGCCCTGGCCCTAGGGGTGGAGCCGGTGGAGGAGGGCGTGATGGAAGCGCGGCCCCGGGACGCCAATGCGGGACTGTTTGACAGGATGTTTTCATTGCGTCTGGCCTGGCAGGGGCTGATGGTGGGCGGCCTGACCCTGACGGCCTACTTTTTGGGATTTACTCGATTGGCAGCTCCCGGCAGGGAGGGGGCGGTGGCCAACACCATGGCCTTCGCCACCCTGACCTTGTGTCAGCTGTTCCACGCCTTTAACGTGCGCAGCGAGGATCGCTCTGTGTTTTCTCAGGGGGTGCTATCCAACCCGGCCATGAATAAGGCGTTTCTGGTGGGGATGGCCCTCCAGCTGTCAGTGCTGATCATTCCGCCATTGCGGGGTGTGTTCTCGGTGATTGATATGGATTTCAGCCAGTGGATGACCGTTTTCCTGCTGGCCATGGCCCCCATCCCGATTTGTGAGGTGAGCAAGGCCAGGGGCAGGCGGAAGAATACGGTACCGAAGGAGGAGACTGCTGGTACCGGCGCAACGGAAGAGCGGGCAAGGGAGAAGGAGCGCTGCGGATAGCCCGAACACGTGCGGGGGTGGGTTCCTGCCAGGAGTTTACGCCGGACTCTTTTTGTGATAAACTGATCGGGAACTTGACAAGGGGAATGATCCATGCCCAGGTTCAGCCTGGTTCAAGGAGGAGAGAATATGGAGCACTTCAATCCTTTGCTTCAAAATCCGGTCAGCCCTCAAACATTTATTACCATTGGCGAAATTATGCTGCGGCTTACGCCGCCGGACTATGGGAAGATTCGCATGGCCACGGAATTTGAGGCCAGTTATGGCGGCAGTGAGGCAAACATTGCCCTGGCCCTGGCCAATTTGGGGATCGACAGCACGTTTTTCAGCGTGGTTCCAAACAACAGCCTGGGGAAAAGCGCGGTGAGGATGCTGCGCAGCAATGATGTCCACTGTACCCCCGTGATTTTAAGTGGGCCGGAGGAGACGCCGACCCACCGCCTGGGAACCTATTATCTGGAAACGGGTTACGGCATCCGCCCCAGCAAGGTTACCTACGACCGGAAGCACAGCGCCTTTACCGAATACGACTTCAGTCAGGTGGATTTGGATGCCCTGCTGGAGGGGTTTGACTGGCTGCACCTCAGCGGGATTACCCCGGCGCTTTCCCCCGGATGTGCCGCCCTGGTTCTGGACAGCCTGAAAGCGGCCCGGGCCAAGGGAATGACCATCAGTTTTGACGGCAATTTTCGAAGCGCCCTGTGGAGCTGGGAGGCGGCCCGAGATTTTTGCACTCAGTGTCTGCCCTATGTGGACGTGCTGTTTGGCATCGAACCTTACCATCTTTGGCGGGACGAGGCCGACCACGGCAAGGGGGACTGGAAAGACGGCGTCCCCATGCAGCCAAGCTATGAGCAGCAGGATAAGATTTTTCGGGCGTTTTTGGACCGGTATCCCAACCTGAAGTGCATTGCGCGGCACGTGCGCTATGTCCA
>JBFWME010000004.1:69181-75369 GCA_050251755.1 Lawsonibacter sp. | reverse complement strand
GCGATTCCAAGGCATGTCCGGGGAGGAGGCCGCCGCCCGGGCTCAGAAAGACATCCAGGAGAACGCCGCCTATCGGAATACCGCTCAGGCCAAATCTTGGGGAGCCAAGCTGTTCCCAGCCTTCGGGCTGCTCTTCGTTCTGTCCACGGGAATTTTTGGCCTGATTCGGGAGGGCCGGCTGCTCACCGATTCCCTCTACCTGGGGCTGGTCATTCTGGGGCTTTCTCTGGTGGTGGGGTTGGTCAACCGCAGCAACGCCAATGCCTGGCTGGATCGAAGCACCGCCTTGTTCGCCCGCTACGGCGTCCAGACCCCTCAGGAGCTGGAGGATCTGGTCCATGACTACCGCGCCCGCTGTCTGGCCACCGACGAGGCCGCCCTTCAGGCACGGAATCTCCGTGGCACGCTCAACGATCGAAAGGCCCGTCGGGACAACAGTCGGGCCGACCTGCTTCATTTTGTCCATACCTTTGCGCCTCAGGTAACCGACCTGTTCGGCTGCTCCGCCGCCCTGTCCCGGACTTTGAATCTGGATTACGACCTGACGATGGCCCGGGAGCGGGTGGCCGAGCGCCGCCGCCGCCGGGAAGATCTTTCTGCTCAGGGAGGGCGGGATAGCGACACGCCGGAACTCCTTCAATCCCCGGAGCGCTCCCCTCAGGAAACCGACCAGGCCCTGGCCGCCGCTGCCGCTCAGTTGAACCGGGTGAAGGAGTCGCTGAACCAAGCCCTGGGCCGGCAAACGGCGATGGGGGACCCCGCCGCTCTGGCTGCCCGCCGGGAAGCGCTGGAGGAGGAGTTGGAACGCCGCCAGGTGGAATATGATGCGCTTACCCTGGCCACGCAGGCCCTGAAGGAAGCCAACGCCCGGCTCCAGGAGCGTTTTTCCCCCGAACTCAACCGGCTGTCCGGCCAGTACTTAGCCCGGCTCACCGGCGAGCAGTACTCCTCTGTCTCTCTGACCCGGGAGCTGGAGGGGGCCGCCGCCCGCCCCGGCGATGTGCTGCCCAGAAGCGTACTGTACCTGTCCCGGGGCACTGCCGACCAGCTGTATCTGGCGGTGCGTCTGGCCGTGTGCATGCTCTGCCTGCCCCAGAATCCCCCCATTTTGCTGGACGATGCCCTGGCCGCCTTTGACGACAGACGTCTCGGGCTGGCGCTGGAATTGCTGCAGGAGCTGGCCGAGGGGCAACAGATTCTTTTGTTTACCTGCCAGCGGCGGGAGGGAGAAGCCCTGGAAGACGCCCCCGGCGTCACCCGTCTGGAACTGTAAGGTTGCATTTGAACCGCAAAAGGCTTATAATGATGCCGATTGAATCAACCGCTTCGTGGTTTTATTCCCGCGGCGATTGCCCCGTAATGATACGAAAACAGCGAAAACAAACGTTTTTTCCTGCAGTACAGCCATTGTGGCAATGCGCACGTGCACCAGCTCACGGAATGCCGGTACGCCGTACTAGGTGTTCGGATTTGTTCCGTATCATAATCATAGATGCACCATCCCCACGTTCATGGCGGGGAAAAGGAGGACACTCCCTTGGCGGACGAGTATAACAAGGTAACAGAGGACGACCAGGAGCTTCTCCGGTCAGAAGTTTCTTCCGAGGAACCTATGCCGGAGCAACCGGCAACCCCATCCAGCGACGGACCGTCCCCCCAGGCGGAACCGCTTCGGCGCCCCGGCGCCGATCTGTTTGAGTGGCTTCAAATGGTCATGGGCTGTGTCCTGGTGGCGGTGGTCCTGTTTAACTGCTTTGCCCGGCTGACCAGGGTGGACGGCCACTCCATGGATTACACCCTTCAGGACGGGGAGTTGATGCTGGTCTGGTCCCTGGGATACGAGCCGAAGGCCGGGGATATTGTGGTATTGAACAAAAAGACCGCTACGTTTTTGAGTGACCGGGCCATCGTCAAGCGCGTGATTGCCACCGGCGGTCAGACCGTGGATGTCGACTACGCCGCCGGATTGGTCTATGTGGACGGCACCGCCCTGGATGAGCCCTATATCAAAGAACCCATGTACAACACCGGGAGCCCTACCATGCAGCAAACCCACTGGGAGGTGCCCGAGGGTTCCATTTTTGTCATGGGCGATAACCGCAACGGCTCGACGGACAGCCGGGACAACCGGCTGGGAACGGTGAATGAGGATTATGTGTTGGGCAAGTCGGTGCTGGCCCTTTGGCCGATTTCCAAGTTCGGACTGATGTAGCTCTGCTCCGGCGTCCTTTCTATAGGACGCCGGATTTTTTTGCCCGAAGGGACTCTTCGGTTTTGCTCTTGGCAAAATGCATCCGGTCGTGGTATTTTTCTGCCACCGTTAGGAACCGCGAATCGTTTGGGCGTTCACCCGCCCTTTCCGGGTGGCTGATTTGGCAGCGGCCCCTCCTCTCTTTTTTGGCGCTCGCCGCACGGTTTTGTTGCAATCGGACTACCTTTGGTGTAGAATAGAATGATTTTAATTTTTGGAACCGTTGAAGCAAGAAAGGAGCGCATTTCTATGGACGAAAAGGTAAAGGACCTTCTGGATAAAATTCGGGGCGCAGCCGACCTGGCTGCTGATGCCGCAGCCGATACCGCCCGGGTGGCGGGCAGAAAGGCTGGGCAGATGGTTGATGTGGCGAAGCTCAACGTCCAGCTCTTTGACTTAAACGGCGAGTTTAACGATATCCTGCGTCAGTTGGGCCAGGTTCTGTATAACACCCACCTGGGCCAGCGCCTGGAAGGCGACCCGGTCACCGAATTGCTGTCCAAGGCCGACGAGGCCGCCGCCAAAGTGACCGAGATCAAGGCCCGCATTGCAGATCTGCGCCAGTCTCAGACCTGCCCGAACTGCGGCGCCCCCTGCGGCAAGGAAGATAAATTTTGCCGCTGCTGCGGCGGAACGCTGAAGTAAGGAGCGCACCTCTATGACGTATACCATGGAACAGTACCAAGCCAGTGCCGGGGCCATTCGGTCCCGGCTGGGTTCCTTTGTCCCCAAAGTGGCGATGATTCTGGGCTCCGGCCTGGGTTTTTTGGGGGACGAGGTGGAGCAGCCCATCTCCATTGATTACAAAGACATCCCTCACTTCAAGTCCTCCACCGCTCCCGGCCACAAGGGCCGGCTGGTCTTCGGCGTTTTGGATGGCAAGGCGGTGGCCGTGATGCAGGGCCGGATGCACCACTATGAAGGCTACTCCTATGAGGAGGTGTCTTACGCCGTGCGGGTGCTGCGTCTGCTGGGCTGTGACACCCTCATCGTTACCAATGCCGCCGGCTGTGTGCGCACGGACTGGCAGGCCGGGGATCTGATGCTCATCACGGACCAGATCAAGCTGTTTTCCGAGTCCCCGCTCCGTGGGGAAAATGTTTCCCAATTCGGCTCCCGCTTCCCCGACGCCTCCCACCTGTACACCCCCCGGCTCCGGGAGCTGGCCCGAACCACCGCGGCGGATTTGGGTATCCCCCTGCGGGAAGGGGTATACTTTTACTGCTACGGTCCCCAGTACGAAACCCCGGCAGAGGTCCGGGCCGCCCGCATCCTGGGGGGCGACGCGGTGGGCATGTCCACCGCCCCCGAGGTCATCGTGGCCGGCCACTGCGGCATGGACGTACTAGGTCTGACCTTGCTATCCAACATGGCCGCCGGCATTCTGGACCAGCCCCTCAGCGAGCAGGAGGTACTCTCTGCCGCCGCGGCCGCCCAGGAGAAATTTTCCGGTCTGATCCGCGCCTGTCTGAAGAAGTTGTAGGGTTTTTCCCCGTCTGCAAGAAAGGAGCCCCATGATTCATCTGTTTCACCGCAGGGAGCTGCTGATTACCTATGACCAGAGTCGGTTCAACCAGGTTCGGGACGCGCTGGCCGCCAAACGGATTGATTATCGATCCCGCATTCAGGATCGGACCAGTCCCTCGCCGTTTTCTTCTCATAGCCGCGACCGCTTCGGCACATTCGGAGGAAACACCGCAGCGCAGTTGGAGTATACGGTGTACGTCCGGAAGGACGACTTTGATCGGGCGAAATCGCTGCTTTAGAAGGAGGAGCCATGTCCATTCTATTTTCCAACGTCACCGCCGTTACCATGGACCCCGCCCAGCCCCTGCTGGAACACGCTTATGTTCTGGTGGATGGGACGAAAATCGCTCAGGTTGGTCTGCGCAGACCTGAGGGAGACTTTGACCGGGAGATCGACGGCACCGGCAAGGTGATGCTGCCCGGTCTGGTCAACGCCCACACCCATCTGCCCATGACGCTGATGCGGGGCTATGGGGGCGGCCACGACCTTCAGCACTGGCTGAACGACTATATTTTCCCCGCCGAGGCCAAGCTGGACAGCCGCTGTATCCGGGCGGGCACCGCCCTGGCCCTGGCCGAGCTGATCGCAGGCGGGGTCACCTGTGTGGCCGACATGTACTACTTCTGTCCCGACATTGCCCGACAAGTGGCGGACAGCGGGATCAGCGCCAACCTGAGCCGCTCGGTCACCTGCTTTCAGCCCGTGGACAAGCCGGAAGATTTTGTCTCCTGCCGGGAGATGCGCCAGCTGGTGGACGAGTGGCACGGATATGATGATGGGCGCATCCTGGTAGACGTCTCCATCCACGGGGAATACACCTCCTTTTCTTCCCCAAACATGTGGGAATACCTAGGGCAGTATGCCGCCGACCGTCAGCTGGGCATGCAGGTCCATATTTCCGAAACCAAATCCGAGCAGGATGCCTGCCTCTCCCGCCACGGGAAGACACCGCTGGCCACGCTGGACGAATACGGCGTGTGGCAAAACGGCGGTCTGGCCGCCCACTGTGTCTGGGTCACGGACGATGACATGGCTCTGATGGCTCAAAAGCACATTACCGCCATCCACAATCCCGTCTCCAACCTAAAGCTTGGTTCCGGCGTGGCCCGGCTTCCCGCGTTCCTTCGGGCCGGGGTGAACGTCGCCCTGGGCACCGACGGGGTGGCCTCCAACAACAGCCACGATATGTTCGAGGAGATCAAGCTGGCCGCGCTCCTTCACAAGGGCATCAACCTGGACCCCCTGGTGGTGACCGCCCAGCAGGCCCTGGACATGGCCACCCGCAACGGTGCCCTGGCTCTGGGTCGGGCGGATACCGGCCGGATTGCAGCCGGCGAAACGGCCGACCTGATCCTGGTGGACTTTACAGCCCCCAATCTGATCCCCTGCCACAACGCTGCGGAGAATCTGGTGTTCTCCGCTCATGGCTCCGACGTAGCCATGAATATGGCCCGTGGGCGGATCATATATGAAAAGGGGGAATTTCTCACCCTGGATTTGGATCAAATCCGATCCGAGGTGGAGGACTACGCCTTGCCCCATATCTTTGGAAGATGAAGTCCGGCTTCCGGTGCCGGTCTTTTAGGAGGACACTATGGCCCATCAACGTCAGGCCCCCCGCCGGGCGGCCCAACACCAAAACACCTTTTTCGGCGGCGCGGCCATCCTGGCGGTCGGCATCTTTGTGGTCAAGATCATCGGCATGTTTTACAAAATTCCCCTTCTCAATATCATTGGGGAGGCGGGATCTGCCGATTTTACCAATGCCTACAACATCTACGCCGTCCTGCTTACCATCTCTACCGCCGGACTGCCGGTGGCGGTATCCAAACTGGTCTCTGAGGCCAACGCCCTGGGCCGCAGAAGACAGGTAGACAAGATATTCCGCATCTCTTTGGGGGCATTTCTTCTGCTGGGCACGCTGTCTTTTCTGGTGATGTTTTTCTGCGCCGACCAGCTGGCCGCCCTGATGAATGACTCTCTGGCCGCACCCGGCATCCGGGCCTTGGCTCCCGCCGTCATCTGTGTGGGCTGCCTGGCTGCTCTGCGCGGCTACGCTCAGGGGCACAGCAACATGACCTCGACCTCGGTGTCCCAGATCATCGAAGCATTGTGCAAGCTGGTGGTAGGGTTGGCCCTGGCCGCCTACGTGATGCGGCAGGTCTTTACCGCTGCCGATCTGGCCCGGTATCAGCCCCATCTGGATACCTCCGCCATGACCGCCGCAGAGCTTGCCGATGCAGTGAGCGCCGCCCAGACCTCTCAGGCCGCCGCCGGCGCCATTGTGGGTGTGACGGTGGGTACCATTGTCGCGCTGGTCTATATGGTACTCAGCTTCATCATCGGCCGCATGCGGGACTCTCGTTCCGCCTCTGACATACCGGAGGGCTCCGGGCACATCCTGTCCAC
>JBFWME010000004.1:48716-69081 GCA_050251755.1 Lawsonibacter sp. | reverse complement strand
CCGAACCGCCCCAAGTTTGCCCCCATTTTTGCAAAACCTTTGGCCGCCTCCGTTTTCATGGGCGGAGCCGCCTGGGCCGTGTACGGTCTTCTGTTCCGCGTTTTGAGTGACTCCCAGGTGAACGAGGCCG
The DNA here is from genome assembly GCA_050251755.1 of Lawsonibacter sp. Lineage (GTDB taxonomy): Bacteria > Bacillota > Clostridia > Oscillospirales > Oscillospiraceae > Lawsonibacter. The sequence continues at coordinate 68,951 of JBFWME010000004.1, read as the reverse complement.
GCGAGACCATCCGTGCCATCGGCCGCACCGGGAATGCCGTGGCTGTTCTGGCGGCCATCGCGGTCGCCATGGCGGTATATTTGGTTTTGATCGTTGCCCTGCGTACGATTTCCCGGGATGATCTCGCCTTGATGCCCAAGGGGGAGAAACTGGCCCGGCTGCTGCGACTGTGATCGAACTTTGTCTTTTCTTCTGCAAAGCGGCACAACCGTCACATTTTTTCTTGAAATCCCTAGCAAATATAGAAAAATTACTTGATAAGGAAGCGAAACTGTGGTAGATTTTCAGTATATGAACCGCTACGGCATAAACGATCTGCTCCGCATTATGGAAGTACTTCGCGGCCCCGGCGGCTGTCCATGGGACCGGGAACAGACCCACCAGTCCATCCGCCGCAACATGCTGGAGGAGGCCTATGAGGTGGCCGAGGCCATCGACGAAGAGGATCCCGCCCATCTGAAAGAAGAACTGGGAGACGTGCTGCTTCAGGTGGTATTTCATGCCCGCATGGCGGAAGAGCGCGGCTTGTTTTCCTTTGACGACGTGGTGGACGGCATCTGCCAAAAGCTGGTGTTCCGCCACCCCCATGTGTTTGGGACGGTGGATGCCCAAGACTCAGATACGGCCCTTGTCACCTGGGAAGCTCAGAAGCGGGAAGAGAAGGGCCAGGAGACAGCCGGAGATACGCTGGACGCCGTGGCCCGGTCTCTGCCTGCCTTAATGCGGGCGGAGAAAATTCAACAAAAAGCCCAAAAGGCCGGCTTTGACTGGGATGCTGTCGGCCCGGTTTTGGACAAGATCTCTGAGGAGACCCAGGAACTGAGGCAGGCCGTTCTGGACCAGAGCAATGTGGAGGAAGAGCTGGGTGATTTGCTCTTTGTCACCGTTAAGGCCGGCCGTTTTTTGGGGCTGGACAGCGAACTGGCCCTTCATGCTGCCTGTGAAAAATTCATCCGCCGCTTCCGGCTGGTGGAATCGCTGGCGGACAAGCCTCTCACCGATCTGGATGTCCCGGCCTTGGAGGCACTTTGGCGCCAGGCCAAGGCTCGGGAGCACGAAACAAACTTATAATCCCCTTCGGGTGGATTTAAGTATATTTTCGACATGCGCCGCGTAGGTGCTGTCCCATTCACAGGAGGAAAACGACCATGAATAAGACCGAACTCATTGCTGCCGTTGCCGAAAAAGCTGAGCTGTCTAAAAAGGACGCCGAGGCCGCTGTTTCTGCCGCCATTGAGACCATCACTGCCGCCCTGACTCAGGACGAGAAGGTCCAGTTGGTCGGCTTTGGCTCTTTTGAGGTCAAGGCCCGTGCCGAGCGGGTTGGCCGCAACCCAAAAACGAAGGAGACCATCCAGATTCCAGCCTCTAAGACTCCTGTATTTAAGGCCGGCAAGGCTCTGAAGGACGCCGTGAAGTAATTTGCGCTCAATCGGAGCGGGGACGCTGGGTAACAGCGTCCCCGCTTTCCTTCCATCCAGACAAGTTTTCGGACAAACAAGGAGTTTTATCATATGCGACTGGACAAATGGTTAAAAGTTTCCCGCCTGATCAAACGAAGGACCGTGGCCAACGAAGCCTGCGACAACGCCCGGGTCACGGCCAACGGTCGGCCGGTCAAGGCCAGCTACGACGTAAAGGCAGGAGATGTTCTGGAACTGAGATTTGGGGAGCGCATCCTTAAGGTAGAAGTACTGGTGGTGGCCGACAATGTTGGGAAAAACGACGCCGCCGCCATGTACAGGGAACTCTTATGAGCACCCCGGTCATAAGGTCTGATGGGGAGGCGCGGATGCGCAGCCAGGCGGGACACCGGACGCTGGCTCTAACGCTGGCGGCATGTCTGCTGTTTCTTTTGCTGCCGGGCTGCAGCACCGCGCCCGAGAAGGCCTCCTCCCAGATCTTTGCCATGGACACCGTTATGACCCTCACCCTGTATGGAACAACTTCAGGTTCTGGGGGAGAGAATGCCGCTCAAGCGGCTTTGGAGGCCGCCACCTCCCAGATTTATCTTCTGCAGGACCAGTTGTCGGCTACCGAGCAGAGCAGCGAGATTTATGCGCTGAACCACGCCGACGGCGCCTGGACGCAGCTGTCTGATTCCACCGTCTCTCTTCTGAGGCAAGCGCTGGATCTGTGTACTAAAACGGACGGCACGCTGGACATTACCGCTTATCCCGCCGTTTCGGCCTGGGGCTTTCCCACCGGGGATTATCGGATTCCAGACTCGGTGGAGTTGGAGCATCTGGTGAATCTCATCGACTATACCGCGGTGGAGGTGGATCCGCAAACCAGCCAAGGCCGCCTGCCCGACGGGATGGAGCTGGATCTGGGCGCCGTTGCTAAGGGCTACACCGGGGATCTCCTCGCTCAGATGATGGAAACTTCCGGCATCCAGTCCGCTCTTCTTGACCTGGGGCAAAGCAGCATTCAGGCCATCGGGACAAAGCCGGACGGCTCGCCCTGGCGGGTGGGCATTCAAGACCCGGGTGGGGAGAGCTATCTGGGGGTGTTGGAGGTCTCCGATCTGGCGATTGGCACCTCCGGAGGGTACCAGCGGTTTTTTGAACAGGACGGCCAACGCTATTGGCACATCCTGGACCCGGAAACGGCCGCCCCTGCCCGCTCCGGTCTGGCTTCGGTAACGGTGGTAAGCCCTTCCGGCTTTATCTGCGACGGTCTTTCCACCGCTCTGTTTGTCATGGGCTTGGAAAAAGGCATGGAGTTCTGGCGCACCCATCCCGAATTGAGCTTTGACGTCATTTTTATTACAGATGACGGTTCCATCTCCATCACCCCCGGGCTGAAAGACACGTTTTCCCTGGCTCAGGACTATGAGTCCCGGGAGGTGACCATACTTACATGAACAAAAACGCTCATGTCATCCTGCTCCTGCTTGCTCTGACGGCGGCAGCCGCCACCGCGTTTCTTTGGCTGGGGCAGGAAAAGACCAGCCATCCCGTGGCCCGGATTACCCTGGACGGGGAAGTGGTAAAGGAGATCGATTTGGACAAGGTAGAGGTACCGTATTCCTTTACCCTGACCGGTTCCAGCGGCTTGACCAACACCATTCTGGTGGAACACGGGTGCATTCGGGTCAGCGAGGCCAGCTGCCCCGATCAGATCTGCGTCCATCAGGGTTATATTTCCGACGGCACCGTTCCCATCGTGTGCCTGCCCAACAAGCTGATCATCGAGATTGTGGGAGGAGGAGAGGCCCTTGACGCGGCCACCGGTTAACGGAACCAGGCGCATTACCCTTCTGGCCCTTCTTACCGCCATTGCCCTGACTATTTTTCTGGTGGAGGCCCAGCTCCCTGTCCTGATCCCTATCCAGGGGGTCAAGCTGGGTTTGGCCAATATTATCACGGTCTATGCCGTCTTTGTCCTGGGGCCCTGGGATGCCCTGCTGGTTCTGTTGGCCCGGGTGTTTTTGGGTGCGGTCTTCTCCGGACAGATGATGACCTTGCTGTACTCCATGGGCGGGGGCGTGCTGGCCTGGCTGGTTATGATCGGGTTGGCCCGGCTGCTCACCTGGCGCCAGCTGTGGCTGTGCAGTCCCGTGGCCGCCGTCTTTCACAACATCGGGCAGCTGCTGGTGGCTGCCGGGGTCATGAAGACCTGGGTCGTGATGGCATACCTGCCCTACCTTCTCCTGTCCGGTATTATCACCGGAGTGTTCACCGGCTTATGTGCTCAGGCGCTCATCGGGCGGCTGAACAATATTCGGCCATAACAGAAGGACTGCCGCACATGCGGCAGTCCTTCTTTCATTGTTCCATCTCAGAAGCAGATGCTTCCAGCTCATGTCGCCGGCGTACCTGAAAGGCCGCCCCCGACTGGGGAGGCACAACAAGTGAGATCCCATCCGTCCCCTCATCCACATGGGCCCGACCCAGCAGGGGATCTAACTGCCATAAAAACCCCAGGTTCAGCGTCTCCGGGGCCTCCCCGGCGTTACAGATGCACAGCACGGTTTCCTCGCCGTGTGTCCGGATAAAGGCCAGCAAGGGCCCCCGTCCGGCCACATATCGAATCTTCCCCCGGCGCAGGGCTGGATGCTCCCGACGCAGGGCGCCCAATGCGCGATACCAGTCCAGCAGTTCCCGGTCCTCCTGCCCCCAGGGGTAGGTCTGGCGGTTGAATGGATCCTCAAAGCCCTCCATCCCCGCCTCGTCCCCATAATACACGGTGGGAGAGCCGGGGAAGCAGAACAGCAGCAGGGCGGCCGCCCGAAGCAGGTTTTTCCCCCGGCGGCGCTGCTTGGGGGAGAGGCGAAACTGGGCCCGCCAGTCTTTGGAATGATCGCGGCACTCACTCCCGGCTCCCAACAGGGTGAGAATGCGGGGGGTGTCGTGTGTGCCCAGGGAGTTCATGGCGGAATAGAAGGCAAAGGGGGGATAGTTCTCCCGAATCGTCTCCATGGCTTCCACAAAGTGCTCGCCCCCGCCTCCCTGGAAGAAGGAGAGGATGGCATTGCGCAGGGGATAATTCATCAGTCCGTCACAGTGTCCGCCTAAAATGTGCTTCCGCCGCACCCCGTAGGCGACCTTTGTAGAACCGTCCTCCCACACCTCTCCGATGACCACCGCATCGGGTCTTTCCGCCCGGGCAGCCTGGTGGATGCCGTGGACAAAGTCGTCAGGCAACTCGTCGGCCACGTCCAGCCGCCATCCATCCGCCCCTGCCCGCAGCCATCTGCGAACCACGCTGTCCTTCCCTCCAAAAATAAACTCTCGGTAGGAGGGACAACTCTCATTGACGGCAGGCAGGGAGTAAATTCCCCACCAGCTCTCGTACTTTTTGGGCCATTCGGTAAAATGGAACCAGGGGCGGTAGGGGGAGTCCCAGCTCTGGCAGGCCCCCGTCTCGGGGTAAAATCCGTCCCCGTTGAAGTAGCGGCTGACAAAACCGGTGTGATTAAACACCCCGTCCAGCATCACCCGCATGCCCCGCTTGTGGGCCTCGGCGCACAGACGGGAAAATTCCTCGTTGATCCCCAGCATAGGGTCGATGCGGTCATAGTCGGCAGTACCGTATCGGTGGTTCTCCGCCGCCTCAAAAATTGGATTGAAGTAAAGCGTGTCTACCCCCAGCTCCTTTAGGTAGTCCAGCTTTTCCATCACGCCCCGGAGATCCCCGCCAAAGAAGTCCCGATTCCGGATCTCCCCCTGGAGGTCCGGGCGATACTCAGGCAGTTCCGCCCAGTTCTGGTGGACGGTTCGCCCTCCCACCATCCCGTTTGGATTGGGAATGCGAGTGCGGCGGAACCGATCCGGGAAGATCTGATAGGTCATCCCCTCTCCAAACCAGGGGATCGTAGTTTCCCCCTTTTCATAGACGGTAAGCTGGTGGTGGCCCAGTTCCCGCTTCCGGCCATCGATGCCCTCCAGTTCAAAGGAATACCACACCAAACCGACATAATCTCCGGTATCCAAAACCGCTGAAAATAAATCCCGGCCCAATTTCATCCCCACCCAAAGCATGGGGATCGTTCGAGTCTCGTTGTTCCGGCCTTCGAATCGAGCGGTCAGCATAGCATGGGAAAAGCCCTCCGCCCTTGCCGGACGGAGGGTGAAACGGACTACGGTCCCCGACGGCACGGCCCCGTAAGGGGCTTTGTACCGCAAGTCTCTGGAATCATAAATGGGTTGATAGGTCACGGGAATCACTCCACAGCAGATCGCGCAGCTGAAAAGCCTTATAGCGTTTGGCCGTCAAAAGCAGGGATCTTATGTTTAATTTGTGTTTTAAAAACGGCAATGCGTTTGAAACCATGTCTCGGTCTGTCTCCGTGCCAGCGGTTTTCACAGCATGTGTGCGTTTGGCCGGCGCATCTCAATTGAACAAGCAGCGTTGCCGCTCGTTCGATTTAGTGGTACTTGTAGCTGCCTCCACCGATGAACTCCCGAATGAGGGAATCCCGGGCCACCAGCGTGGGCTCAATGGGCTCGAACCACTGGAAGGCGTTGATGAGCTCCATCAGCTCGTCGTGGCGGTCGCTGTCCTCCGGCACCGCCTGGAGGATGGGAACGGCGTAATTATGCATGACCGACACTTCGTACGGCAGCGCGGAATCAAAGATGATATCCGCCCGACCCTTATAGGGGGAGATATACAGCTTTTCTCCCCGGCGGACATTGGCCCACATCTCCAGAGTTTCGGCTACGCCGGTCCCTCTGAAATTGTAGTCCCGCACCGCCCGGCGGGTCAGGCGCATCCAGGTGCCCTTAAAGCGAAGCACAGCCCCCTCGTTCACGTTGGACCGGGCGGAGATATACAGCTTGGTGGCCTCGGGGTGACAGCCCGCGATGGAATCGCTCAGGGCGTGAATTCCCTCGAAGATGACGATCTCGTTCTTCTCCAGCTTCAGGGGAGTCCCCAGGCTGTCGTTGCGCATCTGGCGGGAAAATTCGAACTTAGGGACAATAATTTCCTCCCCCCGGGACAGCGCAGTGAATTGCCGGTCCAGCAGCTCCATATCCAGACACTGGGGGGATTCATAGTCGATGTCTCCTTCGGGCGTGCGGGGGGCCGTGCGCCGATTGATCGTTTTGAAATAGTTGTCCATGGCCACCGCGCGGGAGTTTACGCCCCTGCGCCGGAGCTCTTCGGCAATTTTCATTGCGGTGGTGGTCTTGCCGGAGCCTGAGGGGCCGGACAACAGCACGATGGGGCTTCGCTCCAAATTGGCCAAAATCTTATCCGCCGCCAGCGATACCCGTTGGGCATAGCTCTCGTCGCATTCGGCCAGAAACTCCTTCACGTCTGTCCGGATGCGTTTGTTAATTTCCTGTAACTGGTAAGCCATGGAATCACTCCTTACTCGTTTTCCCTTGATTCGGCCAAAGGACCGAATGCGGCGGCCACTGCCTGTTGGGTGCGGAAGGCGCCGCAGGGATGCCGCGCAGATTTTGCTTCGCTTCTTACGCTTGTTGGTAAAATGCAGCAAGTTCCATCTTTTGGGCAATTACTTTATCCAGAGCCGCCAGATAGTCATGTGGATATTTGGGGTTGGGCAGACGGACAATCCGTCCCGCCTCCGGATCCACCAGCTTGGTGACCCCGCCGCCCCCAATGGAAACCACGGTTTGCAGCTCCTCCATCATCACGATGTTATAAAGACTCTCGGTTCCCGGTTTCGCCCAGCCCACATTTTCCAACGAACCGGACATATACTTTTGCCGGTACAAGTAATAGGGGGCATATCCCGCTCCCCGTAAGGTCTGCAGCGAAACATCCAGCATGCGCGCCACCTCATCCCCGCCGGGGATGGCGCCGCCCTGTTCCATCAGCGTCGATCCCTTTTTCAGGGCCAGCGTGTGGATGGTAATGTTCTCCGGCCCCATGTCCAGCACCCCCCGGAGCGAGCGGCCGAACCCATCGAACGAGTCTCTGGGCAGGCCGGCGATGAGATCCATGTTGATGCAGGCAAACCCCACCGCCCGGGCAAGCTCGTAGGCAGCGTGGATGTCCGCAGCCAGGTGCTTCCGTCCGATGGCGGCCAGAACCGGATCTTCCAGCGTCTGCGGGTTGATGGAGATACGCCCGATGCCATGTCGGGCCAGCACCTCCAGTTTTTCCCGGGTAATGGTATCGGGTCTTCCCGCCTCCACCGTGTACTCGGTGCAGCCGTCCAGAGGAAGGACCTCCCGGCACCGAGCGAGGAGTCGATCCATCTGATCCGCGCTCAGGGTCGTGGGAGTACCGCCCCCCATATACAGCGAACGGATGCTCAGCCCAGCCCGTTCCATCGCCCGGGCGGTGGCATCAATCTCCCGTTCCATTGCCTCAAGATACGGCTCCACCAGCTTCAAGGTTCGGCCTACGTCGGCGGAGACAAAGGAGCAGTAGGCGCACCGGGTGGGGCAGAAGGGAATTCCAAGATACACAGAAACCTGGTTTGGGGTCAGGGTTCGATCCACGGCCAGGCTGGCCTGGGCGCAGTCCAGCGCCAGCTGGGCCCGGACAGGGGAGACGCGGTACTCCCGTTCCAGCTCCCGCTTGGCCTGGGCCGGAGTCGCCCCCCGCTTCATGGCCCGAGTGGGCAGCTTGACGGGCCGCACGCCGGTGAGCGCGCCCCAGGGGGGCTCATATCCCAGAAGCGCGGTACCCGCCTTGTAGAACGCCATCTTCAGCGCATGCTGAACCACATGATATACCTGTTCCGGCTTCTGGTCCAGCAACCGGCTGTTCAGCCGGGTTACCCCGCTTCGCCGACCTTGGGGGCGCAGGACCAGAACGGTCACCGTAGTCCAGGTCTCTCCCCGGCTGAGGGTAAACACGGCGGCGTTGTTCTCTCCCTCCAGTGTACGGGGCGGCTGGGCGGGGTATTCCGGTTTTTCTCCCGGAAACAGCATCAGCATCATCTGCTCCACGGCGTAGCGGTATCGCATTCCCTGCCAGAGGGTCTTGTTCTCTTGTAAATATAGCTTCATGGGACACCTTCCAAGATTGAACTGATCCGGCGGCGGGTAAACACGGGGAGGGAGCCGGGCCGTAGAGGGCCGCTTCCGCCTGGACAGAGACATCCGCCGCCGCATCCGGCCCGCCCAACCTTCCTCAACTGTTCATGGCCTCCCGAAGGAAGGGATTGCTCCTGCGTTCCCGCTCCAGAGTGGAGGTGACATCATGGCCGGGACAGACGTGGTAGTCCCCCTCCAGCTCACCCAGCCGCTTCAGCGAGTCCATGATCTGGTCGTAGCTGCCCCCGGCTAAATCGGTGCGGCCGCAGGAGCCTGCAAACAGAGTGTCTCCGCAGAACAGCACATCGGCCACCTGAAGAGTCACGGAGCCGGGGGAATGGCCGGGCGTATGAATCACCCGGATGGTGAGGGGGCCCATGGTCAGGGTGTCCCCTTCATCATAAAACCGCAGATTCTCCACCTGACCGGCTAAGGGGAAGAGATAGCTTCCCGCCCCGTTGGCATCTGCCGGATGGATATAGATCTTTGCCTCCGGCAGGGCCTTGTGCAGCGCAGGGACGGCGGTGGTGTGGTCGTAGTGGCCATGGGTGAGAAGGAGATACTCCACCTGCACCCCGTCCTCTTTCAGCACCTTTAAAATCTTGTCCGCCTCGTCTCCCGGATCAATGACAGCGGCAAGCTTGGTTCCCTCGTCCTCTAAAATATAACAGTTTGTCCCGATGGGACCCACCGGCAGGACCTTCACTTTCATCCAAATTCCTCCTAACGACTCAGGCTTGTTCCGTGTCAAATAAAATGGTGACCGGCCCGTCGTTCACCGAAGCCACCTGCATGTCGGCCCCAAATTGGCCATGCTCCACCCGGAACCCACGCACCCGGCAGTCCGCCAGGAACCGTTCATACAGGGGGACAGCTAACTCGGGTTTGGCCGCGTTGCTGAACCCGGGACGGCGGCTGGACGTATCGGCGTACAGGGTGAACTGGGACACCACCAAAAGCGCGCCCCCCGCCTGCTCCAGATTCAAATTCATCTTTCCGTTTCCATCCTCAAAAATGCGGAGGTTGCAGATTTTCTCCGCCAGCTTGTGGGCCACGGGTTCGGAATCGTTGGGGCCAACCCCCAGTAAAACCAGGTATCCCTTCTCAATGGCTCCCGCCACCGTCCCGTCAATGGTGACAGAGGCGGAGGACACCCGGGTAACAACTGCGCGCATCCCATTCACAACCTTTTCTTTCCCTGCGTATATGAGGCGGCAATCCATTCTTCCGCCTAACCTGTGGGCAATGGCACTTCTTAGTTTCCCCTGGCTCTGGCCACATAATACACGCCCTGAATCTGGTTGAGCCGGTTGATGACCGAGTTCAGCTCCTCTTTGTCCCGGACCTCCACCACGATATTGACGGCGGCATGTCCGTCCGGCATCGAGCGGGCGGACAGAGCCGTAACCTTCACCTTGGCAGCCGACAGGGCCATGGCAACGTCCAGGGTCAGACCGTCCCGATCCTTGGTGGACAGTTCCAGCGAGGTCTTATAATTGGGCAGGCCGCTCTCTACCCAGGAAACTTTGACCCAGCGGTCGGCCTCTTCCGGCTTCCGCTTGCTGAGGGCGGCATTGGGACAGTCTGCGCGGTGGACGGACACGCCGTAACCCCGGGTAATAAAGCCGATCACCGGGTCACCGGGGACAGGGGTACAGCATTTGGCGAACTTGACCAGACAATTGCCCACCCCCTCCACAACGATGCCCGAGTCGGAGTGCTTGGGACGGACCTGTCCCGCGACGGCAGGGATGGGCTGCGCAGCAGAACCCGGGACGATAACGCTCTCCGCCGTTGTCTTGGCGGCGGCCGCCGCCTTTTCCGCCTGAAGCCGGCCCAGCCGGAGCAACTCATCCTTAGCCCGCGCCACCGCCTTAACGGCGGTTGTGCCGCCATAGCCGATGGAGGCGTACAGCTCGTCCAGCGTGCCGAAACGCACCTTGCGCAGAATATGGGGCAGGACCTCCTCCGCCGTGATGGCGGCCAGAGGGATTTTTATATGCTTCAGTTCGGATTCAAAGGCAGCCCGGCCGGTGGCAATGTTCTCTTCCCGGCGCTCCTTTTTAAACCATTGGCGGATTTTGTTTCGGGCCTCGTTGGACTTGCAGATCTTCAGCCAGTCCCGGCTTGGGCCCTTCGCCGCCTTAGAGGTCTGAATCTCCACAATCTCCCCGTTGGATAGCTGGTAATCAAAGGGGACCATGCGTCCGTTGACCCGGGCCCCTACCATGTGGTTCCCAACGGCGGAGTGGATGTTATAGGCAAAGTCAATGGGTGTAGCGCCGGAGGGCAGGTTCACCACATCTCCGTTGGGCGTGAACACAAAAACCTCGTCGGCAAACATGTCCACCTTCAGCGTCCGGACAAACTCCTCCGCATCGGTGTCCTGCTGGTTTTCCAGCAGCTTTCGCACCCACTCGAAGTCCTTCTCCGTCCCCAGCTTCCGGTTGGCCATTCCCTGTTTATACTTCCAGTGGGCGGCAATGCCGTACTCAGCCGTCTGGTGCATTTCCCAGGTGCGGATCTGCACTTCGAAGGGGATCCCCTCTCGGCCAATCACCGTGGTATGAAGAGACTGGTACATGTTGGGCTTCGGGGTCCCGATATAGTCCTTAAACCGGCCCAGCAGCGGTTTGAACATGTCATGGATACAGCCCAGGACATTATAACACTCCGGGATGTCGTCCACAATGACCCGGAACGCATACAGATCGAAGATCTCGTCCATGGTCTTGTTCTGGGCATACATTTTCCGATAGATGGAGTAGATGTGCTTTACCCGGCCATAGACGGTGCAGCGGATGCCCTCCTGCTCCAGCCGCTGCTGGATGCGGTGTTGAATCGCGGCCATAAACTCCTCGTGCGCGGAGGAGCGCTCGGCCAACTCATCCTCGATCTCCTTATAGCCGATGGGATCCAGATAGCGCAGAGACAGGTCTTCCAGCTCCCACTTCAGCTTCTGCATACCTAAGCGGTGGGCGATGGGGGCGTAAATCTCCATCGTCTCCAGGGATTTTTCCCGCTGCTTGCGCGGGGACTGATACTCCATGGTACGCATGTTGTGAAGTCGGTCGCAGATTTTGATGAGGATCACCCGGATGTCCTGGGCCATGGCCATGAGCATCTTGCGCAGGTTCTCCATCTGCTCCTCTTCCTTGGAGACATACTGCACCCGGGTCAGCTTGGTTACCCCTTCCACCAGGGCGGCCACCGGTTCCCCAAACTTTTTGGCGATCTCCTGGTGGGTGGCCTCGGTGTCCTCAATACAGTCGTGGAGCATAGCGGCAATGACCGAATCCACGTCCAGCCCCAAATCCGCCACAATCTCGGCCACGGCCAAGGGATGGATAATATATGGCTCGCCGCTCATGCGCCGTTGACCGTTATGGGCAGCGTCGGCATAGGTAAACGCGTCGAACAGCCGCTTGTTATCCAAATTTGGCGTATACGCGCCCACTTTTTCTTCCAGCGCGTGATATCGTTCCAGAATAGGGTCCATCAAATCACCTCAGCTGAGTCAGCAGTTAAACGGCCGGTGTGCCTGAACCGCCTTTGCAGGCGGGACAACCCCTCCAACCAAACTGGGCCCCATAATTTCTCATTCGTTATTTTTTGTCTGCGTGGCATCTTTCAGCCTGCGCAGGATAAAAGACGCCTCCAGATCCACCTTGCGCTCCGTATGGCGAACCACAATCCGCATGCGGTCGGTGCGCCGATTCAGTTCAATCAGCCCTCGTTCTTCCAGAACCTCCAGGCACAGCAGGGTCCGGGTCGGTACCTCCCGCTGTCCCGCCGTGCGGGACACGCCCCGGGCAATCCGGGTCAGGGTTTCCTCCACCACGGTGCCAGAGGCGGACTGGTGCTCCAGCCACCGCCACAAGCACACAAATTCCGACCGGTCGGGCAGAAGAAACTGAGCCTCTTCGGGAGACAGTATCTCACCCCGGCAGAACTTTTCATAGATGGCCCGCTCCATCTGCGCCCGGGAGGGTGCCAGACGCAGGTCAATCACCTGGAGCTGCACCGTCCGTACTCCTCGAAACTCGTTGACCTGTGGATAAAATGCCAGATCCACCCGGCAGCCGGGAGCCAAACCCAAGTTCCCTCCGTCGGTGGAAAACCAAATCGCATCCAGCCCGAGGCCTCTGGATTCCAGCCGCAGCTTCAGGTGCCGTCCCCGGCCTACTTGGGCCAGATTTTGAACCTGAGCTCCGCAAATCATCAGGACGGGACGAAGGTTCCCCGCCCCCCAGGGCTCCAGCAGATCCAGCGCCTCCACCGCCTCCACCGTCAGCTGACCGGGCGTAACCGCCGCGTCTACCTCCAGATCCGAAGCCAGCGCTTCCCCTCCACTGCACTCCGCCACCGCCTGGCGCAAGGCCTGGGCCAGGGCGGGGATGTTCTCCTCCCGCACGGTAAACCCGGCGGCCAGGGCGTGGCCCCCGAAGTTTTCCAGCAGGGAAGCGCATGTTTTCAGCAGTTCAAACAGGTTCATCCCACCCCAGGAGCGGCAGGACCCCTTGCCCATTCCCTGGTCCAGACAGATCATAAAGGCGGGGCATCCATATTTTTCCGCCAGGCGGGACGCCACAATGCCCACTACCCCCTGGTGCCAGGCATGACTGGCCAGCACAATGGCCCCGGTCTGAGGCGCTTGATCCAGGCGCTGGACGCACTGCTGAAAGATGTCTCCTTCAATCCCCTGCCGTTCCCGGTTCAGGGCACACAGCTCCTGGGCCAGGGCTTCCGCCCGGTCGGGATCCCGGGTAAGGAGCAGCTCCACCGCCACCTCTGCCCGGCCCATCCGTCCGGAGGCGTTAATCCGGGGGGCCAGCGTGTAGCTCAGCGAAACGGATGTGATCGTTCTGCCCTCCATGCCGGCACATTGGATCAGCTTGGCCAGGCCAAGCCGACGGGGCGGGTTCAAATCCCGGAGTCCCAGACTGACAATGGCACGGTTCTCTCCTGTCATGGGCATCACGTCGGCCACCGTGCCCACGGCGGCCAGATCCCGAAACTCCTGAAACACCGCGCGGGCCTTCTCCGGGCCCGCCGTTGCCATGGCCAGCTTCAGGGCCACCCCTACGCCGGCCAACCCCTGAAAGGGGTAGGGACAGTCCGGGCGGTGGGGGTCCACCACCGCCGCCGCGTCGGGCAGTACCTCTTTACAGGCATGGTGGTCGGTAATTACCACATCGATCCCCAGGGCTTTGGCATATTCTACCTCATCCACGGCCGTAATTCCGCAGTCCACGGTGATCACAAGAGACACTCCATGGCCGGCCAGGACAGAAAGTGCCTCCCGGTTCAGGCCATAGCCCTCCTCCAGGCGGCCGGGGATATAGGGGGTCACTTGCCCCCCCATAGTTTGCAAACATTGCGTGAGCAGGCATGTGGCGGTAATCCCGTCCACATCGTAGTCCCCATAAACTGCGATTCGTTCCTGCCGCTCCAACGCCAGCCGCAGCCGGCACACCGCCCGATCCATATCCTTCATTTCCATGGGGTCAATCAGCGGCTCTTCGTCCGGTGCGAGCATCCGCCTAGCCTGATCCCAGGTTCGGACCCCTCGGGCAGACACCACCGCCGCCAACAGGGGAGAAAAGCCCGCCTCCTCCAGTTCCGCCTGGGCCTCGGGGCAGGGAGGCGCCACATTCCAGCGCTTGTATTTCATGGACCTCCTCCTCCCTGCTGACCCTGTTCCCTCTTTTTTGGATAGACTGGGGCAGTTTCAACTTATGTAGTATACCATAATTACCCCAGGTCCTTCAAGATAAAATCGCATCTACCAGACAAATGCGGTCAGACGGGCTTGTCTGAGGGAGAAAATCGTGATAAAATACCCCCCGAATAAAATCCTGCCACCCGGCTTTTATGGATCGCGTATCCTCTATGAGCGCGTATCACGCCGGACAATTTTGATCTCGCCGTCATCGGGGCGGGCCGCTCAGGGACCCGTCACAGCCGGGACGCGCCAATTGGCGCGTAAACCGGTCCCCCCGGGGGCCGTTTGCCGTAGGCGCAATTCACTTGCGCCAAGGCTTTGAAATCACTTACGGGGCCCCGGGGGGCCGCCGGGGGATATTTGAGGATAGGGAAGCTATGAGAACGTATCACGCCGGACAATTTGATCTCGCCGTCATCGGGGCGGGCCACGCGGGCATTGAAGCCGCCCTGGCTGCCGCCCGAATGGGGCTGAAAACGCTTTGCTTCACCGTAAACCTGGATGCAGTGGGCAACATGCCCTGCAATCCGGCCATCGGCGGCACCGGGAAAGGACACCTGGTGCGGGAGCTGGACGCCCTGGGAGGGGAGATGGGGCGGGCTGCCGACAAGGCCTGCATCCAATACCGGCTTTTGAACCGGGGAAAGGGCCCCGCCGTCTGGTCGCTTCGGGCTCAGGCCGACCGCCGCGAGTACCAAACCATAATGAAGCACACCCTTGAAAAGCAGGAAAACCTGTGGTTGAAGCAGGCAGAGGTTGTGGAAGTTCTGGTGGAACACGGGGCGGTATCCGGGGTCGTCACCCACACCGGGGCCGCCTACGCCGTCCGCGCCGTGGTCGTGGCAACCGGCACCTATTTGGGCGGCCGTACCATTGTGGGCGAGGTGGTGCGGGACTCAGGCCCCGACGGGCTGGCCGCCGCGCTTCCCCTGACCCAGTGCCTGATTGACTTGGGGTTGTCCATTCGCCGGTTTAAAACGGGGACACCCCCCAGAATCAACGCCCGTAGCGTGGATTTTTCCCGGATGGAACTTCAGCCCGGGGACGAGGACGGCCTGTGCTTTTCCTTCCAGACCGAGACGCCGCCAAACAATCAGGCGGCCTGCTGGCTTACCTATACCAACGAGAACACCCATGCGATCATCCGGGCCAATCTGGACCGCTCTCCACTTTACGACGGCACCATCGAGGGAGTCGGCCCCCGGTACTGCCCCTCCATTGAGACAAAAATCGTCCGTTTCCCGGACAAGGAGCGCCACCAGCTGTTCATCGAACCCATGGGGCTGGACACCGAAGAGTTATATGTTCAGGGCTTCTCTTCCTCCCTTCCCGAGGAGGTGCAGATCCAGATGCTCCACACCATCCCCGGGCTGGAGCAAGCCGAAATGACCCGATGCGCCTACGCCATCGAGTACGACTGTGTGGATCCCACCGAGCTGGAGGCCACGCTGGAAACAAAGAAAATTTCCGGTCTTTACGGGGCGGGGCAGTTCAACGGCTCTTCCGGTTATGAAGAGGCCGCCGTCCAGGGCTTTGTGGCCGGAGTGAACGCCGCTTTGAAACTATTGGGGCGACCCCCGCTGATCCTGCGTCGGGACCAGGGTTATATCGGTGTGCTCATCGACGATCTGGTAACCAAGGGGACCAACGAGCCATACCGTATGATGACCTCCCGAACGGAATACCGGCTGCTCCACCGCCAGGACAACGCAGACCGGCGGCTCACCCCCATCGGCTACGAGCTGGGTCTCATTTCCCGGGCGCAGTACCAGCGGACAGAGGAAAAGTACCAAGCGGTGGACAAAGAGGTGGCCCGCCTGGAGCATACGGGCACTCCGCCTTCTTCCGCTTTGGACGCACTGTTGGAAGAAAAGGACGAGCCCCCCGTCAAGGACGGGGCCAGGCTGGCCGATCTGCTCCGCCGCCCCAGGCTGACCTACGGCGATTTAACTCCCTTTGACCCGGACCGGCCCCTCCTGCCCCCTGCTGTGGTGCAGGAAGCGGAGATCACGCTCAAATATTCGGGCTACATCGGCCGCCAGCTGCGCCAGGTAGACGAGATGAAGCGGCTGGAGGCGCGGTCTCTGCCCCAGGATCTGGACTATTTGTCCATTCACGGCATCCGGATGGAGGCTCGGCAAAAGCTGGCCGAGATTCGCCCCAGAAACCTAGGCCAGGCCAGCCGGGTATCCGGCGTTTCTCCCGCCGACGTGGCGGTTCTTATGGTCTATTTGAGGCAGAGGGAAGGGCAGTAGCGGTTGGGCGTTCCGGGATAAGGCAGCGGGTGTGGATTAGAGCGGTGTGATGCTCTTTTCCCGCGCCGGAAGGGCGGAAAATTTTCAGGAAGCCGTTACGGGTCCGGGGCCTCAGCCCCGGAGAACTTTGGTTACTTTCCTTCTCCGGAAAGTAACTCGCCCAAGGGCGAAACATCCCCTTATCTCAAGAACAACCCCCGTTTCTCGCTGTTCATTTTTTGGAGGCATACACATGAAACTTTCACAAATAAAGGGCAGCACCTGGGTGGTGGAGGCCACGGAGCTGATCCCATTTTATAAGCTGGACGACCGGGTCATTTTGCTGGACTCCGGCCTGAAAGAAGAACGGGAGGAGCTGGAGGCATCTTTTCTGGAGCAGGGACTGACTCCGGCCGGCATTCTCTGCTCCCACGCCCATGTAGACCATTGCGGCAACAACCGTTATTTTCAGGAAAAATACCACATTCCCGTTGCGCTCACCCTTCCGGAGGCTGGAATGTGCAGCAGCATTCTCAACCTGAAGTGCTATTTTCTCATGCTTCCCCCCGCCATGGTGGAACGGGAATCCTCCTGTATGGTCCACATCCCCGATATCATTCTCCCCCCCGACGACGGCCCCTTCTCCTTCGCCGGGGTCCAATTTCGAATCATCCACACCCCGGGCCATTCCTCAGGCCATATATCCACCATCACCCCGGACAATGTATGTTATGCCGCCGATGCGCTGATCAGCCAGGAGTATCTGGGGTCCAAGCTGCCTTATAACCTGTGCCATGCTCTGGCCAACACCAGTCGGGAAAAACTGCGGGCTCTGGACTGCGACGCCTATATCATGGCCCACTGGGGCGTGTGCGGCAGGAAAGATATCGAAACCCTGATTGATGACAACCAAGCTCTGGTCCGCCTGCGGACCCGCGAGATTTTGGATCTGGTCACCCAGCCGATGACCTCCAGCCAGATTGTCCTGGCCGTCTGTCGGCTGTTTCAGCTGTTTACACACAAGCCGCACCGCGCTCTGCGGTTTGAGCGCAACATCCGTTTTTTCATTGAGTATTTGGTAGACGAGGGCCTGTTGGAAATGACCTGCCGCCAGGGCGTTACCCTTTATCAGCGCCCCACATCTGATCCGTTGCTTTGACTTGCGTTTTAAGTCTCTTTTGTGGTACACTAGGGGCATCTTAATTTTTAGCCCTGAAAGGAGTCTTCTTTTATGAAGCAGATTATTTCCACCGACAAGGCCCCCGCTGCCATCGGCCCTTATTCCCAGGCGGTCCGGGCCGGCAATTTCCTTTTCGTCTCCGGCCAGATCCCCTTGGACCCCGCCACCGGCGAACTGGTTTCCGAGGCCACCATTCAGGCCCAGGCCACCCGGGTGCTGACCAATCTGAAGGCCGTTGTGGAGCAGGCAGGCGGCACGTTAGACAGCGTGGTTAAAACCACCGTCTTTTTAAAAAATATGGACGATTTTGTGGAGATGAACCGCGTTTACAAGACCTTCTTTTCCTCGGACTGCCCGGCCCGCTCCGCCGTTCAGGTGGCCAAGCTGCCTAAGGACGTCCTGGTAGAGATCGAGGCCATCGCCGCACTGTAGACCAGCCCGGATTATCTTGTACCCGGCAAGAGATTGGACCACAACTCCCGGTATCCCAGGCCAAAAACGAAGGAAATTCCGTGAATTTTTTCACGAAAGGCTTGCATTTTGGTGGATTTTGTGGTATCCTTGACCCTGCGTCCGGTCGTCCCGGGCGAATCAATGATTTTTTCGCCCTCAGGGCTTTGAAAGGAACGATGATTTCTATGCGTCTGGCTCTTACCATCATTCAGGTGCTCTGTTCTCTTGCCTTGGTGGCCATTGTAATGCTCCAGTCCGGCAAGAGCGCCGGTCTGTCCGGTGCCATTTCCGGTGCTGCCGATACTTTCCTATCCAAAAACAAGGCCAAAACCGTGGACGCAAAACTGGCCAAGGCGACCAAGTGGGCCGCCATTGTCTGGGTGGTCCTCACGTTGGCTTTGTGTATCATTCAGTAATTGCCATTTTGAAAGCACCCCGTCCTTGGACGGGGTGCTTTTTTGTCGTCGCTGATTCGTGCATTCCTTGACGAACCGCATAATATGTAACCGCACCAACCCTTTTATCCTAGGCTGGTGCGGTTTATTTTTCGTGGGGCGATGGGTTTCGTTGTCGGAATTCACTTTACGGCATTTCATGGCTGTTCAGCAGCGCCTGCTTGATGTCCCACAGCTTTGGGGACAAATCCACGTAATAATTATGCGGGTTCTCAAAGCGCTTGACCTCGTCCCATAGGGCGTCTACCTGCCGCTGGCAGTAGGACCGGCTGGCCTGAAGGTCTGGACTCTGGTACACCAGCTTACCCTCCTGGAAAATGGGCTCCAGCAGTTCCCGGGCCTCGATATCGGCGAACACCTTCCGTTTCCATGTGGCGGCGGGATCAAAGAGCTCCAGCGGCTGAGAAAAATCAGGGTTCTCGTCGCGCAGGCAGATCAGGTCCGCCTCCGCCTTTCCCGTGTCCTTAGAAAAAATACGGTACACCTTTTTAAAATGGGGGGTGGTGATTTTGGCTGCATTCTCGCTGATTTTGATCTTGGGAACAATCGTTCCCTCCTCGTCTTCAATGGCAACCAGCTTATACACCCCACCAAAGACAGGCTCACTGCGAGAGGTAATCAGCCGCTCGCCCACGCCGAACGAGTCGATGCGGGCGCCCTGACGCACCAGATCCCGAATGATATACTCGTCCAGAGCATTCGAAGCGAAAATCTTACACTCAGTCAGCCCGGCTTCGTCCAGCATCTGACGGGCCTTCTGGGACAGGTAGGTCAAATCCCCCGAATCCAGCCGGATGCCGCACTTGGTAATGCCCTGGGGGAGCAGCACCTCCTGAAACGCCCGAATGGCATTGGGGACACCGGACTTCAGCACGTTGTAGGTATCCACCAGTAGCGTGGCGTTGTTGGGATAAAGCTCGCAGTACGTGCGAAAGGCGGTATATTCGTCCGGGAACATCTGCACCCAGGAGTGGGCCATGGTTCCAGTAGCCGGGGAGCCATACCGCTGATCAGCCATGGTACAGGCGGTGGCGGTGCAGCCGGCGATATAGCTGGCCCGGGCCCCCAGCAGCGCCCCGTCGGCGCCCTGAGCCCGGCGGGAACCGAATTCGGCCACTGGCCGTCCCTCCGCGGCCCGGACGATACGGTTTGACTTGGTGGCAATCAGGCTCTGGTGATTCAGGGTCAAAAGCACAAAGGTTTCGATAAACTGGGCCTGAATGGCCGGGGCACGCACGGTGAGAATGGGTTCGCCCGGAAACACCGGCGTCCCCTCGGGCATGGCCCAGATGTCGCCGGTAAATCGGAAATCGGACAGGAAGGCAAGGAATTCTTCGCAGAAACATCCCTTGGAGCGAAGATAGTCCAGATCCTCCTGGTCAAAGTGAAGCTCCTGGATATACTCGATGACCTGTGCCAGACCGGCGGTCAACGCGAAGCCGGCTTTGTCCGGCACCGAGCGATAAAACACGTCGAAATAACAAATCCGGTCCTTCAGCCCAGTTTGAAAGTAGCCGTTGGCCATGGTCAACTCATAAAAGTCGCACAGCATGGTCAGGTTGGTCTTCGCTTTCATCCCTAGGGATGCCTCCTTTAAAGGGGTGACAAGACACCCCTAGTTTGCTCCTTATTATACTCGGTGCCAGGGGAAAAGGCAAGAAAAAGGTAAAGAACTGTCAAAAAATTAACAAAATCAGAAGCCGCTGCGGTTCCGGGCACGCTA
>JBFWME010000004.1:0-48616 GCA_050251755.1 Lawsonibacter sp. | reverse complement strand
AAGGGGTGACAAGACACCCCTAGTTTGCTCCTTATTATACTCGGTGCCAGGGGAAAAGGCAAGAAAAAGGTAAAGAACTGTCAAAAAATTAACAAAATCAGAAGCCGCTGCGGTTCCGGGCACGCTATGGGCATACCCAGCGATTCGTTTGCTCGAAGGAGAGATTGATATGTCCGAGAAACCCGACATCTTTCTCCCCGGCGAAAACCTGATGCGGGCTTTGACCGAGAGACGGGTTCCAACCGCCACACCATCGCCGCCAGCATTGCCCGGGTCGGGCAGCCCCACGGGGACGATTCAGTCGGTTTCCCGATCTGTTGGAACGGGAGTAGTTGTTTTGTTCTCAGGTGGCGGTCCAGCGAACCACCCCCGCCGGGGCTCCAGCAGCTCATAGACGCGCTCGGCCTGAGGCGGTGAGCCGCCCGCCGCCCGGCCGCAAAGGCGGCCCGTGCCAGAGTAAGCAGGGAATCCGACGCCCGGTCGTACTCGCGCCGATCTAAAAATTCGGAAAAGGCATACTCAAACTCGTTGGAATACAAGCCACAATTCTCCTTTATTATATTTACACTATAATACACGATTTAACACTAATAGTCAATATTATATGCCAACAACTAGTATCATTATTTTACGAGGTGATACGATGAAACCAATGAAAACTTCTATCAGCATTACTCTGGACGATCCGGTCCTGGAACAGGTAAAGCTTCTGGCCGAGACTCAGGACCGCTCTGTTTCCAGCTATATCAACCTGGTGCTCAAGGCACATCTGGAACAGCTGGGGGAGAAGGACGCGCGTTAATTCCGCGGCAAATTAGCTTCCGCCTTGGGCGGGGGTAAGTGGCGTATGGAAACACCCCTGTGTTTCCCCTTGACAGCTTCCGGTTTCTGTAATAAAATGCTGTGTACAACAGCGATGACAGAGAACAGTACCTCGTGCCTGGGATTTAGAGAGAGGATGGCCGGTGAAAATCCTCCGAAGGCGCAGCGGAAAGGCCCTCTGGAGCGCGGGCAGGAAATGGCCCGCCGGTTCCCGCCGTTACCGGGACACAAGTGCGCGTAAACCATACGCGAATTCAGGTGGAACCACGGACATGCAAGCAATGTTCGCCCTGAGCCATTTTCGGCTCAGGGCGTTTCTTTCGGCCCTGAGTCACATTCAAACCAGGACAGAAAAGGAGCGACAAGTATGAAAAACACCGAAAAAACCATGGAAAAGATTGTGACCCTGTGCAAAGGCCGCGGCTTTATCTTTTCCGGCAGCGAGATTTACGGCGGATTGGCCAACACCTGGGACTACGGACCCCTGGGTGTGGAACTGAAGAACAATGTGAAAAAGGCTTGGTGGAAAAAGTTCGTTCAGGAGAACCCCTATAACGTGGGCTTGGATGCGGCCATTCTGATGAATCCCCAGGTCTGGGTGGCCTCCGGCCATGTGGGCGGCTTCTCCGACCCTCTGATGGACTGTAAGGAGTGCAAAGAGCGCTTCCGCGCCGACAAGGTCATTGAGGACTGGTGCCAGGAGAACAACTTTGACCTGGGCCACAGCGTGGACGCCATGAGCCAGGCGCAGATGAAGGAGTTTATCAACGAGCACCAGATCGTCTGCCCCACCTGTGGCAAGTTCAACTGGACGGACATCCGCCAGTTCAACCTGATGTTTAAGACCTTCCAGGGCGTCACCGAGGACGCGAAAAACACCGTCTATCTCCGCCCCGAGACCGCCCAGGGTATTTTTGTCAACTTCCAGAACGTCCAGCGGACCACCCGGAAAAAGCTTCCCTTCGGTGTGTGCCAGGTGGGCAAGTCCTTCCGCAACGAAATCACCCCCGGCAACTTCACCTTCCGTACCCGGGAATTCGAGCAGATGGAGCTGGAGTTCTTCTGCAAGCCGGGCACCGAGCTGGAGTGGTTTTCCTACTGGAAGCAGACCTGCCACCAGTGGCTGCTGAATCTGGGGATGCGGAGCGAGAATCTGCGCCTGCGCGACCACGAGCAGGAGGAGCTGTCCCACTACTCCAACGCCACCACCGACTTCGAGTTCGTCTTCCCCTTCGGCTGGGGCGAGCTGTGGGGCGTGGCCTCCCGCACCAACTTCGACCTGACCGCCCATCAGACCACCTCCGGCAAGGACATGACCTATTTTGACCAGGAGAGCAACGAGCACTATATTCCCTACGTCATCGAGCCCTCCCTGGGCGCTGACCGCGTCACCCTGGCCTTCCTGGTGGACGCCTATGACGAGGAAGTTGTGGACGCGGAGAAAAACGACGTACGCACCGTGCTGCGCCTGCATCCCGCGCTGGCTCCCTTCAAGTGCGCCGTCCTGCCCCTGAGCAAGAAGCTGGGCGACAAGGCCCGGGATATTCAGGAGATGCTGTCCAAGTACTGGATGGTGGATTACGACGACGCCGGCTCCATCGGCAAGCGCTACCGCCGTCAGGATGAAGTGGGCACCCCCTACTGCATCACCGTGGACTTTCAGACCGTAGGCAGCGATACCGAGCAGGCCGACGACGCCGTCACCATCCGAAACCGGGACACCATGGAGCAGGTGCGCGTCCCCATCAGCCAGTTGAAGTCCTGGCTGGAGGAGCAGCTGGCCTATTAATTTGTCCCGAACCAAGTCTCGTTTCCCTCGGCAAGAAGTGCTTTGACACTTTTTGCCGGGGGTCTTTTTGCGCTCCCGCCTTTCCTTTTTTGATCACCTGTGGTATACTTTGGGCTGAATTTGTCGAACTTTTTCCACTCTGGATAAATGAGGTCGCTTTGATGAAAACTCTGCTCCAAATTATGCGTCTGCCTGCGGGAACGGAAGAACAATACGGCACGGCCCACCGCATCTGGCTTGCCCTGTCTCTCACAGGCCTGGGCTGCTGCGTGGGAGTTCTGGCTCTGCTGTTTGCGGCGACCGCCTATGTGAAATTGACCAGCTGGGCCATTTTCGCCTCCTACTTTCTCAACCCTCTGATCCTGTTCTTGAACCTGCTGCCCCCGGTGCTGCTGATCTGGCTGTTCTATTTCCTGTTCCGTCGGGCCTGGGTTGGCTTTCTGTTCAGCTTTTTCCCTGTGGTTGGAGTCGCCATGGTCAATTATTTTAAAATCCGCCTGCGTTCCGACCCTCTTCTGGCGGCCGACCTCCGGCTGGCTACCGAGGCCGAGGGCATTGTAGGGCGCTATGCCCTGGACCTGACCTGGCTTGTCTGGTTCTCCGCCGCCTGCCTGGTGGCCGGGTTGCTCTTCGCGCTCTTCTTGATGCCTCATGGCCTGCGCGGGGGATGGAACCGGGCGTTCGGCGCGTTATCCTGTCTGGCTCTTTTGGCGGTGTCTTTTGTTTCCCTGTTCACCAATCCCCAAACTTATCAGAAGACCGCCAACAACCGCTTTATCAACCAGTGGTCCGACGTGGAAGTTTTCGTGTCCAAAGGCTGCCTCTATCCCTTCCTGTACAGTGTTCAGGACATGTTCCCCACCCCGCCCGAGGGGTACGACCGGGACAAGGCCGCCGCTTTGCTGGCTCAGTATCCGGACACCGACATTCCGGAAGACAAAAAGGCCTCGGTCATGGGCATTATGCTGGAGTCATTCTGCGACCTAACCGACTTTGACGCACTGGCTGAACAGGAGGCGGTCCAGCGCATTTACGCACCCTGGCACCAGCTGGAGGCGCAGTCCGTCTCCGGCAATCTGCTCACCAACATCTTCGCCGGGGGAACGGTGGACAGCGAGTGGAGCTTTCTCACCGGCTATACCACCCACGACCAGTTTCGGAAAAACACCGACTCCTATGTATGGTATCTGAGGGAGCAGGGCTACCGGACATTCGGCAGCCATCCGGGTTACGGCTGGTTTTACAACCGGCAGAATGTAAACCAATACCTGGGCTTTGAGGACTACTGGTTCACGGAGAACCATTATGCTCCCCTGGTAGATCCAACCTCTGCCATTTATAACTCCGATCATGTGCTGGCCCATGAGCTTCTCCTCCAGCTAGAGGAGGAAATGGACACATCTCCTTGTTTCTCCTTCTCTGTGTCCTATCAGAACCACGGTCCATACGAGGGTGCATACACGTCGGGTGTTGAGTACCTCACCCCTACCAACTCCGGTCTGGGCGAGGAGACCTGCAACATCCTGAACAACTATTTGAAGGGGATTGCCGACACCATCGACGCCATGACCGGACTGGCCGCCGACCTGGAGGCGCTGGACAGGCCGGTGGTACTGGTTCTCTTCGGGGACCACAAGCCCTGGGGCGGCAACGGCAATTCCGCCTACACCGAGCTGGGCGTCAACTTCGATCTGTCCACTCCCGAAGGTTTCTCCGATTACTACTCCACCCCCTATGTGATCTGGGCCAACTCCGCCGCAAAACAGGTCTTAGGCAACGACTTTGTGGGAGACGGGGGCAATTTTTCCCCTTGCTTTTTCATGGCCGAGGTCTTTGACCAGTGCGGCTGGACAGGGCCCGGCTTTATGGAGTTGTCCCGCCAAGTACGTAACATCACCCCGCTGGTCCATGTGTGGGACCTGTACTGGAAAGACGGCATGCTCACCGACCTTCTGCCGGAGGCGGACGCTGCATTTTTAGCTGATTTTCGTTCCGCCGAGTATTACCGGGAAAATGAGATCGTGCCCCAGGGATAACTGCCGATGAAGACTCCTTGCGACGATCCGGTGTCAGGACAAGCCCGTGTGAACCATGGCTAGACTTCCTGCTGTAGAAGTAAAAAAAGGATGGCTGATTAATCAGCCATCCTTTTTTATCTTCACTTTTTCAGGTTCTCCCCAGCGTATTCCGCATGCACAATCATCCCGTAATGGTCGTCCCCTGAACACGCTGGCCCAGGATCTCCAACAACAGCGCATGCTCCACCCGGCCGTCCAAAATCGATACCTGACCCACGCCGGAACGGATGGCGTGGACGCAGCCCCGAACCTTGGGCACCATGCCCCCGGCAATCAGTCCGGCGTCGACAAGTTCCTCGGCCCGTTTCACGTCCATATAGGGTACTGCTGTCTTGGTATTATGGCTGTCGATCAGCACCCCGCCGATGTCGGTGAGGAAGATCAGCTTGTGTGCGCCCATGGCCTCAGCCACCGCCCGGGCGGCATCGTCGGCATTGCAGTTCAGGGTGCCTCCGTCCTCCCCCAACGCGATGGGGGAGACCACGGGCAAAAATCCGGCATCCAGCAGGGTATCCAGAACCTTAGGTTCCACCTTCGAAATCGCTCCCACCCGGCCCAGAGCCTGGTCCTTTAATGCGGCGGTGATCAGTGTCCCGTCTTTGCCCGAAATGCCCACGGCGGACACCTCCAGCCGGGCCATATGCTCAACAATGGCCTTGTTCACCTGGGCGGACAGGGCCAACTCGGCCACCTCCAGGGTCGCCTCGTCGGTCACCCGATAGCCGTTGACAAATTGGGTGGGCACCTTCAGCTTATTCTGCAGGGCGGTGATGTGCTTCCCGCCCCCGTGGACCAGTACCACTCGGACGCCCACCATCCGCAGGGCGGCCACGTCCTGGAGGGTGGTGTCTTCCTTGGCCTCCACCCCGATGGCGGAGCCGCCGTACTTGACCACCACGGTCTGTCCCTCGGCCCGCTTCAGGATGGGCAGAACAGACAACAAATTGCGTACCTTTTCCATGCCGTCCAGGCCATGCCGGACGTCGTATTCCTGCAAAAACGTGTGGACGTAATCCACATCGGACGGTGTGTCAATATACTGCGTGCCCCGCTTCTGGCGGGTTTCGGCCCCTTTCCCGGTGATCAGAAGGACGGACGGTGTCCCTCCGCAGCCAAGAATGGCCTGCCGGATCGCCTCGCCCCGGTTGGGCTCGATGGAGTAGTCGCAGCCTTGGGCGGCTACGTGTCCGGCAATTTCCTGGCAGATGGACAGGGTGTCCTCCTCCCCGGAATCTTCTTCGGTCAGCACGACCAGGTCGGAATACTGTCCCGATACCTCGCCCAAATCCCTCCGCCGGTCCAGGGCCTTTTTCCCCGGACAGCCAAAGACGGTGACGATGCGTTTGCCGGGATACTCCGCCCGGACCGAGCGAAACAGGGTTTCAAAGGACATGCGGTTGTGGGCGTAGTCCACAATGGCGGTAACCGTCTCGTCGGCGTTGGAATAGACCTCCATCCGCCCGGGCACCCGCGCCTTCATCAGCCCCACATAGATGCACCGCTCCGGGATGTTCAGCCCCTCGCACACCGCGATGGCCGCCAAGGCGTTTTCCACATTGAACAGCCCGGGCATGGTCAGCCGGAACTCCCGCAGGAAACGGCGGGTCCTGACCCGAAAGAGGATGTCGTTGCCCCGTTTGCGGATCTGGGAGGCATAGACGTCGGCCTCCTCATTGCTCCTGGAAAAGGTGTACACCGGGTTTCCGCTGGCTTGAGCGGCCTGGAGCACCCGATCGGCGTGGTCGCAGTCCAGATTGACGCAGCACACCTTGGCCTGAGCAAAAATTTTCAGTTTGGAGGTGAAGTAGTCCTCAAAATCCGGATGCTCAATGGGGGAGATGTGGTCGGAGCCGATGTTGAGAAAGCAGGCGGCGGCAAATTCGGTACACAGGGTTCGGTGGTACTTCAGCGCCTGGCTGGATACCTCCATGGTAAGGTACTCGATTCCGGTGTTTTGTGCATTGTGAAAATGGCGCTGAAGATCCAGCGGCTCCGGCGTGGTGAGGTGGGATTCAAACCGCTCCACCCCATCGTAGGTGTCGATGGAGGAGATGACGCCGGACTCCGGCTTGCCCTCCCCCTCCAGATACTCGTCCAAAATATACTTCAAATAGTAGGTGGTGGAGGACTTCCCCTTGGTCCCCGTGATGCCGATTACATTCAGCTTGTCCGAGGGATGGTTGTAGTACAGATCGGCCAGGGGCGCGATGGTCCGCCGCATGTCCTGAACCAACAGGCATGGGAGATCTACCTCAGGGTAAGTGGTAAGGCTAAGATACGCCATGGCCCCCTTCTCTTTGGCAGAGATTAAAAACTCCGGCTTGAAGTGGGCCCCTTTGCAGAGAAACAGGGTGCCGGGTACCACCTCCCGCGAGTCGTAGGACACCAGCGCCACCGGGGCCTCCCGGTTCAGCCCGGCGGGGGCGGGGGCGGCCAGCAGCCCCTGGTTCTCCAGCAGGTTTACATAGTCGCCAAGGGAATGGATGACCTGATCCATGTACGTCACCTCGCTTATTTTATGAAGATTGTCCGCAGGGGCTTGTGGCAGGCCAGAACGGCCCGTTCCGCCAAAACGGCCATGGCATCGGTGTAGAAGGGGGGCAGGTGGTGGTGGGAGGCGAACACCGACAGCTCGGTGCAGGCCAGCACCCCGCAGTCACAGCCCTGGGAGAGCAGGTCCCGATGGACGGCGGAAAACGTCTGCGGATTTCCGTCCCGGCCCGCCTTCACGTCGTCGTAAATCAGCGACATCACCTGCTTCTGGGCCTCCGGAGAGGGAATCACCGCCTGGATCCCCAGGGCGGCGAACTCTTCCTGGTACAGCCCGGTGCGAATGGTACCGTCGGTGGCCAGAATGCCCGGGCGGGTTCGTCCCTGGGCGGACAGCACCTTAGCCGTCTCCCGAATCATATGGAGAATCGGGATTTGGATCTGCTCCTGCACCCGGTCCAGGAAAAAGTGGGAAGTGTTGCAGGGGACGGCGATGACGGTACAGCCCGCCCGCTCCAGCAGCTTGGCGTCAGAGAGCAGGCGCCGATACACCGGCTCGGTTTCTCCCGACAAAATGGCCGCAGTCCGGTCCGGCATATCGCTGTCCGAGAGGATCAGGGCGTTCACATGCTCCTGATCGGCCTGGGCATCGGTGCGGTCAATGACAAATTGGTAAAAGGTATTCGTCGCCTGGGGGCCCATGCCGCCCAGGACACCGAGACGGTAATCCGGCATAAAAAGTCTCCTGTCGTTCACGGTTCCAGCCTCCCGGCAAAGCCCAGCGAAGCGGGTTTTGCGGCGACGTCGGGATCCCGCCTTCCTTAGGACGAGGAAGGCACCTTGTTATATCGGTGGAAGCGCTTCATGTTGCCCACATGGTTTTTGAGTACCCGCAGGCGGCGCAGGGGAGCGCTGTCTTTTGCATAGACCAGCGAGTGAGAGTCCGCGCCAGCCCGGATCAGCACGCGCATCTCCGGGTGGTACTGCTTGGGCGTAAATTGAAAGGCCACCCGTTTGGGCACCATCCGCCACAGGGACTTGTTTTTGGTCATCAGAAGGGGCATGTCCCTTTTTTCCACCCGATCCTCCACCACCAGCTTTGCGATATTATATCCCGCGCCGGTGACATAGTAGTTGCTGCGGCCCTGGCGGCAGTTGATTTCAAACGCCTTAAATTTGCCGTCCCGCGGATCATACTTGATGTCAAAGTTGGAAAAGCCTACAAAGTGGAGGCTTTCCAGCAGCTCCTTGATCTTTTGCTCCAGCGCCTCGTCATAGTCGGTCAGGATCACGGCGTGATTCCCAATGCCGTGGGGGGAGTGCTCCTCCAGCAGGACATGGCCCAGGCACATGAGAGTAACCCGCCCGTTCCGGTCGGAGTAGTTGGTCAGTACCCGCATGTAACTGTCGTCCCCAGGAATGAACTCCTGCAGCACCATGTGGTCCTGGTACCCGGCGGCGTAGACGTGGTCCAAACTCTGAAGCAATTCTTCCCAGCTTTGGCAGATATAGACCTTGGCTAGGGAGTGATCCCCACAGGCCCAGTAGGCCACCGAGTCGGCGGGCTTTGCAATGTAAGGCGGGCCCCAGGGCAGGGTAATGTCGTGGCCCATCTCCTTGCGGTAAATGAAGGTGGCTGGGTGGTCAATGCCATACTTGTCGCACAGCTGGTAAAATTTTTCCTTGTTGATGAGGGTATTGAGCAGCTCCTCCTCGATGTAGGGAGCCACCACATTGACGGGCAGATGGTCCCGGTGCCGCGACGCCAGCTGGACATAGCTGTCCCCGCAGCCTAAGAGAAGGATGGTTTTGTCCGGAAACTCCCGGGACACCGTTTCCACGTTTTGTAAAAATGCCTCGTCCTGCTCGTTGCCGGGGCAGACCCGGTAGTCCAGAATGGCCGCGCCGTAGCAGGGGAAGGCGGGGTATTTCCCGTAGGCGACGGATTTCACCCCGTACGCCTCGTGAAAGGCGCGGGCTACGCTGTATACGTTGATGTCGCCGCCGAAAAGCAGCGGCTGAAAAGAACTTGAACGGTTCATGGTAAGACACCTTTTCCACAAGAAATCTTCTGAGAAGACCAAATCTTTCTTCTCAGGTCATGTTCAAACTAAGCCTGGCGCCGCTTATCGATATTCCACCTGGAATCCCCTGGCAAAGAGGGGGTCCAGGTCGAAGACCGCCGCGTCCCCGGCGGAACAGTGCAGGTCGGTTACATTTAAAATCGTCTCGGTGGCGCCGATGGCGCCCAAGATCCGAGCCCGCTGGTCGCCGATGCGCACAGTGCGCGTTTTGGCCCGCCGCCACTGGTGCAGCATGGCCCAAAATCCGTCTTCCCGGGGCCTGGACACTCCAAACCCGTTCTGATAGCCCACTGGAAGCACCGCTACCCGGGTGGGCTTTTTCAACACCACCGGGCGGCTGGTTCCCAGCGTATGGCCGCGAGGCAGCCAGCGCACCTCTGCCAGAGGGGCCTCCCCGTAGCCCACGGTTTTCAGCCCGTCGTCCTTGATCCGGCGGCACCGGCCCAAAATTGCCGACCCCGCCCGCACTCCGTCCAGGCTCGCCCCATCCTCATGGAGAAGGGCAAAGGAACCCGCGGCGTGGACAACTCCCGTCTCAAACCCGGCAGCATGGATGGTATCCAGCACTTGGCGAAACTGCACCAGCTGCCGACGGGCCTCCGGGTCGTTTGGTTTCACCCCGTGAAGCTGCGTGTAGATCCCGGACAGAGCCACATTGGGCAAAGAGCGGTAAGCCAACAAGATCTTTTCCGGTTCGCTGACCAGAAAGCCGCCAAACCCCATTCCGGTATCGGCCTGAATATGGGCCTCCACCACGGTGGAGCGATTTTCCGCCAGCGCATTCAGGGCCATCCCCGTGTCCACCGAGGAGACGGTACAGACCACGTTCAAATCCACCAGCCGCTCCAGTTCCTCCCGGTCGGTGGTGGAGCGGAGCATTAAAATTTCCTCGTCCACAAAGCCGGCCTTGCGCAGCTCCTCGGCTTCTGATGCCTCGGACACGGCAAAGCGGCCGATGCCTTCCTCCCGCAGCAGCTGGGCCAGCCGGACAATGCCAACACCGCCCCCATCTCCCGTCAGCACCCCGTAAATCACAGTTCCCGCCGCCTTCTCCTTAATGACAGCCAGGTTGTTCTTCACAGCCGCTTTTTCGATGACCAGCTTGCGCATACAGATGGCTCCCTCCTGGTTCTCCCGGGCCGCTGGCCAGAGCCAGCATTACCATTGTAACCATGTAATGCTTTATTTTATCACTTCTCTCTGAAAAAGGCAACGCAAAGCTCTCGCATTTCCCTTCTGGAAACGGTGAAATGTGGCCCCCGGCCTTGAGTTTTTTTTGAGAAAATGATATGATGGATGTTCCGAAGGCTCTCCCGTTTCGGGGGCCGGAATTACCCCAAACCGGGAGGAACAATATGGAACGTACTACCACCGTAATTCCCCAGACCGACGTGGAGCGACAGCTGCGCTATTGTGAGCGGGCGGCCGCTCTTACGGCCCAGTGGCCGGAGCGGCCCCTGGCCTTTGTGGATACCTATGGCTGCCAACAGAACGAGGCCGACTCCGAGCGTATCCGGGGTTACCTGGAGAACATGGGCTATGGCTTCACCGACGACGTGGAGCGCGCCCGCATCATCGTCATCAACACCTGCGCCATTCGGGAGCACGCCGAGCAGCGGGTGTTTGGCAACGTGGGCGCTCTGGTCCATGTGAAGCACCGCCATCCGGAACAACTGATTTGCCTGTGTGGGTGCATGATGCAGGAGCCCCACGTGGCCGAAAAAATTCGCCAGTCCTATCGCCATGTGGATCTGGTCTTCGGCCCCCACGCGCTGTGGAAATTCCCCGAGATGGTTTACTCCCTACTCACCCAGCGCGGGCGCATCTTTGAGAACGCCGACGAGGCTGGCTCCATCGCCGAGGGCATCCCGATGGTCCGCCAGGACCGCGTGAAGGCTTGGGTATCCATCGTGTATGGGTGCAACAACTTCTGCTCCTACTGCATCGTCCCCTATGTCCGGGGCAGGGAGCGTTCACGCAAGCCCGAGGACATCTTGACCGAGATCCGTCAGCTGGCCGCCGAGGGGTACAAGGACATTACCCTCCTGGGGCAAAACGTGAACTCCTACGGCAAAGACCTGGCCGAGCCCATGGACTTTGCCGACCTGCTGGCCCAGGTCAACGCTATCCCCGGCGACTTTCTGATCCGCTTTATGACCTCCCACCCCAAGGACGCCACCCATAAGCTGTTCGAAACCATGGCACGTTGCGAAAAGGTGGCCCCGGTGCTCCACTTGCCCTTCCAGGCGGGGAACGACCGGATCTTGAAGGTGATGAACCGGAAGCACACCCGGGAACAGTATTTAGAAAAAATCCGGGACTTAAAGTCCCTAATCCCTGACATTACCCTCACGTCGGACATTATTGTTGGGTTCCCCGGGGAGACCACGGAGGAATTTGAGGACACCCTGCGGGTGCTGGAGGAGGTGCGGTTTGACGCGCTGTTCACCTTCATCTTTTCCCCGCGGGTGGGCACCCCTGCCGCCCAGATGGACGATCCCATGCCCCGGGAGGAGAAATTGGCCAACTTCAACCGTCTTACCGCCCTTCAGGACGCGATTTCCGAGGAAAAGCACGCCGCCTATGTGGGAAAAACGGTGCGGTGTCTCATTGACGGGCTGTCCGACGATTCCCGGTATGACCTCACCGCCCGCACCCCGGGAAACCGCCTGGTCCGGGTAGTGGGGGAGAAGGACGCCGTGGGCCAGTTCCGGGATGTAAAGATCACCGACGCCAACAAGTGGTCACTGTTTGGGGAGCTGGCATAATAGCCACAGAGTGTCTATTATACTTGAATCGGCCATTTTCTCCCCCGCTTTGCGGGGGAACCGAAAATGATGCCGAACTTATACCATGACCTTGCGGTCATGGTATAATCAGAGCCGCCCCAGCTCCAAGCCGATGGACAGGCCCGCATTCTGGACAATTTGGTGGGGCGGTCCGATTAACAGAGAGTCATGGACGGGGGAGATTCTGCCGCCCCGGCGGCGGGTTCCTTTCGGAGCGATCCCAACGGAACCAAAGAATCGCCGGGGGAGGGCAAGGGATTACCGCCGGCGAGGGTGGAAGACACGCCACAACTCTAATCCCATCCGCTGGCGCTGCCCACAGGTCAAATAGGCAGGGACTTCTCCTGTGAGAGATCGCGCCTACTCTCCTTAGCTGTGGCAGCTGGAGCGTGACCTGGCGGTTCCTAATCCTCGCCGTCGGCTGCGCCGACTCCCCAAACGGTACATACTAGGCGCACATGAAACCAGTAGTGGTGAAACCAATTTCATATGAACAGAGCGGCAGCGGGCTGCAAAGGAACTCGCCCCACAGGGCGGAATCTTCCGTCCTTAAACTCCGTCCCGTCCGCAGGCGGAACACACCCTTCCCACACAGAACAGAAAGACGGTGAACCCATGGCAGAGCTTACCCCGATGATGCAGCAGTATCTGGACATCAAGGCCCAGAATCCGGATTCCATCCTTTTTTTCCGGCTGGGGGATTTTTACGAGATGTTCCACGAGGACGCCAAGCTGGCCTCCAGGGAGCTGGATTTGACCCTCACCACCCGGGACCGGAACAAGCCCCCCGAGGAGCGGGTGCCCATGTGCGGAGTTCCTTACCACTCCTGCGACAGCTACATCGCCCGGCTCATTGCCAAGGGCTATAAGGTTGCCATCTGTGAGCAGACCGAGGATCCGGCCCTGGCCAAGGGGCTGGTGGATCGGGACATCATTCGCGTCATCACTCCGGGCACCGTCATTTCCGCCTCCATGTTGGAGGACAGCAAGAACAACTACATCTGCGGCATTTACGCCGATTCCGCCGTCTTTGGCCTGTGCCTGTGCGACATCTCCACCGGCGAAGTCTTCGCCACCTCCTTCCCCGCGGGAGCGGAGGCCCTGGACCACCTGGAAAATGAGCTGGGCCGGTTTCACCCCGCCGAGGCGGTACTGTCCTCCGGGGCCTGGAACACAGACGGCTTAGTGCCCTTTTTGAAGGAGCGGCTGGACTGTCCCTGTGAGAACGGGGGAGAGGCGCGGTTCCGCTTCGCAGCCGCCCGGTCTCTTGTGGAAAAGCAGTTCAAAACCGGACTGAACACCATCCCCGAGGGGGATGAGGGGGCCGTCCAGGCCGCCGGCGGTCTGCTCACTTACCTGTATGAGACGCAGAAAACCGACCTGAGCCACATTGCCAACTTTTCCTACTACACCTCCGGGCAGTTTATGGAGCTGGATCTCACCGCCCGGCAGACGCTGGAGCTCACCGCCACCCTCCGGTCGAAAGACAAGAGGGGCAGCCTGTTGTGGGTACTGGACAAGACCAAAACCGCCATGGGCGGGCGGCTGATCCGGGGCTGGATGGACCGCCCTCTGCTGTCCCCGGTGCAGATTTCCCGGCGGCAGCAGGCGGTATCCGACCTGGTGGAGGACATCATCACCCGGGAGGAGCTCTCTCTCACCCTGAAGGAGGTCACCGACCTGGAGCGGCTCATCGGCCGGGTAGTGTATGGCTCCGCCGGCGGACGGGATTTGGTGGCATTGGCAACCGGATTAGGCAAGCTGCCCCACATTCGGGAACTGCTGGAGCACTGTTCCTCCGCTCTGCTCCAGTCCCTGACGGGCGATCTGGATGATCTGCCCGACCTGCGGGACACACTGGCCCTTGCCCTGGTGGATGAACCCCCCTTTTCCGTCCGGGAGGGCGGCTTAATTCGGGACGGTTACGACGCCGAGGTGGACCACCAACGGAATATTTTAAACCACTCAGCCGAGCTGCTGGCCGATCTGGAGGTACAGACCAAGGAGCAGACCGGTATCAAAAACATGAAGGTCAAATCCAACAAGGTCTTTGGGTATTATATCGAGGTGGCCCGGTCCCAGATCAGCCTGGTTCCCGACCACTGGACCCGGAAGCAGACCACGGTGAACGCCGAGCGGTATATCTCTCCAGAGCTAAAGGAACTGGAGCACGCCATTCTGTCCGCCCAGGACACGGTGACCGCTCTGGAATACCAAATTTTCTGCCGGCTCAAGGAGTTGGTGTGCGCTCAAGTTCATCGGATTCAGAAGTCCGCCGCCGCCGTGGCCCAGGTGGACGTGCTCAATTCCTTCGCCACCGTGGCCGCCGCCAACCAGTACTGCATGCCTCAGGTGGACAGTTCCAACTCCCTGACCATTATGGAGGGCCGCCATCCGGTGGTGGAAAAGGTTCTCAAGGGTTCCCTGTTTGTCCCAAACGACACCCATATGGACTGCGGAGACGACCTGTGCGCCATTATCACCGGCCCCAATATGGCGGGCAAATCCACCTACATGCGCCAGGTGGCCCTGATCGTCCTCATGGCCCAGATGGGTTCCTTTGTCCCCGCCAAATCCGCCCGCATCGGGGTGGTGGATCGGGTCTTTACCCGCATCGGGGCCAGCGACGATCTGGCCGCCGGACAGTCCACGTTCATGGTGGAGATGACCGAGGTGGCTTCCCTGCTGAAAAACGCTACCCGCCGCTCCCTGCTCATTCTGGACGAGATCGGCCGGGGTACCTCCACCTATGACGGCATGGCCATTGCGCGGGCGGTTTTGGAGTCCTGCGCCGACCCCAAACGGCTGGGGGCCAAAACCCTGTTTGCCACCCATTACCACGAGCTTACCGCGCTGGAGGGACAGATTGGCGGGGTAAAGAACTACAACATCGCCGCTAAAAAGAAGGGGAACGACGTCATATTTCTCCGGAAAATTGTGCGGGGCGGCGCCGACCAGAGCTACGGAATCGAGGTGGCTAAGCTGGCCGGAGTGCCGGACCGGGTGATTCGCCGGGCCAGGCAAATTCTGGAGGAGCTGGAGAGCGGAACCGGCGTCCAGCCCGCGGCAGCCGACGTTCCCGATGCCCAGATCTCTCTCATGGACCTGGGCAGTCAAACTGTGCTGAAGAAGCTGCGCATGACCGACGTAAACGTGCTGTCCCCCATCGAGGCGCTGAACCTGCTGGCCGAGCTGAAGCAGGACATGGGCAGCTGAACGTCTGTCCTTGCTTGGTGGTGTAATTTCCATTTGATCTCGCATATTAGATACGAAACGTATAATTTTTGTTTTTTATTTTGAAAAGTAGAGGGAGACCATGTCAACAATTCAAGTATTAGATTCCCATGTGGCAGACCTGATCGCCGCCGGTGAAGTGGTGGAGCGGCCCGCCTCGGTCGCCAAGGAGCTGATGGAGAACGCCATCGACGCCGGAGCCTCCGCCGTGACCGTGGAGATTTCCCACGGGGGCATGATCTTCATCCGCGTCACCGACGACGGAAAAGGAATCCCCGCGGACGAGGTAGCCACCGCGTT
The DNA here is from genome assembly GCA_050251755.1 of Lawsonibacter sp. Taxonomy (GTDB): domain Bacteria; phylum Bacillota; class Clostridia; order Oscillospirales; family Oscillospiraceae; genus Lawsonibacter. The sequence continues at coordinate 33,030 of JBFWME010000004.1, read as the reverse complement.
CCTGCGCCACGCCACCAGCAAGCTGCGCACCGAATATGATCTGGAGGCCATCGGTACTCTGGGCTTTCGGGGCGAGGCCTTGGCCGCCATTTCCGCCGTGTCCCGGATGGAAGTGCTCACCCGCACCGCCAACGCACCCCTGGGAGCCTCTCTGTCCTTGGAGGGGGGCGTCCCCGGTCCGGTGGAAGAGGCGGGCTGTCCCCTTGGCACCACCATGGTGGTGCGGGACCTGTTTTACAACACACCCGCCCGTCTGAAATTTATGAAAAAGGACGCTGCCGAGGGCGCCGCCGTCTTCGGGGTGGTTCAGCGCACGGCGTTGTCCCACCCGGAGATCAGCGTCAAGTTCATTCGGGACGGCAAGCAGGAGCTGCTTACCCCCGGGGACGGCCAGCTTCAATCGGCCGTCTACGCCGTTCTGGGCCGGGATCTGGCCCTTGGATTCCGCCCGGTGAAGGCCAGCGGTGAGGACATCACCGTGTCCGGTTTCGTCTCCCTCCCGGCCTGCTGCCGCCCCAGCCGAACCTGGCAGTTTTTCTTCGTCAACGGCCGTCAGGTAAAGAGTCCTTTGATGATGGCCGCCCTGGAGGAGGCCTATAAAAATCAGAAGATGGTGGGAAAATTTCCGGGCTGTGTTCTCCACCTGGAGATGAAACTTTCCGCCGTGGACGTGAACGTACACCCGGCCAAAACAGAGGTGAAGTTTGGCAGCGAGCGGCAGGTGTTTTCAGCGGTGTACCACGCTGTGCTGTCCGCTCTGGACGAAGACACCTCTCACCCCGCATTTGCACCCCGGAGCGAGGAGCGCAGCCAGCTCAGAAACGAGCGCATTGCCGGCATGTCCCCCGTGGACACGGTGACCCCCAACCAGACCCGGCTGACCATTCCGGCTCAGAACACCGCCGTGCGGGTGCAGGATACCACCTTCCGTCCGGTGGGAACCCCGGTGTTCCGTCCGGCTCCCTCTCCGGAGACGCCAAAGGCAACGCCGATGGTGGAAGAACATTCACCCGAACCGGTCCACTCAGTTTCCGTCCCCCGCCCGGCAGCCCAAGCCCCAACCCAGCCTTCCCTTGTCCGAGAACCGCTTTCCGCGCCGGCCCCGGAACCTTCCCAGCCGCCGCAGGAACGCCCGGTCTCACCTCCTCCGGCCCCTGTCTTCCCGAATCCAACCGTGGAAGAATCACCTATTGTCCCTGTATCGCAAGCGCCCTGGCGCATGGCCGGGGAAGTACTGAATACCTACATCATTGTGGAGCAGGGAGACACCATTTTCTTTGTGGACAAGCATGCCGCCCATGAACGGATGAACTTTGACCGGATGAAGTCGGAGGGCTACGATCCCATGGCGCAAACCCTGCTTTCTCCCGTGATCTGTCATCTGAGCGCGGAAGAGCAGGAGGCGCTGCTGTCCCAGCTGCCTCTGCTGGAGGAGTTCGGCTTTGATGTGGATGAGCTGGGGGGCAGTTTGGCCGTTCGTCAGGCCCCCTTTGACGTGGAAGTGGGCGACATTGAGGCCACCCTGGTCGAAATCGCCCGGAATCTGCTCACCACAGGGGGTGCCGATCCGGCAGCCGCCCGGGACGAGCTGCTTCACACCATGGCCTGCAAAGCGGCCATTAAGGGGGGGTGGAAAACCAGCCCCCAGGAACTGGAGCGAGTGGTCGGCGCGGTGATGACGGGGGCGGTGAAATACTGTCCCCACGGCCGCCCGGTGGCCATCGAGCTGACGCGAAAAGAATTGGAGAAGCAGTTTAAGCGTGCGTAAGGGGAGAGGAGTGTTTCCACATGCATTGGAACGAGGCGCTGTACCTATACCACCTCAACCGGGGCGGGACATGCCTGGGCCCCTGGGAAGGGAACTGGTACAGCCAGCTGCTGCTGGATCACAAAGGGCAGCCCCTGGTGATCCGCGGGGAGTCCATTTCCAACGGGCGCATCGACACTCTGCTTGCCCGGGCCATCCTTCCCCTGGAGCTGGAGCATCCCTATCAGTTAACCATCTCCAGGCGCTCTCCACTCAACCGGGGAGTGAACCTGGTGCTGGGGAGGGAGGATTTTGGCTATTCGGAGCTTAGTCAGACCCGGCGCATTCGCTCTGAAAACATCCCGTTTACCAAGCAGGTCCTGCGCCATTTAGAACTGCGCCAGGCCTTGGAACAGTGCCCTACCTTCGCCCTGTCCGTCTCTCCCGCCACCGCTGGCTTGGGCCGCGCTCACATGCTGGAGGTACACGGGAACATGTCCGCTTTCGGCAACGGAGTTGGAGACAGCTTATCAGACAGCGGCAGCGCATTTCCCTTTGGTCTGACCCGCGAGGAATTGCAGCAATATGTCGACGCCGGGGAGTATGACATCGGGGAATTTCAAGCACGCCTGGACGGGATGATTGCTCTGGCCGTGGCGGCTTGTGATGCGCTGACCAGCTGGCCCATGCCGCCCATGTAACTGCAATAGGAGGTGGAACTTATGTCGCCGCCCAAAATTTTAGTCATCAACGGCCCCACTGCCTCCGGCAAGACCAGGCTGGCGGTAGACCTGGCCCTGCGGCACAACGGCGAGGTGGTCTCCGCCGACTCGATGCAGGTCTACCGCCGGATGGACATCGGCACCGCCAAGCCCACCCGAGAGGAAATGCAGGGCGTCCCCCACCACATGATCGACGTAGCGGATCCGGAGGAAAACTTTTCGGTGGCCCGATACGTGGACATGGCGGCCCGCTGTGTGGAGGACATTCTAGCTCGGGGCCGGCTGCCCATCCTGGCCGGGGGAACGGGGCTGTACATCGACTCTCTGCTGTCCGGCCGCACCTTTGCCGCCTTTTCCCCAAACAGCTCCCTGCGGGGAGAGCTGGAGGAGCGGATGAAGCAGGAGGGCGGCACGGCCCTGCTGTCGGAACTGGCCAAGGGGGACCCGGACACCGCCGCACGCCTCCATCCCAACGACGAGAAACGAATCATCCGGGCCCTGGAGGTCTATCTCACCACGGGAAAAACCATAACGCAGCACAACGCCGAGACACAGGCCATTCCCCCTCGCTACGACGCGCTTACCTTGACGCTGGCCTTTCGGCGGCGGGAGGACATGTGGGCCCGCATTGACCGGCGGGTGGATCAGATGATGGCCGACGGTCTGGCGGCCGAGGTTCAGTCCCTGTTGAACAGCAGCGTGCCCAATTCCTGTACCGCTATGCAGGCCATCGGCTACAAGGAGATGGCCGCGGCGCTCCGAGGGGACGGAGGCGTGGGCCGGGCAGGGGAGGAGATCAAGCTGCGCTCCCGCCAGTATGCCAAACGGCAGCTGACCTGGTTTAAACGCAATTCCTCTGCTAAATGGCTACTGTGGGATCCTGACCCGGATTTTATGGTGGCCTGTCAGGCTTCGACAGGATATCTGGAAGAATTTGGTATAGTATAGAGGCACTCAGGTCCTGCGCGGATATCCCGCCCGGACCGTAAAGAAAAAAGGAGTGCTACATATGCAGAAAACCAACAACCTTCAGGAAATTTTCCTCACCCAGCTGCGCCGGGAGCGCCGCCCGGTCACCGTCTTTCTGATGAACGGATTCCAGATGCGGGGATACGTCACCGGGTTTGACGCCTTTTCCGTCGTCCTCACCGGGGATGGAAAGCAGATGTTTGTTTATAAGCACGCTATTTCTACCATTACCCCCGAACGGCCCATCCCTTTGACCGAGCCGGGAGGGGTGGAATAAGAACATAGGGGAGGGGCAGCCTTTCGCTCCAGGCAGGGCTTTGTTCATCCCAGCCCCCAAAGAAAGAGAGAACCGCCATGAAGCAAGGGAGATCCCTCATCACGTTTGTCATGGTCACCATTGCAGCGGCATTGGCCGTTTATTTTGGATTTTATGTGTTTGACACCTTTAATGACCCGTTTACCACCACTCTTGCCTACACCTACACCGCCCGAGACAGTGTGGAAGCCGACGGCTTGCTGGTTCGGGCGGAGCAGGTGCTCCCCGCCCAAAGCGGAATTGTGGACGTGACCCGGGGAGAGGGGGAACGGGTCGGCGTGGGCCAGACGATCGCTCTTGTCTATCGGGACAGCCAGGCCCAGGACGACCAAGCCGAGTTGGATGGGCTGGCCATGGAGATTGAACTGCTGGAGGATGCCGCCGCCGACAGCGGCAGTGTGGCATCCGCCGCCCGACTGGACGAGGATATCCTTCAGTCGGTAGTGTCCCTCCGATCCTCCGCCGCCCTTGGGAATTTTACGCAGCTTGAGGATCAGGTCATGAGCGTAAAGAGCAACGTATTAAAACGGGGCTACACTTATGGCGACGGGATGACCTCCGCCGATTTGACCACCCGCCTTCAGGAATTGAAGCACAGCTACTCCACGTTACACCAACAGACCGCTTCGGCCACCACTCAGGTAACTGCCAGTCAGGCGGGTACCTTTTCCACCCTGGTAGACGGGTATGAATCTCTGCTCACCCCCGAAACGGTATTCCAGCTCACTCCTTCCACCCTGACCCCTCTATTGGCCGGAGATGGCGTGGCCGCCGGCGCGGGTATCGGCAAGCTGATTACCTCTGACCGATGGTATTTCGTCACCTCTCTTCCCACCGACGTGGCGGACAGGCTGAAGCAGAAAGAGGACACGCCCCTGCGCTTTACCGGGGATTTTTCTCAGGATGTAGACATGCGTGTGGACAAAATCGGGCCTGCCGAAGGGGACAAGACTTTGGTAATTTTTTCGTCCGACCGCTATTTGGACCGCACGACTCTGTTGCGCCAACAGACAGCGGAGCTTATTTTTGACAGCTGGTCCGGCCTGCGGGTGCCAAAACAGGCGCTGCACATGGTAAAGATCCAACGGGAAGACAACGAGACCGGTCAGACGGTGGAGGACAGCTGCCTGGGCGTCTATGTCCTCCTGGCCGGCCGGGCCGAATTCAAACCGGTGGAGGTAGTCACCGAGGGCAGCGACTACTATGTGGTAAAGGCCACGTCCTCCAACAGCACTGCTTTTCGGGCTGGGGACGAGGTCATCGTCCGGGCCACCGGTCTGTACGACGGGCAGCTGCTGGAGTATTAACCCTGGGGGAGAGCTGCGGCGCCGGCCAACACCGGTTCCGCCACAGCAGGTATATTTGGTACTTGGATAGACAGAGAGAAGGAATTGTCATGGATTTATCGCAACACGTTCAAGCCGTTCAGACCAGAGTCACTCAGGCAGCCCTCCGGGCGGGCCGGGATCCGGGGGAAATCACCCTCTGCGCCGCCACCAAGGTACAGACCGACGACACCATCCGGGCCGCGATCTCCGCCGGAATTCGGGTCTGTGGGGAGAACCGGGTTCAGGAGCTCACGGCCCACTTGGCGGCAGACGCCTATGCCGGCGCCAAGGAGGTTCACTTCATCGGCCATCTGCAGACCAATAAGGTCAAACAGGTGGTGGGCCGCGTGGCTTTGATCCAATCGGTGGACTCCGAGCGGCTGCTCCGGGCCATTGACGTCCAAGCGGAAAAGCTTGGTCTGGTTCAGGATGTTTTGCTGGAGATAAATATTGCCGGGGAGGAGAGCAAAGGCGGCTGTCTGCCCAAGGACCTGCCCGCTCTTTTGGATTTCGTCCCCACCCTCAGGCATGTGCGTCTCCGGGGTTTGATGGCCATTCCTCCCGTCTCTCCGACACCGGGGGCCAACCGTCCGTATTTCTCCGCCATGCGGCAGCTTTTTGTTGACATAAAGGGAAAAATGTCGGATAATCAAGATGATATAACGTGCCTGTCTATGGGCATGAGTAACGATTTTGAGGACGCCATTTCCGAAGGGGCAACCTTGGTCCGGGTCGGGACTGCCCTGTTCGGGCCCAGGCCACCCATTATTCCTCAGACGCTTTGAATTTGGTTTGTCTTTCCACAGCGGCCCACGGGAAACTCCAAGTACGTTCTGGCCCGGGTCGTGTTGACCTATCCTACACACGCAAAAGAAAAGAGGATCTTGCTATGGGAATCTTTGATGAATTCAAACGACTTGCCCACCCCTACGAGGATGAGGAAGAAGACGATTTTGAGGCTCCCCCTGTCCGCACCGCCGACCGCCGGGACCGCACCGCCCGCACGGAACCGCTGTACGGCTCTGTTCCTTCCGAAGACGAGGAGCGCCGGAGCAACAAGGTGGTCAATATTCGCGCGGCTACCCAGCTTCAGGTGGTCCTGGTAAAACCGGAGAAGTTTGAGGATGCCTCCGCCATTGCCGACCATTTGCGGGAAAAGCGCACCGTGGTTTTGAATCTGGAGTCTACCAACAAAGAGATTGCCCGCCGTCTGCTGGACTTTCTGTCCGGCGTGGCCTATGCCAACGAGGGCAAGATCAAAAAGGTGGCCATCTCTACCTACATCATTACCCCCTACAATGTGGATATCCTGGGGGACTTAATTGACGAACTGGAGAACAACGGGCTGTACTTCTGAGAACAGTCCGTGGCCTGTTTCTGCTATTTTTAAATCGGGGGGATTCGTATGCTCACTCCACAGGAAGTGTCTGAGCGCGCCTTTCAAAAGGCGTCCTTTGGCGGGTATAACATGTCTCAGGTGGACGAATTTTTAGACTTGCTCACTGGGGACTACTCTACCCTTTACAGTGAAAATGCGGTACTGAAGAGCAAAATGAAGGTGCTGGTGGACAAGGTTGAGGAATACCGTTCCACCGAAGAAGCCATGCGGAAAGCCCTGATGACTGCCCAGCGGATGGCCGACGACCTGGTAAAGGAAGCCGAACAGAAGAAGGCCGAAATCCTTCGGCAGGCCGAAGGGGAGGTACTGCGACGCAAGGAGGAGATTGGCCGGGAGCTGGAAGCGGAGGAGTTTCGCCTCCAAAAAGCCCAGCAGGCTACTGCTGCCTTTGTGGAAAAAGTGCATACGCTTCAGGCCGGGCAGGAAAAATTTTTATCCGCCCTTCAGAATCTGTGCCCTGAAGAGGCTATTCAGGCTTCTGCCGACCCGGTGGAGGAAACCGCGGAAGAAATTGACGATAACGTCCAGCGTCTGCTGGCTCAGGCCATGATGGACGCGACCGCGGAGAATTTGAAGTCCCGCCGTGAGGAAGAGGACGAGGAGGACCTGGAAGACACGGCGGAATTTGCCCCCGTGTCCGACAAACCCGAGGAGGATGAAGCGGATGAGGATGAAGCGGATGAGAATGAGGATGAGCCTCCCCTTGTGAAAAGCTGCCGCATTGATTTCGGCACACTTCAGTTTGGCCGGGACTACGAAATCAAATAAAATAGACAGCAGCCGTCCTGTGAGGCGGCTGCTGTTTTGTTTGGGAGGTCTTTTCAAAGTCAAACCGGAACCCGGCTTTTTCAGGATACCGCTTTTAGAGAAAACGCCCGCGGGTTGGAACAAATCCAACCCGCGGGCGTTTCACATGTGAATTTATCTCAGATAATTCAGGGGGTTCACGGCTGTCCCGTTGACCCGAATCTCGAAATGACAGTGGGTACCGGTGGATCGGCCGGTGCTGCCTGCCTTGGCAATGGCCTGCCCCTTATACACCTTTTGCCCGGCGGAAACTAGCAGAGACGAGTTGTGTCCGTAATAGGTCTGGGTCCCGTTATCGTGGGTGATGATCACCAGATAACCGTAGGATCCCTTATATCCGGAGAAGGTAACGGTTCCGCCGTCCGCCGCTTTGATGGTGGCGCCGTAGGACGCCTGAATGTCAATGCCGGAATGGAAGCTGTAGCTTCCAAAAATATACCGGCCGCCGAAGTAGGAGTTGATCTTCCCCCGGATGGGCCAGGAGAAACTGCCCGTAGACGCGGTCTTCGGCTTTTCCTTTGTACCTATCGCTTTCACCGTGGTGGTTGGCTCCCGCAGAGTGGTCGTGGACAAAATTTCCCGATTCCGCTCATAGCCGTTGACATAGGTGATGTTGGCCTCGACCTGGGCCTCTCCCTCCACGCCTTCGGTGATGATTTTACTTGTCCCCTTGTACATGGAGCTGTCTTCCCGGGTCTCCACCGGGCATTCAATGGCCTGGGTATAGACCTGGTGCTCCAGCGTTTGGACGGACAGAGTAGGGATCAGCTCTTTCACATTGAGCACGTCGCCAATCATCAGCCGGTTAATATCCACACCCGGGTTCAGTGCCTGCAAGTCACTCACCGACATGTCATTGGCATACGCGATGGCGTTGAAGGTGTCCCCCTTGGACACAGTGTAGGTGGTCTCACCGGTGGAGTTTGCCTCCAGGGCCGTGAGCATCTCTTCAATTGTCATCAGAGAGTCGGCCGTGTAGACATAACTGATGGTCATGTCTTCTACAAAGTCCGCCGAGATGGTGTTTTCGGTAACATATTGGTTTTTCAGACCATCCAGCATCTCGTTGAGGGCCTCTTCATCCTTGACTACACCGATCGCCCGCCCGTCCACCAGCACCTCGCATTTACGCAGGTGGTCGCTAACTTCGTTCAGTTGGCTGTAAAAATAATCTTCCAGTTCTGTCTTCTGCGTAATGTCGGTCTTTAACGTCAGGGCAAACTGGTAGTCGACGCTGCCCTCCACCTGGTAATCGTATCCCAGCAGGGTTGAGCCTTCTGCTTCCACCTCTTGAATGGCTTTGTCTACCACACTCCGGTCGGCTACTACCCCAACCGGCTGGCCATCCACGGTGACGGCATAGCTGGTGGTATACAGGGTCGTCAAGGTTAGCGCCACCCCCAATGCGGCGGAGACACCTAAAAAAGAAATGGGACCCACCGTACGATGAACGGCCAACGCGCCATGCGCGATATGAGCCGCTCGACGAACGTTGATTCTGCTCCATTCTTTCAGTGCCGCCCACTGAAGGGCGGCCTGGCGGCGGCGCTCTTCCCACACCTCTCTGCGAAACAGCGGCCTTCTTTTTTTTGACCCGTCATTCTCCGCAGCCCGGGAGAGTACTCTCTTTGGCTTTTCTTCCAATAATCTATTCATGCGTTCCCTCACTGTGTATCAGCTTGTTTTCAGGGAAATGACAATTTATACAAAACGGTTACAAAACGGTAACAAGTGTAATATACACGTTTTTTTCTCGTTCGTCAATCCTTTTCCTGTGAAATGGGAAACGTTTCCTCACCCTGGTAAGACAGATTTTTATCCAAATACACTACCAACATATTGTAGACAAAAAAGAATCACGCAAAAAAACCACAAAAAATAGGACAGCCGCCCCTCCAGTATAAAGCCGGAGTGGCGGCAATTTCGTCAAAATTACATGAACTGCAGGAGCGCGCGTTCTACCTATACGATCAGTACCCGCAGGGTAAAGGTCAGCGTCATCAACACAATGCCAAGACTGGCGCAGATATCCAGTACCAGCGCCCCGCGCAGGTTCCGGCGGCAGCGTGGATCCATCTTCCGCAACGCGGGCTGCTCCCGCACCTCCTCCTCCATCGCAGGATCATACTCCTCCGGTTGGGGCTGTGGAGCCAAGCTGCCCTCCTGTGCCAGCGCCTGTCTGCGCCGATATTCCTCCAGGTTAATCACGTTGTCCTGATGGCGGATAAAATGATTAGTGCTATAATAAATGGTCTGCATCCGTTCTCCCCCCTGTTTTGGAATTCTCAGGCACAGTATATCGCCGATTCAGTCCAAAAAACCGGACTCTCCTCTGGTTCAGAACCGAAAACGCTTAGAAAAACAAATGTTCTAATGAGAAAATACAACAAACGTTCGATTTTGTCAAGAGTTTTTCGAACATTTTTTCTATTTTTTTGCTGCGTAACTCGCAAGAGACGACGAAGCTGATTATTTTGGGAGACTGCGCTGTTTTTTGTAGAAAATCGTTGCGTTTTTTAAAGAACGGGGGTATAATACTACGTCTGAGTTGTAATCCAAGATTTGAGGTGCAAATACCGTGCGGAACGAAAAATTACGCAATGTAGCCATTATCGCCCACGTAGACCATGGAAAAACCACATTGGTCGACGAGATGCTGAAACAGTCCGGCGTTTATCGGGAAAACCAGGCCGTTGTTGAACGGGTCATGGACTCGAACGACCTAGAGCGCGAACGGGGTATTACGATTTTGGCAAAAAATACCGCCGTCCAATACGGTGATGTAAAGATCAATATTGTAGACACACCGGGCCACGCCGACTTTGGCGGCGAGGTAGAACGTATTTTAAAGATGGTCAACGGCGTCATCCTGCTGGTAGACGCCGCGGAAGGTCCCATGCCTCAGACCCGCTTCGTGCTGAGTAAGGCGCTGGAGCTGGGTCATCGTGTCATTGTGGTGGTCAATAAGATTGACCGCCCCGATCAGCGGGTGTACGAGGTGATTGACGAGGTCCTGGAGCTGCTGTTGGACCTGGATGCCTCGGACGAGCAGTTGGACAGCCCCATGCTGTTCTGCTCCGGCCGACAGGGCACCGCTTCCGTCCAGCCCGATGTGGCAGGCAGTGACTTAAAACCCTTGTTTGACACCATTCTGGAGTATATTCCGGCCCCGGATGCCGATGTCGACGCCCCCTTCCAGATGCTGGTATCTTCCATCGACTATAGCGAATTTGTGGGTCGGATTGCCATCGGCCGCATTGAGCGAGGAACCATCAAGCAGAACCAGGAAATTGCAGTGTGCAATTACCACACCCCCGATGCACCGCCCCATAAGGCCAAAGCCACCGCTCTGTACGAGTTTGACGGGCTGGCCAAGGTCCCTGTTCAGGAGTCCACCGCCGGCAATATCATCGCGATGAGCGGCATTGGCGACATCACCATTGGGGATACGATCTGCGCCCCCACCTGCGTAGACCCCATCGAGTTTGTGAAAATTTCCGCTCCCACCATTGAAATGACCTTCTCGGTCAACGACTCCCCCTTTGCCGGGCGAGAGGGTAAATTTGTCACCAGCCGTCAACTCCGGGAGCGGCTGATGCGCGAAACGTTGAAGGACGTGTCTCTGCGGGTGAACGAAGTGGAGAATTCCACCGATTCCTTTAACGTGGCTGGCCGGGGAGAAATGTCTCTGTCCATTCTGATTGAAACTATGCGCCGAGAGGGGTACGAGCTGCAGGTTTCTCCTCCCCGCGTACTCTACCGGGAGATTGATGGGGTCAAATGCGAGCCCATTGAGCGCCTGTTAGTGGACGTGCCTTCCGACTGCGTAGGTGCCGTAATGGAGAAGATCGGCTCCCGGAAGGGTGACCTGGTTGAGATGACTCCGGTTGGTAATCGGATGAAGGTGGAGTTTCTGGTTCCCTCTCGCGGGCTGTTTGGCTATCGAAACGAGTTTTTGACCGATACCAAAGGCGAAGGTATTATGGCCTCTGTCTTTGACAGCTATGCCCCTTTGAAGGGAGAGATCTCCCGCCGGAACACCGGTTCTCTGGTTTCCTATGAGACCGGTGAGGCTGTTACCTACGGCCTGTTCAATGCCCAGGAGCGCGGCTCGCTGTTTATCGGCCCCGGAACCCCTGTCTACGCCGGCATGATCGTGGGGGAAACCCCAAAGAACGAGGATATTTCGGTCAATATATGCAAAAAGAAACAGCTGACCAACATGCGGGCTTCCGGCTCGGACGAGGCTCTGCGTCTCGTTACGCCCCGGACGCTCTCCTTGGAACAATGCTTGGAGTTTCTGGCAGATGACGAGCTTCTGGAATGTACGCCCGAGAGCCTGCGGCTGCGCAAACGCCTGCTGGATCACGGAGATCGAATGAGAGCACTTAAAGGTAGTCAAAAATAAAATTTTTCTAATAAAAACATCTCGTATTTTACCAATGGTAAAATACGAGATGTTTTTATCGGCGTATACAGAAAAATTTTTTTAACTGTGCTATACTTCTGCCTCTAAAAACTGTTCTTCTGCGTTTTGTTGGGCTTTTTGTAAAATATCTTGGGCCAGGCCATAGTTTTTTATCTCCAAAGCCTCCAGCGCATCGGTTACACCGTTAAACAGGGTAAAGTACAGCTTTCGATATAGTTCCATCTTTATCACCCGTGTTCCATTATAGACCATTACATTAGCTAACTCAATAGTCTATATTTTTTCATTTCAGACAATTTAATATCGGATGGAACCATAAGATATTAGGGGGTACATTATGCTAAAGCTGAATATTTTGCCTCTGTTGAACGAACAGAACAAGACGAAGTATTGGCTGAACAAACAACTGGGTATGAGTTATACGAATTTCAATAAAATGGTAAACAATCAGACCAAATCCATTCAATATAAACACATTGAAATTATGTGCAATCTTTTGGACTGCACCCCAGATGACTTGTTAATTTTCTGCCCAGATGAGCCGGAAGAGTAAAAAAACAGAGGACACGTAAAGGGTTAAGCCCCATAGGTACACTTTGTGACCTATGGGGCTTAATGCCGTGTACGGGGGAATATGGACAGTCGACAAGAAAGATTCTTGTGCGGCTGTCCATGCTTGTTTCTAATACTAATAACCCCTTAGTGAAGTGGGTTCGCATCCGAGAGGTCGATGGTTCTATCCTGTTCAGGTCCACCACAAAAGTCGCGAAATCATTAAATTTCGTGACTTTTCCATAACATTTTAGAAAATTTAAGTGCCTCGAGACTTGAGATTTTCAGAACTACTTATACGGCAGGAGCTATGGTTTTAGCGTTAGGTTATTAAGCCCCACTGGTATTCTCCGGTTGGAATAACAAAATACGTATATATGCTTCAAGTCTTGTGATGCCCGGTTGCAGGGACTGCTGCTATTTCGTTAAACCTGCAATAATGGCTACACAACTCTCTTCTCCGATGACGCTACTGTTTAAGCACAGCCCATAGTTTTGCGGAGCGCCCCATTCACGGTCTGTGTAATAGCGATAATACGCTCTCCGCTGCTTATCCTTTTGATGCAGGCGCTGTTCCGGCTTTTGTGCTGTTTCTCCATATCGTTCTACAATCCGTTCTTTGCGATAGGCTTTATCGGCGCAGATGAACACGTGGAGTGCGTCCGTTCGTTCCTTCAGAATGAAATCCGCACAGCGTCCCACAATGATGCAAGGGCCTTTTTCTGCGAGATTTAAAATTGTTTGCCGCTGAATGCACCAGAGGTAGTCATCTGCATTCATCCCGTTCATTGCTCCGGACGCACTGCTTCCACTCATGCGGAAAAACGGGAAAGATGATGCGTATTCACCCTGGTTCTCAATATACTCAGGATTAAATCCACTTTCCTTGGCCACCTGTTCCACAAGTGCCTTATCGTAGCAGGGAACGCCAAGTTTTTTAGCCACTTCCTGCGCAATGCTGTGTCCGCCACTGCCGAATTCACGGCTGATGGTAATTATGTTCTTTTTCATGCGATATTCTCCTTTCCAGTCTGAGGTTCCTGCAAGGTTTTCACGGTATAAATAATTACGACAATTGAAATGATAAAAGTCAGTACATCCGATACCGGCATAGAGTATAAAACCCCGTCCAGGCCGAACCAAATGGGCAACAGCAGTGCAAAGCCTACGCCAAACACCACCTCACGCACCATGGATAGCAGCGTGGATGCCAATGCCTTTCCGAGAGATTGCAGATAGATGAAGGTTGCCTTATTCACACAGGCCAAAATCATCATACAGAGATAAATACGGAAGGCCTTAATTGCAAAATCTGTATAGTAGCTGCTTTCATTGGCTGCGCCAAAAATGGTGATGAGCTGCCTCGGGAAGCACTCTACAATGATGAGAGCAATTGCCCCCACAGCCGCCTCTGATGCCAACAACAGCTTAAAGAGCGTTTTTGCTCGATCCTTACGCCCCGCGCCCATGTTGTAACCCACAATGGGGATACAGCCGGCTGCCATACCCACCACAATCGAGATAACGATCTGAAAAAACTTCATGACGATACCGACAACAGCCATTGGAATTTGGGCATATTCCGATTGACCGAAGATGGGATCAAGCGCACCATACTGACGAATCATGTTGTTGATGGCGGCCATTGCTGCTACCAAAGAGATCTGCGACAAAAAGCTGCAGATTCCCAACGGCAGAAATTTTCCGAGAAGATGGAAACTGAGCTGAAAACTGCGCCGCTCCAAATGGATTGCTTTCATATGGCAGAGATACCAGACTGCCAACACGGCGGTGAGTGCCTGTCCCAGCACCGTGGCCACCGCCGCGCCCATCATGCCCCAGCGGAACGCAAAAATGAAAATTGGATCTAAAATGATGTTTACCACCGCACCGGCCAGAGTGGAAACCATGGCAAATTTGGGGCTGCCGTCCGAGCGGATAATGGGGTTCATGGCCTGTCCGAACATATAAAGCGGAATGCCAACGGTAATCCACATAAAATATTCTTTGGATCGGGCAAAGGTTTCCTTATTGACTCGGCCACCGAACAGGGTCAGAATCTGTTCCTGAAAAATGAAATAGAGCGCGGTCAAAATAAGGCTGATTACCACGCACAGCACAATAGAATTGCCGATACTTCGGTGAGCGTCTTCGTTTTTTCCTCCACCGAGGCAGATACTGACAAAGGCGCAGCAACCGTCGCCAATCATCACCGCCAGAGCCAATGCCACTACGGTTAAAGGGAACACAACGGTGTTGGCTGCATTGCCATAGCTGCCCAGATAACTGGCATTGGCAATAAAAATCTGATCTACAATATTATAAAGTGCTGCCACCACCAACGAGATGATACAGGGAACCGCATAACGGCGCATAAGCGCGCCAAGTCGTTCTGTCTCCAAAAAGGAATTTGCTCTTTGTTCGTTCAAAAAAAATCCTCCGTTTCTACTCTCTTGTTTGTTCCGAGTCGGCGCAAAACAAAAGATGCGTAAATCCAGAATCCTGGATTTACGCATCTCGCAACTCGGTTATTGTCATAATAACACTTTGAATTTTGAAAAGTCAAACACAAATTTGCCCCGGAGCCAATAAACATTTCTTGACATCTCCAAAGAATGTCTGATATACTATCCCCAGGAAGCGACTATTCCAAAAGGATGTGCAAACCTTTATCGGGTTTGTACATCCTTTTCTATTTTGTAAGGAGAGGTAAAATTGAATCAATGTCAAAACAAGATGGGGATTCTCCCCATTCAGCGTCTGCTCATTCAGATGGGGGCACCGATGATGCTTTCTATGCTGGTGCAAGCCCTTTATAATGTGGTAGATACACTTTTTGTCTCGCACATGAGCGATACCGCCGCAATCTCGCAAATAGGCGATAAGGCCGTAACTGCGCTAACGCTTGCTTTTCCCGTGCAAATGCTCATCATGGCTCTCTGCGTTGGGACAGGGGTGGGTGTCAATGCAGTTGTCTCCCGCAGCTTAGGTCAAAAAAATCGAGAAAAAGCAGCATTGGTAGCAGGTAATTCTATTCTTTTGAGCTTAATCTACTATGTAGCTGTTTTTATTTTTGGTTTATTCCTCGCTCGCAAATTTCTACAAACGCAGACATCCGATCCGGATATACTGAAAATGGGTATAGACTATCTGCAGACTGTTACGGTATTTTCTTTTGGGAGCATATTCTACATGTGCTTTGAAAAATTGCTTCAGGCAACAGGGAAAACTACGGCAGCAATGCTTGGTCAGCTGGTTGGATCAGTTGCAAATATCGTTCTTGATCCCATTTTGATTTTTGGGTATTGGGGTGCACCTGCTTTGGGCGTAAAAGGAGCCGCCATTGCCACCGTCCTCGGCCAATGCCTTTCGCTTGCGGTCGTACTTTCTTTGCATATTACCAAAAACAATGAAATTTGCAAAGGAACCTGCTACTTAAAACCCAGTCTCTCTATCTTGGGTCAAATCTATGCAGTAGGCGCACCGGCCATTCTGATGCAGGCACTCACATCCGTTATGACTTACGGTATGAACCTGATTCTCGGTACAATTTCCACATCGGCCATCACGGCCTACGGTGTGTACTACAAACTTCAAAACTTTGTGTTCATGCCAGCGTTTGGTCTGAATAATGCCTCCATTCCCATCGTTTCCTATAACTATGGCGCAAAGCAGATGCCGCGCGTAAAGCAGGCAATCTTTTATGGCCTCGCGTTTTCCGGATGTATTTTGGGGGCTGGCATTGTGATTTTACAGGTATTCGCCACTCCTCTGGTACAATGCTTTTCCATTTCGGATGAGTCAGTCGCACTATGCATTCGGGCATTGCGCATCATTACCTGTGGTTTCCTTTTTGCAGGCTGCAACATCATTTTACAGGGAATCTGTCAGGCGCTTGGCAACGGTATCTATTCTTTGATTATTTCAATGCTGCGCATGATTGTAATCACGCTGCCATTGGCGTGGTTGCTCTCTATGACGGAGGCAGCTGCTCAGATCGTATGGGTGGCATTACCATGTGCGGAACTGTGTGCAATGTTGGCAGCTGTGTTCTTATCAGTACGCTTATATAAAAATAAGGTAGCAGCATTGTCTCAAACAGAGAAAAACGAAGTGGAAACCATTGAAGCAATTCTTAGCCGCCAAAGTGTGCGGGAGTTTTCTGAGAAGAAAATTTCAGAATCAGATCTTCAGGCAATTTTGTCTGCGGGGATGAGCGGACCAAGCTGTGTGAATGCTCGAGACTGGTCGTTCCTTGTGGTTAGAAACCATGATATGCTTTGTCAAATGGCAGATGCAAACGGTGCGCCCGCCGCACCGCTCAAAAAAGCAGCCGCAGGAATACTGGTCTGTGGGGATTTGGAAAGGGCATTCCCGCCCGCAAAGGAATATTGGGTCATCGACGGAGCAATCGCACTTCAAAATATGACGCTTGCTGCCCATGCACTGGGAATTGGCTCTGTGTGTCTGGGCACATGGCCGCAGATAGATCGTGTTCAGTGTCAACAGAAACTGTTTTCCTTGCCGGAGACAATCATACCGCATTCCATTCTGGCGTTGGGCTATCCCGCTAAGGCTGCTGCTCCAGTTCCCAACCGTTATGAAGCAGATCGGGTGCATTTTGAAAAATGGTAATTTGCAGAATCACTACTTGTCTTTTTGCGAGGAAAGGTGATATCCTCATAGGATTAGACAGTGAAGAGCGTAGAATTTCAAACGAATTCTGTGCTCTTTTTTTACCCTTCGTAGTTTTTAGGTAACTTTTCTCTAATAAAGACTCCAAATACTTTATCAGAATTTCTTGTTCACAATTTTACAGTCGGTTTGCTCATGCCGCCATCCCCTGTTCGCATGATTTGTAGTTTTCCGCAAGCTGTTTTTTGAATATTGTCAGGAAAAGCCATCTGACGAACGGGCCCGCAAAAAATATCTGCCATAGCAGGGCCATGGGAAAGTTGCATACCAAAGTTTGCAGATAAACAGCAAGCAATGTTTTAATTTCGTTGTATTTAAAAATTACAGCAGCCCAAAAGCTCATAATGGGACACATCAGCAACACCGTGCAGCCCGCAATTGTCACCGTGACCAGCAGAGGGTTGTCCTTGCCGGGCGTTACCAGCTTGAATGCCCTCTTCCGGGCAATAGGACCGGCAATAAAATGTTCCATAATGAAGACAATAGCAGTCATCAACGGTATATCTTTCCAGTGCCAGGCGGCCTTGAACATCCACATTTTTTACTTACATTTGGGCTTGAAAAAGTGCTAAAATATAATTGCAGCGTGTAGTTCTGACGAACGTAAGTCCTGTTGTCAGAGTTACATGCTTTTTAATTTTGGCATAGCCGGAGATGGGATATTCTATGGAATTTTCAATAAAGAACGCCGAAAAGCTTGATAACGACAATTTCATTATGATATCCGGAGCGAGAGAGAATAACTTAAAAAACGTCAGCCTTTTGCTGCCCAGGGAAAAGCTGATCGTTTTTACCGGTGTCAGCGGTTCTGGAAAGTCCAGTCTTGCGTTCGATACGATCTATGCGGAGGGGCAGATGCGTTATGTGGAGTCGCTGTCCTCCTACGCAAGGCAGTTTCTCGGGCAACGCGGAAAGCCGGACGTGGATTCAATCGAAGGTCTTTCGCCCACAATTGCCATAGAGCAAAAATCCACCTCTGCCAATCCTCGTTCAACCGTAGGGACGGTAACTGAAATATACGACTATCTGCGTCTGCTTTGGGCAAGAATCGGCATTCCTCATTGTCCGAAGTGCGGGAAAGAGATTAAGCGCCAATCGGTCGACCAGATCGCCGACCGGATTATGATGTTGCCGGAAGGGACCCGTTTTCAGGTATTGGCTCCCGTAGTTCATGGGAAAAAGGGGGAGCATCAAAAGCTGCTTGAGAATATCCGCAAGGGAGGCTATGTCCGTGTCCGCGTGGACAGCTTCATTTATGATCTGTCAGAGGAAATCAAACTGGATAAAAATCTGAGGCACAACATAGACGTTGTTGTTGACCGGCTCGTTGTGAAAGCCGACAATCTGCTCCGTATAACGAATTCGGTGGAAACGGCTCTGATACTGGCAGATGGCCTTGTGGTGATTCAGCAAACGGAGAACGATACTGAGGAGATGTTCTCACAGAGCTACGCCTGCCCTGACTGTGGAATATCTCTTCCGGAACTTTCGCCAAGGATGTTCTCCTTCAACAGTCCTTATGGGGCCTGTAAAATCTGTTCCGGGCTTGGCTTCTTTCTGAAAATCGACCCGGAGCTTGTTATCGCCGACAAAAACCTACCGCTAAGTAAGGGCGCTATCGCCGCAAGCGGCTGGCGCAGCGCGGTTGAGGGTTCCATAAGCTGCGCCTATTACACCGCGATTGGGAAAAAATATGGCTTCACGGTGAATACGCCGCTCCGCGAGTTTTCGCAGGAAGCATTGGATGCTATTCTTTTCGGCACCGGAAAAGAAAACCTGGATATCTCTTATACAAACTATGGCGGCTTTCGGTCGGCATCCCGCCCGTTTGAGGGAATTGTCGCCAACCTGGAGCGGCGGTATCGGGAACAGCAGTCCGACGAGGCACGCCGGGAGCTGGAGAGCTACATGTCGGCACAGCCTTGTCCCGATTGCCGCGGCGACCGTCTCAGTCCTGTCGTGTTGGGCGTTAAAGTGGGCGGCAAAAATATCTCGGATTTCTGCAAGCTGACCATATTGCAGGCGAGAGCTTTTTTCGACAGCCTGACGTTGACGCCCTCCGAGGAAAAGATTGCGGATTCCATTCTGAACGAGATCCGCGCGCGGCTGGATTTTCTGCAAAAGGTCGGCCTTGGTTATCTTACCCTCTCCCGTATGTCGGGGACGCTGTCGGGCGGTGAGAGTCAACGCATCCGGCTGGCAACACAAATAGGTTCCGGCTTAATGGGTGTTCTATATGTTCTTGACGAACCCTCCATTGGCTTACACCAACGGGACAACGAAAAACTGCTGTCCTCACTTGAATCGCTTCGTGATTTGGGAAACACGCTAATTGTGGTAGAACACAACCGGGATACCATATTGCGGGCGGATTGGATTGTGGACATCGGGCCGGGTGCTGGTATAAACGGCGGCGAAATTATCGCGCAGGGCAGACTGAAAGACATTTTAGCGGAACAGCGTTCCATCACCGGGCAATATCTCTCCGGGCAAAAAAGTATTCCGGTCCCGTCGCACAGGCGTACTGGAAACGGACATATGCTTTCCATCTACGGAGCGGCTGAGAATAACCTGAAACACATCGATGTGCAGATTCCACTTGGAACCTTTACCTGCGTGACCGGCGTATCCGGTTCCGGGAAATCCAGCCTTATAAACGAAATTCTCTATAAAAAGCTGGCACACGACCTGAATCATGCAAGGACCAGAGCCGGGGCACACGACCGCATAGAGGGATTGGAGTATCTGGACAAGGTAATCAATATCGACCAGTCTCCTATCGGGCGGACGCCACGCTCAAATCCCGCCACCTACACCGGCTTATTTGAGGATATCCGAGCGTTATTCGCTTCTACAAGCGAAGCCAAAGCTCGGGCTTACGGCCCGGGCCGGTTCTCCTTCAATGTGCGTGGCGGACGCTGCGAAGCCTGCTGCGGCGACGGCCTCATCAAAATCGAAATGCACTTTCTGCCCGATCTGTACGTTCCCTGCGATGTCTGCAAGGGAAAGCGGTATAACCGAGAAACATTGGAAGTCCGATTTAAAGGGAAAAACATCGCGGAAGTGCTGGATATGACGGCGGACGAGGCGCTTGCGTTCTTTGAGAACATTCCAAAGCTCCGGCGCAAAACACAGGCGCTCTGCGACGTGGGATTGGGCTATATCCGATTGGGGCAGTCCTCCACTACGCTGTCAGGCGGCGAGGCACAGCGTGTCAAGCTGGCGGCGGAGTTGCTGAAGCCCGCAACTGGTGCCACAATATACATCCTTGATGAACCGACCACAGGTCTGCACATGGCCGATATTCATATTTTGCTGGACACCCTTCAAAAGTTGGTGGACGCGGGCAATACCGTGGTTGTGATTGAACATGACATGGACGTTATAAAATCCGCCGACTGGATCATTGATCTTGGTCCGGAGGGCGGAGACGAGGGCGGAAATATAGTTTTTGCCGGTACGCCGGAACAGATTACATCATGTTCAGCAAGTTATACCGGGCAATTTCTAAAAAAATGTCTGTTGGCGAAATAAGGTGAACTTAATGGCAGCGCTTACCCGCTTTTCAAATCCTGAGTTATTAAAGCTGCCGGACTGCGGTGGGCTGCTTGAAAATGGAAAATGCAGATGGCTCAATGTCCCGAAATGCAGTGGAACCAAATGCTCTTATTATCAGAGACAAAACAGTCTGGAAAAAGCACAGAAAAGACTACGTTCATTAGATGAAGCAACGCAGGAGCGTATCGCCCAAAAGTATTACGGAGGCTTCCGCCCTTGGGCAGATGCCGATTCGAAAGGCAAAGGTGAATGAGATGTTCAAAGTCGGAGACATGATACTTTACGGAAGCACCGGCGTATGCCGCGTAACGGATATTACCACACGTGACTTTTCAGGTGCGGATGCAGACCAGTTGTTTTATATCCTCATCCCTTTATATCAGAACGGTATCATCTCCACTCCGGTAAATAATACAAAAATATTTATGCGTCCCATCATATCAAAGGACGAAGCGGAGAGGTTGATCGACATGATACCGACGATACGCGCGGAGGCTTACCATAGCCAGATATTACAGGAGCTTACCGAACATTATGAAAAGTCGCTGAAGACCTACGACTGTACAGAGCTTGTTGAACTTACCATGTCCATCTACGCAAAAAAACAGTTTGTAGAGCAACAGAAACGGAAATTTGGAGCCGTTGATGAGAAATTCATGAAGCATGCGGAAGACCTTCTCTTTGGCGAACTGGCCGCCGTGCTTAATATTCCAAAAGATCAAGTGCCTGAATATATCGCTGAGAGGGTAAACAGGAAACGGAGGGACCACAATAAATGAATGTAACACATGACAAAGTATGCCACAGCCAATTTGGGGTTGGAACGGTTATCAATCAAACCATGACGACTATAACGGTACAATTTTGTGAAAGGTATGGCACTAAAAAATTTCTTTATCCCTCCGCCTTTGAATCGTTTTTGACATTATGCAATCCAGCCTCTAAAGAGAAGATGGACGATGAACTGCGCCAGATTCAGGAGCGTATGGAAGAAGAACGGCGGAAGCGCGCAGAGGAAGATGAAAAACGTCGTGAGGAAGAACGTCGTGCCTTACTTGAATTAAAACGCGCCACCGTAAAGAAGAAAAAATCTCCCGCTAAGAAGAAGACACCGGCTAAGCCCAAGAAACAGCCGGAGGATGCGGCACTCACCGAAGAAGGTACTGATAAATGACGGAGGATTGCCTGACCGTGCAATACAGGTCAAAGCTTCGCTCGATTGACCTTATGGATTCGTTTGAACGATGTAATGAACAACAGGAGTCCCTTTACAATAAGCTGCTATTACAGAATGTCTTCACTGTTCTGATCGACGAAATATCCTATCAGGCGGATATGTTGATTGCTCGCAAACCCTATGAAATGCCATGGTGCAATATCGGCATTACCTTTACAACGCTTCGCAAACAAATAGCTTACCATACCTTTACCCTCGCCGATACGGATTCAATCGACCCCGTATTACAAACGCTCAATGTACTCAGGCAGGATAAGCAACTCCGTGACATTACGATTGACCCGGTAATCTTAAAAGCTCAGAACAGCCGGAACCGAAGCAGATATGGCAGCAGTTTTCGCGGCAGGCAGCTTTCGCGCCCCGGCACCCTATATGGAGAAACAACACCATATCTGATACAGAGAATCTGCCTGCATGAATAAAAGCCGTAAATAAAAGGAGTACTAACAGTGCGAATTGAAAAAAGCTCCTATTCATCCTATAACTTTTCAAAGGAACTGATAGAAGCATCTGAATTGTCCCGCGTGAAATTTGACAAGTGCAATTTCCGCTTCACAGATTTTTCGGAAATAGATGTGATGTATGGTTGTACATTTGAGTCCTGCGATTTCACAAATGCGCGACTGAATGGTGTGACAATAAAGGATTGTGCCTTTCTGTCCTGTAAATTTAATAACGCCTCGTTTTTTGCGACAATATTGGAAGATTGTAAGATGACAGGGTCGGACTTTTTTAATGCCGAGTGCGGGCTTGCGCAGATCATCGGCGGCGACTGGTCTTATACCGTACTGCGCAAGCAGTCTTTCCATAAGGTTGATCTGTGCAATATTCGCTTCTTCGGTTCCGATCTTACCGAGTGTCACTTTAATGAATGTAAAATGAACGGTTGCGAGTTCAATGAAGCAGTTGCGCACGAAACCAGTTTCTACAAATCTGATATGCGCCATTCATCGTTAGAATCATTCAACATTTTGGAGGCAAGCTTTCGACAGACAAAGCTGGACTTGGAACAGTGTGTTTTGATTGCGGAATATGTGACGGAAGGGCGTTATACCCCTGATGAAGTAAAAAAATAACGAGGAGGGTTCCTGCTTATTTATGAACAGGAGGACAGGATAGATGTCATCAGATAGGAGTCGCATTCCGTCCGCCGTGCCTGCCCTGGATAAAAAACAGGCAGTGGAGAAAGCAATCACGCAAATTGAGCGTGTCTATGGGAAAGGCTCAATTATGCGTTTGGGAGATAGAATGCAGCTTTCAGTAGATGTCTTGCCGACAGGCTCTATTGGGCTGGACTTGGCCTTGGGAGTGGGCGGCGTACCCAAGGGACGAGTTGTCGAGATATATGGCCCTGAATCTTCCGGTAAAACCACGCTTGCACTTCATATCGTCGCCGAGGCGCAAAAACAGGGCGGAGAGGTTGCCTATATCGACGCCGAACACGCACTTGATCCAAGTTATGCCCGCGCGCTGGGTATAAACACGGATAATATGCTGATCTCTCAGCCGGACGATGGGGAGCAGGCGCTGGAGATTACCGACTCGCTGATCCGCTCCGGGGCGTTGTCTGTCGTTGTGATAGATTCTGTGGCCGCGCTTGTTCCCCGGGCCGAAATTGAGGGAGAAATGGGCGACAGTCACATGGGACTCCACGCACGGCTTATGAGCCAAGCGCTGCGGAAACTAACAGGCAGCATCTCCAAAACGAACAGTATCGTCATTTTTATCAATCAGCTCCGCGAGAAGATCGGAGTCATGTATGGCAATCCCGAAACCACAACTGGCGGGCGCGCCCTGAAGTTCTACTCCTCTGTCCGATTAGACATCCGCCGTGTGGAGTCGATTAAGCAAGGAACAGAATTTATTGGAAACCGCACTCGCGTTAAAGTGGTAAAAAACAAGGTTGCGCCTCCTTTTCGCCGCGCGGAATTTGACATCATGTACGGCAAAGGCATCTCGAAGGCTGGTGAGTTGGTCGATATCGGGCTAGAATATGATTTAGTCCAGAAATCCGGTTCATGGTTCTATATGGGAGAGGCTCGCATTGGTCAAGGCCGCGATGCTGCCAAGCAATATTTCTGTGAACATCCAGACGAAGCGCAGACGCTGGAAATAGAGATCAAACGTAGGTCGTCCGACGGTTATGCTTCCATTAAAACAATATAGAGTTTTGATGGAAGGCGCATGGCAACTTATTCGGACAGTATGAGTTCCAGGCTTGACTTTAACGATAAAATACTGTACTATATACAAGTCGACACATGTGGTGCTTTGCACGTAAACCTGATTACGTACAAAGTCCGGCATGTGTCTATTTTTTTGCTCAAATGAGGAAAATTAATTTTTAGCTTAGGAGAGGAACATTTTATGCCAACAACAAAATTTCAAAAACTGGTTTTCGCATTCATAACCGTTGTGATCACGGTACACCTGTTCGTATTTTATAATCTTTCTTACGTGAATGGATTTACACTTGCGCAGCTAGAGGAATACGGCGTACCAATTTTCGGTCACAGCTGCAAGATTTGGGCCGTTGTTCTGATAGAGTTCATATGTGCCTATTTACTCGAAATATTTGTCGGTAGCCCGTACTCGGTAAAACTCGCGTTCCGCGTTGTAAATCCCTGTGAGAACAAGCCCTTCATGGTTGAGACTGCGATCATTTGCACCACAGTCGGCCTGATGTGCCCGATGATGAGCTTTATTGCAACATTTTTATATTGTTGGGGTGATATTACATCACTGTGGTCGTTTCTTTCCCTTTGGTTGCACACAGTCATGCATAACTTTCCGCTCGCATTTTTCTCTCAGCTATTTTTTATTCAGCCGCTTGTCAGAACTGTTTTCGGCTTATTTTTTAAAGGACGGCTAAAGCAAGAAGAAGCAGAATTTTCACTACAGCCGGCAGAATAAACATATATACTAAATGGTCAGGGAAGCCGCGGCTTCCCTGACCATTTTAGTGGTTTTGTTTTCAGCCAAAGACTATTTTAAATCAATGGGACTTATCGGTATGTAGAAATAATTATGCTAAATAATCTCCACAATCATAATCGTTATACTGCTTCTTAATCTTGAGAATAATGGAATCATCTGGTTGAATAGTTTCTTCAAAAATCTTAAATTTTGAGTGTTTTTGCTCAAGCTGTGCTTTGAATTGAGCCAGTTCGTCTTTGACTGCTCTTGCAGCGGCCTCATGGCCAACCAAATCTTCTCTGAGTTGAAAGTGAATTGTCTGATCTAAGCAGGCATACTTAATACGCTTCATAATTACCATCTCCCTTGGTATAATTAATCCAGATAATCTCCACAGTTATGCCCGGCGTATTGCTTCTTAATTTTAATGATAATGGAATCATCAGGTTGAACGGCTTCCTCTACTATCTTGAATTTTGTGCGGCTACGATTGAGTTGAGTCTTATAGCGCTCAAGTTCATCTTTAACAACGTGGGCTGCCGCCACATGCCCCAAATCCTCTTTCAATTGAAAATGGATTGTCTGCTCGACACAGGCTGCTTTTATACGTTTCATGGGTTGTTTACCTCCTTTTTAATACTATGATTTTATCATTTTCAAAAAGTAAGTCGCAAATGGAAAAATGCTGCGTAAAAATAATTGTGAAATATGCGCATATGTTACGGGCCTATATTTGTGCATTATAATAATAGTATAGTAGCAGGTTTATCAAGGCTTCCTGCTTGCGGAAGTCTGGCATGGAGGTTAGGACATAGCCTATTCTTTGCAATAAATCCGTAGACTTCTTGACTCTTTCGTGATATTGTGTCTTGCTACAAGGAGGCGAGGCACATGGACGAAATCCTGAAAGCGCTGTATGACAGCTTTTACACGCCGCCGGAGATGGCAGATTTAAAGCAGGCGGTCGAAGCGAACCGAACACTGCTGCGAGACAAACTCCCGGTGGAGCAGCGAAAGCTCGTGCTGCGGATCGTTGATGATCTGAACATGATGGCAACCGACCTTTCGATGGACAGTTTCATCTGCGGCTTCAAATTGGCATGGCAGATGGTAAACGAATTGAACAACTACGATAACAGGCGTTCAACGCCGGCAAAGCAAGCCGGGTTGAACGCCTGTTCTGTATCGCGGGAGAGAGACGAAATATAAAAAACGTTGCTCCAGCCGACCTGATTACGCTCGTGCGACCTTTTATTTCTCCAATCCACTTTTCTGCTTAATCTGGTATATATTCGGCTATATCAGATAATTCGCAATTAAGGATTTTGCAAAGAGAATTCAACGTGTTGGTTGAAACGGACTCATTCTTCTGCAACCTCAGAATTGTAGATCCGCTGATGTTATCATATTCTCCTTTATTCCTCAAAGTATAGGTGGTTGCGCCTCTCCGCTTCATCGTTTCCCACAGTGGTGCATAAGAAATCAGCTTATTCATCCCCATTACCCTTTACTTTAACTAAATTATGCCCTATAATGGGCATACGTACATATGCTCAATATAAGGCATAAAGCGATGAGCGGTTTAGCTGGAAAATCAAAGCGGTAAGTGAATGCCAACGAGCCAAAAAACAATTACAGGATTTATAGGAGTACATCATGGCAGATCGTGAAAGCCGGACAGAGCAGCAAGTGAGAAGCAAGATAAAAGCTTTCAATAAGCAGAGAGCTGGATTGTCCGTCGCGTTTATCATATTCATTGGCCTATTGATGTTTCTTCCGGCGGCTGAGGCGGAAGGGCTGCCTGTCCGCCTGTCCGTATACTGCTCCGCAATTCTTATGCTATGTGGCGCGGCTTTCGTGATCTCATTCCGGGACTTGTTATTACTGCTTATCGTGACAACAGGCATCCCAGCGGTTTTACTTGGCCTGGGCCAAATACGCTTTGAACTGTTTTTGATTCTTTTCCTAATAAATGCCGGGACGTTTTTCATCTCCGGCATAACTGGCAAGGCCATCACCCGTTCCTTTACAAACGAAATTGAGGAAATAAACCGCCTGAAAACGGAAGCAACAACGGATGCCTTAACGCACCTGCTAAACCGCAACGGTTTGGAGCAGGCTGTAGGTACCGCCTGGGCTCTTTGCAAGCGGGATAAGAAAAAAGTCGGCGTCATTCTGGCTGACATTGATTATTTCAAAAGCTATAATGACACGTTGGGACATCCGGAGGGTGACAACATCTTAAGGCAGGTGGCGGACAGCATAAAAAGCTGCTTCAGGCGGGAGACAGACATTATAGGCAGAATCGGTGGAGATGAGTTCTTAATTTTCCTTCCGGATGCGAGCGATGCTCGTATTTTGGAAATGGCGCAATCCCTTTCCTCATCCATTATCAATTTGAAAGTCACAACAGCCTTGGAAAACAATCCAGGCATTTTTTTATCTGTCAGCATAGGCGTTGCGACGAGTACACCACAACCAGACGATTTGCTGATCGATCTTTATAAAGCCGTGGATAAAGCGCTGTATCGTGCCAAAAGAGCCGGAAGAAACTGCATCTCTTTTAACAATAAAATTATAAAAATCGGGGTACCTGTGAAGGCATCATTTCCCGTAGGCGTATTATCAGCGAGAACTGCATGCAGAGATAATGAAAAATGATAGGGTGCCTGAGCCGCGGCCTTCATTACGCAAAAAAATATCTGATGAACCGGTCGTACCAAAAAAATTATAGTTGTGGGGTTGGAAACGTGGGTAAGAAAAAGAGCGGAAGCAAAACAGCAAAGCGGATCGTAGCTGAAAACGCTATCAGGAAAATCGCCGATCGTGACAGTGTTTCACCGGAATATGTAAGAAAGCAGATACAGATTGCCATGCTGAACGGCCTGTGCAGCACCGATCCAAAGGTCAAGGCGTTTTGGGACGCTGTCCCATGTGAAAAAGATATACCTACGCCTGAAGAACTGATTCTATATATTTCCGAGACGGTAAGACGCAAAAAGTCAATCTGATGGCAAGCCAGCCACAGCGTTAAGGGAGCGGTCATTGCCGCTCCCTCTCTTGCGCTTCAGGGTTCTTCCAGATAGCTGTCCTGGTCGATGTGAATTCGCTTGGCGTAACTGAGCCGACTGTCCAGCCAGGAAAGATAATCCGCTTTGGCATGCTCGTATGCCTGACGATCCGCCCAGCTTTTTTTCTCTGCCTTATTCAGGGTCTTCCATGCGGAGCGGAATTGCTCCTGATGGGTATAGTTCTCGTCATAAAACTGCCGCAGCACCTCGCGCGGCTTCACCACGGCTCCGCCGTCCAGGCAATACTGGCGGCGGAGCTCTTTTTGCTTTTTATCCTTGGCGGTGAGGTTGGCCACAATGCGTTTGTATGCAGCGCTGATTTCTTTCTCGCCGCAGAAGCCGTCCAGATTCCGCTGCTTGCTGGCGCACGCCGGCGAGCAGTACAGCCTCGTGCTTCGACGGGGAATGAAAAACCGGCCGCAGAATTCGCACTTTTTAATATGCTTATCCGACAGAATCGTATCCCGCAGCAGATACATCACCAGCTCCTGCGGCTCCTCAAACCGTGCCATGTTTCCGCGGGGAATTAGAAGATTGTATTCCTTCACCGTTTTGCAAGCAGCCTCAAAATCAGCCTCACGTCTCGTACCCGTACTCCGGCGCTTATTTTGCCCGGCATATTTCCCGAAGGCTTCGTCCGCGAGAGCATGATTGTGCAGTACCTTCCAAAAGCAGGAGTACTCCTGCTCCCGCGCTTCTACGGAGAAAAGCGTTCGGTCAAAGGTGAGATATACCCGCAGCCGCTGACTCGGAGACAGCGCGTTCACGTCGGCGGACTCGGAAAAATAGAGCTGTCCAATCAGATTCATGACCATCTCCCGGTCATAGGTGGTCAGCCACTCATAAAACTGCGGAGCGTCCGTCAACTCCATATTGAGCAGATCCCTCGTCGTGATCAGCCGAAGATAATCCCCGTTGAGAAATACCGTCAGGAGCTCCTGCGGGGACTCAAATTTCTCCACCAGCATTCCTGGCGCGTCCCGCCACTTGATTGTAAACATGCAGCTGTTCTCCTCCAGCGAGAGCGTAAGCGGCGCCGCGAACTCATCGGCGGTTGATTTCGCTCTATCCATGTGTTCCTCCAAGCTATATACGATAAATCGTTTTTACATGTTATATGTTATCACGCTCAAACGGAGACCGCAAGAGGGAAAGTTGCTACACTGACGATAGAACCAAGAGTCTCTCAATTCTCAAAAGAAAGGAAGGAACAAAAATGACAATTGCCAAAGAACCGGCGGTGAACCAACACAGGCTGGACGCCATAGACGGCGAAACCCTGATGACCACGCCGCTGCCGCCGATCCGCTTCACCATCGGCGGGCTTCTGCCACAGGGACTGCACATCCTCGCCGGCGCGCCAAAGGTGGGAAAATCGTGGCTGGCGTTGTGGCTGTGCCTCTGTGTAGCAAAGGGCGAAGCCGTGTGGGAGTTCCCGTCTACGCAGGGCGATGTATTGTACCTCTGCCTGGAAGACAGCTATTCCCGAATCCAAAACCGGCTGCTGGATATCACAGACGAAGCACCGGACAACCTATTCTTTTCCACCATGTCGGAAAAGCTCCGTGGCGGTCTGGAGCAGCAGATCGAGCGCTTCATCATAGAGCACCCCGGCACCGCGCTCATCGTCATTGATACGCTCCAGCGCATCCGCAGTATTGCAAATGATGTAAATCCCTACGCCAGCGACTACCGTGATCTCGGCATCCTCAAGGAGCTGGCGGACAAACACCGCATCGCGATCCTGCTCATCCACCACTTGCGGAAGATGAACGACGACGATCCCATGAACATGATCTCCGGCACCACGGGGATCAGCGGCGCGACGGACTCCAACTTTGTTCTCCGCAAGGACAAGCGTGGCGGCAGCACCGCGACGCTTTACTGCACCGGGCGGGACATCGAATACCGGGAGCTGACGCTGGAGTTCAATAGCGATACCCACGTCTGGAACCTGCTCTCGGATAGCGTCACCACGGAGCCGCAGCCGCGGGATGAGCTCACTATTTTTCTCTCTGAATTTCTCAGCGAGCGCAAATCGTTCACCGGCACGGCCACGGAGCTGGCGGAAGCGTTGGAGAGATGGAGCGGCGAACCGCTCGTTCCCGCTGCCCTGACCAAGCGCCTGATCCGCTGCCGGGACGAACTAGCGGCGCGCGGAATCAAGTTTGAAACCCACCGCACCCGCGACCGCCGCGAGCTGCTTCTGGCTCTTGTGGGTGACGGCAGTGACGGGAATGACGGCAAACCCGACACAGGCTCAGTACCGAATCTCCCGTCACAGCTGTCACACCTGTCACGGGAGGATGCGTAGATGCCCGGCGGGGGAATTTCTCCCCTTTCGGGGAGAGCCAGCATCGCGTTTGTCTGGACGTCGGACAGAGCCGCCGCCCCGCCAAACGCCCAGTTTGCGGGCAGAAGCCCGCGCCCACTTTAAGTTGCGAGCACTTCTGCGGAAGTGCTGTTACCGCCTTCGGCGGCGCAACTTCGAAGGGGAACCAGTTCCCCTTCGGCCTTCCCCTCCGCTCTCCGAGGGGACGAGAGTTTTGAAAGGACCGATCTTATGAAAGACACCACGTTCAGCATCCGGATCGCGTCTGACGATCTGGATACCATCAAGCGAAAAGCAAAACAGGCGCGGCTCTCCCAGAGCAACTACGTCACACGCTGCTGCCTCGGCAGGCAGGTGGTGGTCGTGGAGGATCTGAAGGAAGTCCTGAAACAGCAGCGCGCCATCGGCAACAACCTCAACCAGCTCACGGTGTTGGCCAACATGGGCAGAGTGTCGGTTGCCAATCTCGGTGAAACGGCGCAGGCGCTGAAAGCGATCAGCGAGACGCTGCGGGAGATTGCCGAACGAGGGAGGTGGACGAAATAGCCATCATCAGTTTTACAAATTACCGCAGGGGGCAGAACCGCCCCTGCATGGCGGCGGTCATGGAGTACACGAAGCGGGATGAGAAAACGCTGTGGCAGGGACAGTCTCTGGTCAGCGGAATTAACTGTCGGCCCGAGAGCGTTTATGACGATTTTCTCAGCACGAAGCTTCTCTACCACAAGGATGACAAAATTCTGTTCTTCCACATGGTGCAGTCATTCCCCAAGGGCGCTGACGTCGATCCAGTCACGGCGCACGCGGCAGCGATGGAGCTTGGCAAGTATTTCGAGGGACGCGAGGTGCTGGTCTGCACCCATACCGACCGCGGCCATGTTCACTCGCATTTTATCATCAACAGCGTCTCGCTGGAGGATGGACGAAAGCTCCACATCAGCGAACCAGAGCTGGTCGAGCTCAGGCAGCGAAACGATCAGGTATGCAAGATGTTTAACCTGCCGGTATTTCAGAAAGGCCAGAAAAAGAAAAAAGTGAAGTCCATGTCCACGGCGGAGTACCATGCCGCGGCACGGGGCGAGAGCTGGAAGTTCCGGCTCATGGACACCATCGACGAGTGCATGCGCTACGCCGGAACCCGCGAGGAGTTCATTACCCTGATGCGCACCGAGGGTTACGATGTCCGCTGGCAGGATTCCAGAAAAAATATCACCTACACGATCCCTGGCGGAATGAAGTGCCGGGATGACCGGCTGCACGACGAACGATATCTGAAGGAGGCGATGGAACGTGAGTTCCGAATCCGAGCGGGAATTGTCCATGAAGGAATTGAAGCGGCTGAACCATCCGCAGAGTTCACTGGAACAGCAAACGCCGGTGCCAGCACAGCCAGAGCCGCATCCGACGCAGGCGGAGTGGGCAGAACTGATGAGTACAATGATCTCGCTGGAGCGCCGCGTAGCCGCGCAAGCGGCCCTTGTGCGGGAACTTTCCCAAAGGCCGAGAACGTACCCGACCCAGGAGCAGATCGCGGCGCTGGCGCGGGATGTGGCGGCGATGCGGGAGATGATGCATCAGGCTGGGAAACGGAGAGAGCGGCGTATCTCTCTCCCACGGTTGCACCTGCCACGTCTCAGCCCGGCGTGGCTGCTGATCCCGGTGATCTTGCTGGTGCTCTGGGCAGCATGGTCGAGCTGGGACACGCTCTGGAACGGAGTCAGGATACTGTTCCCTTGAAGGACGCCACGACGATAAATCCATACACTGATCGGAAGGTTTTCACCAAAGAGCGTGAAAAGAAAATCGCCCTCGGCCATAAGGCGGATGACCATGAGGATGAGCAAAGCTGGCAACAGACTATTAATTGAAGATGCAAAAATTTCATGACTACAAAGAGAGGAAGGGAGTTCTATGAGAACAGAATACGAGGAATATAGAGATACCGG
Organism: Lawsonibacter sp.; assembly: GCA_050251755.1. Taxonomy (GTDB): domain Bacteria; phylum Bacillota; class Clostridia; order Oscillospirales; family Oscillospiraceae; genus Lawsonibacter. Next base: position 1,006 of record JBFWME010000004.1, on the reverse strand, counting down.
AATGCTGGGCGGTTACTGTCCGGAACACGCTATACTACGGGATGGCGGGGACGGCACGGTTACCACAAGCTTCCGAGACGCTGCCTACTGGCAGAGAGATGGTCACATGGTCAGCGAGCGGGATATGCTCATCGGCGGAAAGGCCTTTCATGTGACCTCTGTATTTCCGGGAGAGGTGAGTGTTACGCCCACGGATAAGTTGCTTTCCCTCATCGACGCCGACCTTGCAAAAACTGCCCACGGCGCCTGAGATTTCAATAGACTTGGCCGAGCCGGTGCGGTATACTGTGCGTACCCCGTATCGGCTTGCCCCAACGATAAGGAGGTCAAAATTTATGGCAAGCCAAAAATACAATATACTCTACGGCAGACTCAGTCAGGAGGACGAGCGGCAGGGTGAGTCCAACTCCATTCACAACCAAAAATTATTTCTTGAAAAGTACGCGGAGGACAATGGCTTTGACAACACCATCTTCCTCGCTGATGATGGCTACTCCGGCACCAACTTCGAGCGGCCCTCTTGGAAAAAGATTATGGCCATGATTGAGCGTGACGAGGTGTCCACATTGATCGTAAAGGATCTCAGTCGTCTGGGACGCGAATATTTACAGGTGGGTCAGTTCACGGAGATCTACTTCCCGGAAAAAGGTGTGCGCTTTATTGCGGTCAATGACGGTGTGGATTCTCTGGTAGCCAGCAGCAATGACTTCAACCCCATTCGCAACTGGGCAAACGAGCTTCACGCCAAGGACACCAGCAAGAAGGTACGCGCCATCAAAAAGATGCAGGCGGAGCGCGGCGAACGTTTGGGTGGGAAACCACCCTACGGCTACAAGAAGCGCGACGCACAGTCCAAGGAGATCGTACCAGATGATGAATCCGCGCCCGTGGTGCGGCGCATCTTCGATCTGTGTGCTGGCGGAAAAGGCCCAAATCAGATTGCGCGAATCTTGACCGGAGAGCAGGTGCTCAATCCCACCAACCAGTATTATCAGGCGACAGGCGC